>CAXNIK010000009.1:0-27707 GCA_964202115.1 Burkholderiales bacterium
AATTCGATGTGCTCGGCGGCAGGCAACGCGCCGAACCGGAAGCACGCAGATGGTATTCGGCCGGAGTACGGTTGTTCTTCTGAGCGTGCTTTTTCAGCGCGCGCCGTAGTAGGCCCCGTAGTAATCCCTATACCACACCACGAAGCGCCGCACGCCCTCCTCCACCGTGGTGCGCGGACGGAAACCGACGTCGCGCTCCAGGTCGGAGACATCGGCCACGGTGGCGCGCACATCGCCCGCCTGCATGGGCAGCAGTTCCAGCCTGGCCTTCTTGCCCAGGCATTGCTCCAGGACCTCGATGTAGCGCATCAATTGCACCGGGCTGTTGTTGCCGATGTTGTAGACCCGGAAGGGCGCGCGACTGGTGGCCGGCGAGCTGTAATCGCCATCGGCGGCCGGCACACGGTCCAGCACGCGCACCACGCCCTCGACGATGTCGTCGATGTAGGTGAAATCGCGCACCATGTCGCCGCGGTTGAATACCTGCAGTGTCTCCCCGGCCAGTATGCCGCGGGTGAACTTGAACAAGGCCATGTCCGGCCGGCCCCAGGGCCCGTACACGGTGAAAAAGCGCAGGCCGGTGGTGGGCAGCGCAAACAAATGGCTGTAGGTATGCGCCATCAGCTCGTTGGCGCGCTTGGTGGCCGCATACAGCGACATGGGGTGGTCCGCCGGATCGTGCACCGAGAAGGGGACCTTGTGATTGTTGCCGTAGACCGAACTGGAGGAGGCATAGACCAGGTGGCCGACGCCGGACTGGCGGCAGGACTCCAGCATGTTGCCAAAGCCGACCAGATTGGCCTCGATGTATTTTTCCGGATGCTCTATGGAATAACGCACGCCGGCCTGGGCGGCCAGGTGCACCACGCCGTCAAAACGCTGCTCAGCCAGCAGCGCGGCCAGGCCTTCGCGCTCGACGATGTCGCGGCGTTCCATGCGAAAACCCGGATGCGCAGCCAGCCGTTGCGCCCGCGCCTCCTTCAGCGACACATCGTAATAATCATTGAAGCAGTCCAGGCCGACCACCTCGTCACCGCGCGCCAGCAGACGCTGGCTGAGATGGAAGCCGATGAACCCGGCCGCGCCGGTGACGAGTATTTTCATGTGTGATCCGGATCAGGTGCGCCGCGAAGCAGCCAAGCAGCCAAGTATACCTTCCCGTCGTCGCGCGCCGGTTCCTCAGGGCTCCAGCCACAGCAGCGTGGCCATGCGTCCGGTCGGGCCGTCACGACGATAGGAGAAAAAATTTCCCGATTCGCGCAGGGTGCAATAACCGCCGCCGTGGACCTCGGCCACGCCCAGGCGGGCCAGCCGCTGCCGGGCCAGCGCGTACAGGTCCATCAGGTATTTGCCCGGGGCAAGGCGCGCGATAAATGCGCTATCCGCGTGCTCGTCCTTGTCCACAAAGGTGCGGTACACGTCCTCCCCCACTTCGTAGGACACGGGTCCTATCGCCGGTCCCAGCCAGGCGACGATGCTGCCTCCGGGCACCTCCATGCTGCGCACGGCATTCTCGATGACGCCATCGCACAGGCCGCGCCAGCCGGCATGGGCCGCGGCGATCACCCGGCCCTGGCGCTCGGCGAGCAGCAACGGCAGGCAATCGGCGCTTTGTATGGCCAGCACCACCCCGGCCGCACGGGTGATGCTGGCATCAGCTTCGGGCGGAGCAGCTTCAGGTGCGCCGCCGGCTTCGATGACACGGGTGCCGTGCACCTGCTTCAGCCAGCATGGTTCGGCCGGCAGCAGCGAGCGCAGCAAGGCGCGATTGGCGGTGACGGCGGCAGGCTCGTCCCCGACCGCCGTTCCGATATTGAAACTGGAATAAGGTCCATCGCTGGAGCCGCCGGCACGCGTGGTGGTGAGCGCGCGCACGCGCCCGGGCACCGGCCACTGCGGCACGATCCACTGCGGCGGCAGGGCGTCCGGCTGGCTCATGGCTGTGCCGTCTCCCTCAACGCCGCCAGCAGCGCGGCGAAATCCGCCGGCAGCGGCGCCTCGAAACTCATGGGTGCGCCGCCATCCGGATGGATGAATGCCAGGCGCGCGGCATGCAGCGCCTGGCGCACAAACGCCGCCATGACCGCCGCGGCCTCATCCGCACCGGCTGGCCTGAGCTGGGGACGCCCGGCGCGGTAGACGGGGTCACCCACCAGAGGATGTCCCAGAGACTGCATGTGCACGCGTATCTGGTGCGTGCGTCCGGTGTCCAGGGAGCACTCCAGCAGCGTCGCCCCAAAAAAGCGCTCGATGACGCGGTAGCTCGTGCGCGCCTCCTTGCCGCCGCTGCCGGAATTGACGCTCATGCGCAGGCGGTTGTGCGGATCGCGCCCGACCGGTGCATCAACCTTGCCATCGCCGCGCACCACGCCATGCGCCAGCGCCAGGTATTCGCGCTTCACGCTGCGCGCCTGCAACTGGCGCACCAGATCGGTCTGTGCCTCCAGCGTCTTGGCCACCACCAGCAGGCCGCTGGTGTCCTTGTCCAGGCGATGCACGATGCCCGCGCGCGGCACCCCTGCCAGTTGCGGCGCATGGTGCAGCAGGGCATTCATCAGCGTGCCGCTCCAGTTGCCAGCGCCGGGGTGAACCACCAGGCCCGCCGGCTTGTCCAGGACCAGGACGTATGCATCTTCATGCACGATGCAGAGCGCCATGTCTTCAGCCGCGGCCCCCGCCTCGGCCGGCGGCGGCTCCAGCACGGTGACGAGCTCACCGCCCCAGATCTTCTGCCTGGGCTTGGCCATGGCCGCCTCGACCAGCACATGGCCGTCGCGCAACCAGGCCGCGAGCCGGCTGCGCGAATGCTCCGGGAACATGCGCGCCAGGGCCTGGTCCAGCCTCAGTCCGGCCAGTTCGGCGGGCACTTTTTTGGGGCTTTGTTCGGCGTCCGCGGTTGATGCGGCTGATTTTTCGCCTGCAAGCACAGGGGTATAATCGGCATCTTCCTCGCTGTGCTCATTTGGGTGGTGTTCCATGAAGCGAAGTGTAGCCTTTATCGCCTTGCTCTTGCCCCTGCTGCTGTCCGGTTGCGGCGTTTTCGGCGACAAGACCGACGAAACAGCGGGCTGGTCTGCACAACGCCTGTACAACGAGGCCAAAGCGCAACTGGACTCGACCAACTATACGACAGCGATCTCGTACTACGAGAAGCTGGAAACACGCTTTCCCTTCGGGCGTTTCGCCCAGCAGGCGCAGCTGGATGTGGCCTATGCCCATTTCAAGCAGGGTGACGTCGCCTCGGCCATCGCCGCCAGCGACCGATTCATCAAACTCTATCCCAATCACCCCAGCATCGATTACATCTATTACCTGAAGGGGCTGGTGTATTTCAGCCAGGACATCGGCTTCATGGGCAAGTTTTTCGAGCAGGACCAGGCCGAGCGCGACCCCAAGGCGATGCGCGACGCCTTTGATGCCTTCAAGGAACTGGGGGCGCGCTTTCCGAACAGCAAGTACGCCCCGGACTCCTCCGATCGCATGCGCTACCTGGTCAACATGCTGTCGGCGCATGAAGTGCACGTGGCCCGCTATTACTACAACCGCAGCGCCTACGTCGCGGCCAGCGGCCGCGCCAAGTACGCGCTGGAATCCTATCCGCAGACCCCGGCCCTGGAAGAGGCGCTGTTCCTCCTGGTGAAAAGCTATGACGCTCTGGGATTGAGCGACCTGCGCGATGACGCCAACCAGGTCATGTTGAAGAATTTCCCCAACAGCCCCTACTTCAAAAGCGATTCTGACCGCTCAGGGGCGTGGTGGAAGCTGTGGAAGTAAGCGCCTCCGCCTGATGCGCGGCACGGGCGGGCGCATCCTTGCCGTGGATGCGCTGATCGTGAAGAAAACCTGAACACCCTGCTGGAACTCAAAGCTTCTTCGGCAACAGACCTTCCTCGACCGCCTTGATCTGCAGGGCGACGTGCCGGGAGTTGACCCGGCAGTTGGCAAAGCCGCCGCCCACGAACCACAGGCCTTCCTGGGCAGTTCGCCGCCACATATTGTTCATCTCGCCGTCCGGACGCAGGCCCCACACCTCGCCCACCTTTTTGGCGACTTCTTCGCCCAGCAACTTGCCCACCAGCACCTGCTGGGTGACAAAGCCGGTAGCGAGGACGATGAGATCCGCGGGCTTGACCGAGCCATCCTTGAGCAGCGCACCCTCGGCGACGAAGCGCTCGATCTGCTCGAATTGCAGCAACCCGACATCGCCATCGATGATCAGTTGCGCGCAGCCCGCATCGAGGTAGTAGCCGCCGTAGCGGCTGCGTATCTTCATCTGGTGCCCGGCCTTGTCCTCGCCGATGTCCCACTTGAATCCGCGCGCGATCAGGCCATCGATCATCTTCCTGTCCAGCTCCACCATGCGCGCGGTGATGCGCTGCAGGTTCAACCTGGTGACGGGCAGGGTGTTGGTGCTCACCAGAAGATCGGCATCATCCAGGGGAATGCCGTCGTACACCCCGTAAACGAGTTTGGCGCTGGGGTTGATGCTCACTACAGTGGTCGAGCCGCGCTGGACGATGGTGGTGTCCGCGCCGTTGCAGTGCAGGTCCTGCGCCACGTCGTGCGCGCTGGTGCCGGTGCCGATGATCAGGGCCTTCTTGCCGCGCCAGTTGGCGCCGTTGGTGAACTCGGCGGTGTGCAGCACATCGCCCTTGAAGTCCTTGAGCCCGGGGAAGTCCGGCCGGCGCGGGAAACCCACCAGGCCGTTGGCGAAAGCCAGGTGACGGGGACGCACGATGCGCTCGCTGCCGTCGGCGCGGCGCAACACGGCCTCCCAGGTCCCGCTCGCCTCGTCGTAGTGGGCACGCACCAGTTCGTGGCCGGTCCAGAAATTGATCTCCATCGCCCAGGCATAGGACTCGAACCAGTCGGCCAGCATGTCCTTGGGCAGATACGAAGGCCAGTTCGGCGGATAGTGCAGGTAGGGAAGGTGGTTGACGTCCACGTGATTGTGCAGCGCCAGCGAGTGGTAGCGCTTGCGCCAGTTGTCACCGATGCGCTCGTGCTTGTCGGCGACCAGGGTATCCACGCCCAGCATGTTCAGCCGGGCGGCAAGGCTCAGGCCTGCCTGGCCGCCGCCGGCGATCAGCACCGTGGGTTCGCGATCGGTGTAGGCCTGCGCGGCGATGCGCTGGTCTTTCCAGTTGGTGCCGCCGAAGTTGCGCGAATAAGCCTCCCCGGTCGGCCGGCGCTTGCCCACCATTTCCTCGAAACCCTTCAACTCCTGCAGGTTGGTCATGAACTGGAAAGCCTTCGACGGGTCTTCGGCGAGCAGTCGCACCACGCCAAAGCCGCGACCGATGTCTGTCTCGAACCGGAAGATCCCCTCGATCACGTCGAAGCCGGCCCGCTGCACCCGGCGCGGGGGCGTGCGTCCTTCGGCAATGGCAAACCCGCGCGCCTTGGCGGTGGCCTGCTTCTCCACCATCAAGGCCGCGATCTCCCCGGCGCCCTGCCGCGGCGTGAGCGACCAGGTGAAAGCCAGCAGATCGCGCCAGTGGCTATCCTGGGCGAATAGCGAGGCGACCTTCGCCTGATCTGCACCCTGAAGCGCTGCCTCAAACGACGCCAGCCATTGCCCCACGAGGTCCTTCTCACTCAGAACAGGGGCTTTCTCCAGAACCGCTTGGTTGAGGGAATTCATTGCACACACCTCCGACTTGAATTGCTGGGATATTTGTTGAACAGCCGGCCTGATGGCTTCACTCAGGCTGGTACTTGATCGCCTGCGTGACTTTCTGCCACTTCTCCATTTCCTGCTCGAGCCAGCTCTGCTGCTCGGCCGCCTTCATGTACCAGGGATCCACGCCGCTGTTGTTGAACGCCTGCCTGATGTCATCCATGACCAGGATTTTCTGCATGGCATCGTTCAACCTGGCGATGATGGGTTTGGGCACGTCCGAGCGCGCGGTCATGCCATAGAAGGAAACCACCTCGAACTTGGGGATGCCTTGCTCATCGATGGTGGGGGTATCCGGGAAGGAGGCGGCACGCTTCAGGCTGGCAATACCGATGAGGCGCAGCTTGCCGGCCTTGATCATGGGAACCGCGGGCGGCACGGACATGAAGGCAAGATTGGCGTTTCCTGCCACCACATCCATGGTCGCCGGGCCGGCCCCCTTGTACGGAACATGAGTCATGTCCACCCCCATGAGCACCTTGAACATCTCCCCCGCGAGATGCAACGCGGTACCGGTGCCATTGGAGGCGAAGTTCAGCTTGCCCGGCTGGGACTTGAGCAGGGCAACCAGTTCCTTGACGTTCCTGACCGGCAGGCCGGGGTTCACCACCAGAATGATGTCGCCACGCGCAATGAAACTGACCGCCGTAAAGTCCTTCCTGGTGTCATAGGGCAGGGATTTCTGCGTGCTGGGATTGATGGTGAAGCTGGAGGTAAAGGTCAGCAGCGTATAGCCGTCCGCAGGCGACTTGAGCACGTGATCGGCGCCGATGACCGAATTGCCGCCGGGCTTGTAGTCGATGACAAATGGCTGGCCCAGTGCCTCGGTGAGCTTTTGGGCCACAGGTCGCACGATCTCCAGCGGACCGCCCGGAGCGAAGGCGATGATGATGCGGACCGGCTTCGCGGGATAGTTCTGTGCAAGAGCCTGGCTGCTCGTCAGCAAGAATGTGGACAGCACGCACAGCTTGAACAGCAAATTCATGTGTACCCCTTCTTGTTCATGTGTACCCTTCTTGCCGCAAGTTGCAGAACCCAACTGTTAACTATTCCAGTTTTATTCCTGCCGAGCGCACGGTTTCACCGATGAGTCTGGCATCCTTGCGGATCATATCCTGATAGTCGCGCGGGCTGCCGCCGATGACTCTGTAGGCGCCGGCAACGATTTCCTTCTGGAGGTCAGGCGTGGCCATGGCCAGCACTGCCTCGCGATTGAGCCGGTCGGTTATGGCCGCGGGCAGGTTGGCGGGACCAGCCAGACCGTACCAGTTGACCGGTGGGTCAAAGGCAGGCACGCCTTCCGTTACTGCGGGGACCTGCGGGAAAGTCGGGTAGCGCTGTCTTTCAAAGACATAAAGCCCCTGCAGTTTGCCCGAGTTGATCAATGTGCCGACAGTCGAAAGAGTCGACATCAACGTCGCGATATGACCTCCCAGTACGTCGGGCACTCCATTGCTGGCACCCTTGAACGGGATGTGAACCATCTTGATGCCGGCCGCGTGCGCGAACAGTTCTACCTGCAGGTGAGTGCTGGAGCCGACACCGGAACTGCCGTAAGTGACCTTCCCCGGGTTCTTTCTGGCATAGTCGATCAGTTCCTTGACGTTGCGCGCCGGAAAATCCGGAGCCGCGGCCAGGGCGCCTACGACACTTGCCAGCGCCACAATGTAGGTGAAGTCATTTTCGATGTTGTAGGGCGGATTCGGATTCAGCGCCGCGACAATGGCGGTTGGACCGGGGGACAGGATGGCAATGGTATAGCCGTCTGGCCTGGAGTCGACCATGGCCTTGGTGCCGATGACCCCTCCTCCGCCCACCCGGTTCTCAACCAGAACCGGCACGTTGAAGCTGGCCTCCAGTTTCTTGCCCACCAGTCTGGCAAGCTTGTCGATGCTGCCGCCTGCCGAGAAAGGGCAGATCACCCTGATCGCACGCGAGGGAAATGCCTGTGCGAGGACAGTTGCTGGCAACGCGAAAATCAGCAATGCCGTGACGGTGATGCAGGTCAGATTCCACGATTGGAGAAAATATCTCCTTCCTGGCGCAACTCGCATGCACATCCTCCTTGTGATTATCACATTCCTGTCTGTCCTTGTTGGTAGAATTCTGCTGGACAGAACGTTATTCTGGCTGGCAAAGTTTTGGTGAAAACCTGATATTTGTCAATCATGCTCAATCCCGGCTGCCAAAATGCCCAAGCAAAGCGAAAACAGGCTTAAAGGCGATTCAAGCGAAGGCGGTGTGGAAGCCGTTGATCGCGCCATGCAGATACTTTCGGCATTCACACCCCGGGAAGGGGCGCTGAGCCTGCACGAGCTCTCCATTCGCACCGGTTTTTACAAAAGCACTCTTCTGCGCCTGCTGAAGTCGCTGGAAAAAGCACGCATGATCCAGCGCCGGCCGGACAAGATGTTTGTCCTGGGCCCGGAAGTGATGCGGCTGTCGGCCGTCTTTCAACACAACTACAGCCTGGCAGACAACATCCGGCCAGTGCTCAAGCACATCATCGAAGTCACGGGAGAAAGCGCCTCCTTTTTTGTGAGGCAGGGCGATCAGCGCATGTGCCTGTTGCGGGAGAACTCCCCGCGCAGCATTCGGCACCACGCCATTGAAGGGGACGTGATGCCATTGAGCATGGGATCCTCCGGTCGCGTGCTGACTGACTTCAGGGACATTCGAGCTGACGACTTGGCAGTCAGGCTGCTTCGCGCCCTGCCTTATGTCGCATACGGGGAATTCGATCCGGAGATAGCCGGCATATCAGCACCGGTTTTCGCCAAGGACAACTCCCTGGCGGGTGCGCTGTCCCTGTCCGGCCCGCTGCATCGCTTCACGCCGCACGCCGTGGCGGAATACAAAGGCCTCGTCCTCGCATCTGCCTGGAAGATCTCGGAAATCCTCGGGGCCAACATCCGCGGCCTGGTTGCGGCGCGGGTCGCAACCAGGCCGGCCAGGAAGCGCTCGTCTTCCCGCTGATGCATTGTCGCATCGCATCGCCCTGATCGCATCGCCCTGATTGACTCGCCCTCTCAATTCTTACATTATGAGAGAAGCAGCCGAGACAGGGAGGAGCATGAACAGCAAGGCTCACGCCGGAACCCAGAGCATAGAGCGGGCCATGAAGTTGCTGCAGATCGTGACCACGCGCAGGCAGTCCGGATGGCGGCTGACGGATCTGGCCAGTCATAGCGGACTGGATGACAGCACGGTGCTGCGCATCATGTCGCGCCTTTCGGCCATGCGCCTGGTGCGGCGCCGGCAGAACGACCGGCGCTACGCCCCCGGCCCGGCGCTGTACGAGCTTGCCGTCACCCTGCCCGCCTACTATGAATTCCAGACTGCCTGCCATCCGTCCCTGATCAGGATCACCTCGGAGACGGGATGGGGCTCACGCCTGTACCTGCGCTCGCAGGACCAGACCGTGCTGATTGATCGCGTCGGTCCGGCATCACTGCAGGTGTTCAACGACCTGGGAACCCGCCGTTGCCTGATGGCCTCCCCGCAGGGCATAGCCATGCTGCTCGCGCTGCCACGGTCCGAGCAGCGCGCCGTCATGGAGACAAATCGCATGCAACTGCGCTCGGGCATCACGCGACCGATGAAGAACTACGAAAAAATGCTGAAGCGTTCGCGCGAATACGGTTTTGGACTGAGCATGGGCGAACTCATACCGGGACGCGCCTCCATAGGCGTGGCCATACTCACGGCCCAGGGCAGTCCGGTGGCGGCACTCGGCGCAAGCGGTTCGCAGGAGGAATTTTCCGAGCGCAATATCCAGATGGCCGCCAGGCTCATGCAGAAGGAAGCGGCGCGCATACAGAGCGAGAGCGCGGTGGTTTTCCAGGAGATGGAGCTCGCCTAGCATCATGGCCGTACCGGTGTGCCATACTTCGTGGCAACAGGGCGACCCAGACCGCCCGCAACCAGACCAGCATGTAATGCTGAAAAAGGAGGACGACGTGTCCCTCGGCGATATTCGCGTTGTGGAAATAGGCAGCATCCCGGCAGCTGCCTACTGCGGCCGCCTCATGGCCGACTTCGGCGCCGAAGTCATCAAGATCGAGCCGCCCGGCGGCGACCGCATGCGCGGCGAGCCGCCCTTGTTCGATGCCGGCGGTGAGCGGCACAGCGGCTTCTTCGCCTATCTCAATTACGGCAAGAAAAGCGTGGTTCTGGATTACGCCGGCCGTGACGGCACGGCCAGAATTCACGAATTGCTCACCGGCGCCGACGTGCTGATCAATGGCCTGGAGCAGGACGAACACGCGCACCTCGCTCATCTCGGCCTGGACCGCCACGAACTCAGAAAGAAATATCCGCAGTTGATCATTGCCGATGTCGAATGGTTTGGCGAATCCGGCCCCTACGCCGGATTCCGCGGATCCGACGCCGTATGCAGGGCGATAGGCGGGCTGGTGAAGCTGATCGGCCCGGCAGAAGGCCCGCCCCTGGCGGCGCCCGATTACCAGTCTGCGGTGGTGGGCGGTCTTGCCACCTACATTCCGGTCATGGCTGCCCTGGTCTCGCGCTTCAGTGGTGATGAGGGCCGCGAGTTTGAGGTGAGCCTGTTCGAGGCCAACATCAATTCCACCGAGTTGCAGGTCTCCTACGCCACCCCGGATTCGCAAGCCGAGCCGCGCCTGGGCATCAACAGCTTCAACTCCAGCGGCGGCCTGGGCATCTTCCCCTGCAGGGAAGGCTATATCGGCATCACCGCCAACACCGCGGTGCAGTGGCGCGATCTGTGCGCGCTGGTGGGCCGGCCCCACTACGGCACCAACCCAGAATTCATGTTCGGCTCCGACCGCGGCGCCAAGCGCCAGAAGCTGCAGGCAGAGTTCGCCGAAATCTTCAAGCAGCGCACCGCCATGGAATGGTTCGAGGACGGACTCAAGCTCAAGCTGCCCTTCGGCCTGGTGCCCAGCATGGAAGAACTGCTCAAGCTGAAGGTGTTTCGCGACCGCGACACCATCGTGCCCATCCAGGCGGGCGGGCGCACCGTTGAAGCACCGGGCACGCCCTTTCACCTGACCAAAACACCGCCCGCGCATGGCGGCAGTGTGCCCTCGGCCGGCCAGCACAGCGCCGAAATCCTGGGCAAGAGCCGCTCCTCGGTGATCAAATCCGGCAAGCGCGCATCGGACTCGCAGCGCCCCTTGCACGGTGTGCGCATCATCGATCTGTCCATGGGCTGGGCCGGGCCGCTGGCCGGGCGCCACCTCGCCGACCTGGGCGCCGACGTCATCAAGGTGGAGGCCTGCCAGTACCCGGACTGGTGGCGCGGCCTGGACAAGGCGCCCAACGCCATCCAGGATGTGCTCTACGAAAAGACCGTGCGCTTCAACCTGCTGCAAAGGGGCAAGCGCGGCATCACCCTTGATCTCACCCGGCCGCAGGGCGTGGAACTGCTCAAGGGTCTGGTGAAAACAGCAGACGCCCTTCTGGAGAACAATTCCTCCGGTGTGCTGCGCAAGCTGGGCCTGGAGTACGACCGCCTGGTGGAAGTGAATCCCTCGATCGTGATGATGTCCATGTCGGCCTACGGCTCCACCGGAGCCTGGTCGGACCTGCGCGCCTACGGCTCGACGCTGGAACAGGCCTCGGGCCTGCCCACCCTCGCGGGCTACGACGGCGGCCTGCCCGTGCAGACTCATCCGGCCGGCGGCGATCCCATCGGCGGACTGAACGGCTGCAGCGCCCTGCTCACGGCGCTCTTGCATCGCAAGCGTACCGGCCAGGGTCAGTTCGTCGACCTGTCGCTGGTGGAATGCATGCTGCCTCACGTCGCCGTGTCGGCACTGGAGCAATCCGCCAACGGCAAGGTAGCGCCGCGCCGGGGCAATCGCCATCCCCAGCACGCGCCCCATGGCGTGTACCGCTGCCGGGGCAATGACGCCTGGTTGCTGGTCGCAGCCACCGACAATGCCATGTGGCAGTCGCTGTGCAAGGCGATAGGACGCGACGATCTTGCGCGCGATGCGCAACTCGCGCACGCCGCGGGACGCCGGCAGCGCGAGGACGAAATCGACAGGGCCCTGGAGCAATGGACAAACGGCCGTACGCCGAAAGAAGCCATGATGGCACTACAGCAGGCCGGCGTATCGGCCGGCGCGGTGCAGTCCTCACCCGATCTGCTAAAAGACCCCCATCTGCATGCCCGCGGCTTCTGGCAGTTCATTGACCGCGAATACCTCGGCCGGCACTACCAGGCATCGGCACCGTTCCGCGAAGGCGGCAAGCCCTATCCGATACTGCGCGCCGCGCCGACCCTGGGACAGTACAATGAGGAAGTCCTGAAAGGGGTGCTGGGACTGACCGATGCCGATCTGAAGAAACTGACCGACGACAATATCATCGGAACCAAGCCGATATTGCCGGAGAAGCGCAAGGTCAAGGTGGCGTAAACGCCCGTTGGGCACAATGTGAATTAAATGGAGGCAGCAGAATGAAAACAGTCGAGTCCCCGGTATCCGGAGTCATACAACAATACATGGTCAAGGTCGGAGACACGGTGACCGAAGGCCAGGAAGTGGTGATGATGGAATCCATGAAAATGGAGATCCCCGTCGTCGCCGAAGTGTCCGGCACCGTGGCTGAAGTCTGCTGCGAGCCCGGCGCCAACGTCGCCGAAGGCGCTGCCCTGCTGAAACTGTCCTGAACGACGGGAGCCGCGGGGAGGGCATCCCCGCGGTGCGTGCATCACTGCGCGTTCAGTGCCTCTCCATCGCCGTACTTTCCCCGCTGTACTTTCCTGGATCACCAGCATGTTCTCAAAAGTATTGATCGCCAATCGCGGCGAAATAGCCAGCCGCGTCGCGTCCACCTGCAAGCGTATGGGCATTGCCACCGTCGCGGTCTATTCCGACGCCGACGCCCAGTCCAAGCATGTCGCCGTATGCGATGAAGCGGTGCACATCGGGCCCGCGCCGGCACGAGAAAGCTATCTGTCCATCGAGCGCATACTGGGTGCGGCGAAACAGTCCGGGGCGCAGGCCGTGCACCCGGGCTACGGCTTTCTCTCGGAGAACGAACAGTTCGCCGAAGCCTGCGCCGACGCAAAGATCAGCTTCATCGGGCCGCCGGCCTCGGCCATCAGCGCCATGGGCATGAAAAGCGCATCCAAGCTGCTCATGGCCAAGGCCGGTGTGCCGCTGGTCCCCGGCTATCACGGCGAGGATCAGGACCCGGGACGACTGAAGGCAGAAGCGGCAGCCATAGGCTATCCGGTCATGCTCAAGGCCAGCGCCGGCGGCGGCGGGCGCGGCATACGCGTGGTGGAAACGCCCGAGGCCTTCGATGCCGCACTGGCTGCCTGCAAGCGCGAAGCCAAGGCCTCCTTCGGCGATGAGGCCATGCTGATCGAGAAGTACCTGGCGCGCTCGCGTCACATCGAAATCCAGATCTTTGCCGATTCGCACGGCAATTTCATGCATCTGGCCGAGCGTGACTGCTCGCTGCAGCGCCGCCATCAGAAGGTCATAGAGGAGGCGCCGGCGCCTCGTTTTGATGACAGGCGTCGCCAGGCCATGAGCGACGCGGCCATCGCCGCGGCCAGGGCGGTGGGTTACATCGGCGCGGGCACGGTGGAATTCATCGCCGCGCCGACGGGCGAGTTCTACTTCATGGAAATGAACACCCGGCTGCAGGTGGAGCATCCGGTCACAGAACTGATTACCGGCCTCGATCTGGTCGAGTGGCAACTGCGTGTCGCCGCCGGCCAGCCCCTGCCACTGCGCCAGCACGAGCTCGCCTTGCACGGCCATGCCCTGGAGGCGCGCATCTACGCGGAACGCCCGGAGAAGGGTTTTCTGCCTTCCACCGGGACGCTCAGCACCTTCCACCTGCCCGCCGAGTCGGAGTTCTGGGTGGCAAAGGCGCCGCACCAGCCAATTACACGCGTGGACAGCGGCTTCCGCCAGGGCGACACCGTGTCACCTTATTACGACGCGCTCCTGGCCAAGCTGCTCGTGCACGGCAAGGACCGCGACGAGGCCATCGATCGCATGGTCGATGCGCTGAAGTCGGTCAGGGCTGAAGGCGTGCACACCAATGTCGCCTTCCTCACCAAGGTATTTGCCAGCGAAGCCTTCCGCAGCGGCGATGTGGACACCGCGCTCATCAGCCGCAATATCAAGGAATTCACCTAGCGTCCTGCAGGCTGAGGAAAAATGGCGCCGGGGCAAGCCTGCGCTTGCGTCTCGCCACTTCCAGCCTGCACCTCTGTCGCATCTTCTTGCAATGTAAGAATTCCAGCATTGCCGCTGGGTACTCCATTACTACCTGCTGTTAGTATTTTCCTGAATAAAGCAAGCCTCGATGCAGCGTCGGCATGACCGGCGTATGGACACGCGGGCAGCAAAGCATCACGCGATGCCAGGGTACAGTCAAAGGAGAACGGCCATGCGACATTTCAGCCTGAAGCGGTCCTCATTTCTTTCCACTCTGCTTGCAGCAACTGCCATCGCTGTCTGCAGCAATTCAGCCCTGGCCCAAAGCCGTGCCTCCGACAACTTCCCGTCCCGGCCTGGTGTCATTGTCGTGCCGGTGCAGCCCGGCAGTTCCTCGGATGCCGGCGCTCGGCTGTGGGCCCAGGTGCTCAGCGAAGCTCTTGGCAAACCCTTCGTGCTCGACTTCAAACCAGGCGGCGGCGGAGTGATAGGCATGAATTTCGTCGCCAAAGCGCCACCCGACGGGCACGCCATGGTGTTCGTTGCCAGCACCTTCACCTCGCTACCGGCCTTCATGCCCGACCTGCCCTTCGATCCCATCAAGGACTTCGCACCCGTGTCGCAGCTCACCAAGCGCAGCGTGCTGCTGGTGGTGACTCCCTCGTTCCCGGCCAGGAACTTCCAGGATTACCTGGCCTATGCCAAGATCAATCCAGCCAAGATCAACATGGGCACCACCGGCGTGGGCGGCTCCTTCCACATGGTCGGCGCCATGTTCGTCAACGCCGCAGACATCAAGGTGACCTTCATCCACTACAAGGGCAGCGCGCAGAATTTCGTGGACCTCGCCGCAGGGCGCCTGCATTCCAGCCCCATGACCGTGTACGCCGCCCTGCCCCAGCTCAAGGCCGGCAAGGTGCGCGCCATCGGTTACCTGAGCGCGCAACGCTCGCCCTGGTTGCCCGACCTGCCGACGGTGGCCGAACAGATCCAGCCGGGTTTTGACTACACCTCATGGGCCGCGTTGTTTGCCACCGGAGGCACGCCCAGGGACGTCATAGCCAAATTGAGCAAACCCATCATGACTTATGCCAGATCCGCTGAAGGCATAGCCAAGGCAAGCGCACAGGGTGACGAGCTGGTGGGCAGCACGCCCGAAGAGCTTGCAGCCCTCGTCGCTCGCGAGGTGCCTCGCTGGAAGAAAGTGGTCAAGGACAACGACATCAAACCGGAAGAATAGCGGCGCACTCATTACCGGGATACTCTGACGGTTGCCAGCAGGAATCGCAGTTCAATTCTGAACCCAAGGAGGGGAAGAAATGCAGACATGTCGCAGATTCATGGTCCCGCAACTCCGGCAACTGTCCTTTTCCGCTACCTGCTTCGCCATTGCATGTGTCCCTGGCCTGGCTCTGGCCCAGTCATCTGCGGACAACTATCCGTCCAGGCCGGTGTCCATGATCATTCCGGTGTCCCCGGGCGGGGGAACCGATACGGAAGCGCGCCTGTACGCACAGAAACTGACCGAAAGCATGGGCAAGCAATTCGTACTCGACTACAAGCCGGGTGCCGGCACGACCCTGGGCGCGAATTTTGTCGCAAAAGCACCTGCGGACGGGCACGTCCTGCTGATGGTGACCGCCGGCTTCGCCATCACGCCGTCCTTCTACAAAACCCTGCCTTACGACCCCGAAAAGGACATTGCGCCGATCACCCTGCTGACCACCAGGCCGATCATGCTGGTGGTTCATCCCGACGTGCCGATACGCACTCCGGCCGAATACATCGCCTTCACGCGAACCTATCCGGGCAAGCTCAATTTCGGCACCACCGGCGTGGGCGCGTCGCTGCACCTGGCAGGCTTGTGGCTGGACAACGTCACCAACGGCAAGGTGACCTTTGTCCACTACAAGGGCAGCGGCGCCATGCTCACCGATCTGCTCGCCGGGCGCGTGCAGGTGGCAACGCAGACCATACCGGTGGCCCTGAGCCAGGCCAAGTCGGGCAAGCTGCGCATCGTGGGCAATGCCGGAGCTCAGCGCTCGCCGGCCCTGCCCGATGTTCCAACCTTTGCCGAACAGGGCGCGGCGGGCTATGACTACTCCAGCTGGCTAGGGCTGGGCACCACGGGCGGCACGCCCTCAGCCATCATCAACAAGCTTCGCGCGGAGCTGGTGAAGGCGGGCAATGCGCCGGATCTGCGCAAACGCATGACCGAGGATGGCGCGACACTGGTGCTGGGCACGCCGGCCGAGTTCGGCGCCATGATCAGGACGGAGATCGGCCGCTGGCGCAAGCTGCTCCGGGATGCAGGCATCCAGCCGGTGGAGGAATGAACATGCAGGATTACCACAGGACGCCAATGCGAAAAGCAGATTGGCTGCTCATCGCCCTGTTCCTCTGCTCCGCACCGGGCATGGCCCAGACACGCGCGGACAATTTTCCCAGCAGGCCGGTCAGCGTCGTCGTGGGCGTCGCACCCGGAGGCCCTTCCGATGCCGATGTCAGGCTGTGGTCGCAGCCGCTCACCGAGGCCCTGGGAAAACCTTTCGTCATGGATTTCAAGCCAGGTGCCGGCGGCATCATCGGCAGCCAGTTCGTCGCCAAGGCCGCACCCGACGGCCACACCATGCTTTACGTCACCGGCGGCTTTACCACGTCTCCGGCCTTCAATGACAGTTTGCCTTTCGACCCAATCAAGGATTTCGCGCCGCTGTCGCTGCTGAGCAAGCGCGGCACCCTGCTGGTGGTAACGCCATCGCTGCCGGTACGCTCCTTCACCGAGTATCTGGCATATGCAAAAGCGCATCCGGGCGAGATGAACTGGGGCACCAGTGGCGTAGGCAGCACCTTCCACATGACCGGCGCCTGGCTGGCCGGCCTGACCGGCGCCAGGGTGACGTTCATTCACTACAAGGGCAATGCGCAGAACTTCATAGACCTCACCGCAGGCCGCGTGCATGTCAGCCCCATGAGCCTGTTCGCAGCGCTTCCCTTCATCAAGGCCGGCAAAGTCCGTCCCATCGCCCAGTTGAGCGGGCAGCGCTCGTCCTTCCTGCCCGATCTTCCCACGGTCGCGGAACAAGGCGTCCCAGGGTTTGATTACTTCACCTGGCAGGGATTTATCCTTCCCACCGGAACTCCGCCGGCCATCATCGGCAAGCTGCACGCTCCGCTGGCCGCCTATGCGAAAAATCCCGATGCCATCGCCAGGGCCTCCAGGGACGGCAACGAACTGATCGGCAGCCCGCCCGAAGTGCTGGGGCGCATCATCGCCGATGAAGTGGCGCGCTGGAAGAAAGTGGTAAAGGACAACAACATCAAGCCCGAGGAGTAGCGATTATGCAGGCACATGCGCTCGCAAATGCATTGCTGGTTACTGCCGTCACACTGCTTTCCACCAGCCCGTCGTTGGCCCAGAGCCCGGGCGGCGACTACCCCTCCAGGACTGTCACCCTCATCAATCCTTTCGTCCCCGGCACCATTACTGAAGCCGATGCACGGCCCATGCTGCAATACCTGACGGAAAATCTCGGCAAGCCCTTCGTCATGGACTTCAAGCCCGGCGCAGGCGGCACGCTGGGCACGCACTTCGTCGCCAAGGCCGCGCCGGACGCGCACACCCTGCTCATCGCCAGCGCCGGCTTCACCACCAACTTCGCCCTGCGCGACAACCTGCCCTACGCGCGCAAGGATTTCGCGCCGGTCTCGCTGCTGAGCCAGCGCGGCGTATTCCTGGTGGTGACACCTTCCCTGCAGGTGCACAACTTTGCCGAGTACCTGGCCTACGTCAGGGCCAATCCCGGCAAGCTCAACTGGGGCACCAGCGGCGCGGGCAGCACCTTCCACATGGCCGGTGCCTATCTCGCCAGCGTCACCAACACCAAGGTGACCTTCATCCACTACAAGGGCAATGCGCTGAACTTCATCGACCTCATCGCCGGCCGCGTGCAGGTCAGCCCCATGACCTCCTTCGCCGCCATGTCCTTCGTCAAGTCCGGCAAGGTGCGCCCCATCGCCCACCTGAGCGCGTCGCGCTCAAGAGTCATGCCCGACCTGCCCGCCGTCGCCGAGCTGGGCGTGCCCGGCTACGACTACTCATCCTGGGGCGCCGTACTCACCACCGGTGGATCACCGCCGGCTGCGATCAACAAGCTTGCCGCGGCCATAGGCGCCTATACACGTAACCCCGAAGCGTCCGCCCGCGCCATCCGCGAAGGCTACGAACTGATCAGCAGCACCCCGGCAGCCCTGGGCGAACTGATCGACGCCGAGATGGTGCGCTGGAAAAAAGTGGTGGCGGACAACAACATCAAGTTCGAAGACGAGTAGCCTGAAGTCAAGCCATCAAGGAGGAAGAAGATGCGACACATCAAGGCTGCAGCATTGCTTCTGCTGGTGACGGCGGCTGTCAGCAGCCCAGCCTGGAGCCAGGCCTCCTTCCCCTCGAAACCCATCACGCTGATCGTCACCACCGGGCCCGGCGCCTCCAATGACCTTGAGGCCCGCATGTACGGCGAGAAGATCACGCGATACTCAGGACAGCAGGTCCAGGTGGACTACAAACCCGGCGCCGGCACCACCATCGCCAATAACTTCATTGCCAGATCGGCTCCGGACGGCCATACACTCGGTTTGTTTGCCGGTGGTTTTGCCGCGTCCGCTGCCCTCTACGAATCACTGCCTTATGACCCCATCAAGGATCTCGCTCCCGTCTCGCTGATGAGCAAGCGCCCCACGGTGATCGTCGCCAACAACAACGTTCCCTACAAGACCATCGCCGAATATCTGGCCTACGCCAAGGCCAATCCCATGGCCGTCAACGTGGCCACCATAGGCGCCGGCAGCAGTCCCCATCTCAATGCGGAATGGCTGCACTCCCTGAACGACAGCAAGGTCACCTATGTGCACTACAAGTCGGCCGCAGCGCTGACGCCGGACTTGCTGGCGGGACGCCTGCACATCAGCTATGGCACCGTGGCGACCTACGCGTCACTGGTCATGGCCGGGAAAATCCGCGCGCTGGGCATCGGCAATGCCGAGCGCTCCTCGCTGCTTGCGGGCGTCTCCACCGCGCAGGAACAGGGCATTGCCGGATACGACTACGCGTCCTGGATAGGCGTGTTCGCGCCCGGCCGCACGCCAGCCGCCGTGGTAGCCGAGCTGGGCAGGCTGTTTGGCAGAGTGGCGCGCGAACCCGATGTCATCAAGGCATTGGCTGCAGCGGGAGGTGGTTTTGCCGTGGGCAACACCCCCGAGCAATTCTCGAAATTCGTCCTTGAGGAAATCGAGCGCTATCGCAGGATTGCCCGGGCCGCCAACATCAAGCTGGAAGGCGGCGACTAGGCCTGATGCGGACCTGATCAGTCGGGCTTGATGCCCGCGGCGGCGATCACCTTGGTCCATTTCTGGATCTCGTTGCGCACGTGGCGCCCGAATTCCTCGGCCGTATTGCCCATGGGCTCGGCGCCATCGGCCGCCAGCATGTCACGCACTTCGGGTGACTTGATCACCTGCACCATGTCCCGGTTCAACCGGGCGATGATGGCCGGCGGCGTGGCACCGGGCGCCATGATGCCGTTCCAGGAAGCCGCCTCGAATCCGGGCACCCCGGACTCCGACACCGTGGGCAGATCGGGCAGCGCCGAAGACCGCCTCGCGCTGGTCACCGCAATGGCGCGCATGCCGCCCGATTTGATCTGCCCGGTCACCGCCAGGATGGTGGGGAACATCACCTGAATCTGGCCGCTGAGAATATCGGTCAGCGCCTGGGCCGCGCCCTTGTAAGGCACGTGCTCCATCTGCGTCCTGGTCTCCAGCTTGAACAACTCCCCGGCGAGATTGCCGCCGCTGCCCGCGCCGGGCGAGCCGTAATTGAGACTGCCGGGCCGGGCCTGCGCCAGCGCGATCAATTCCTTCACCGTCCTGGCGGGCACTTTGGGATTGACCACGATGACGTAGGGCTGGAACGCCGTCTGGGTGACCGCGGCCAGATCTTTGAGCGGGTCATAGGGCAGCTTCTTGCCGAAGGCGGCATTGATGGCAAAGCTGCTCGATGCAAGCAGCACGGTGTAGCCGTCAGCCGGCGCACGCGCCACCAGATCGGTGGCGACGATGGTCGCGGCACCCGGCCGGTTGTCCACCGTCACCGCCTGCTTCCACAGCTCGGTGAGCCGGGAGGCCACGCCGCGCGCGACGATGTCGGTGCCGCCCCCGGGCGGGAAACCGACGACGATACGCACCGGCCTCACCGGAAAGGCAGGCCCGTCCTGCGCTGCCGCCGGCAAGACGCCCGTGGCGAAAGCCGCACAAATAATGTTCAAGATGCTTTTTTTCATATTCCACTCTCCCTGGAGATGACCCTGTCGAACTTTCCGACGGGTCACGTTTCTGAGGCATGCACGCCGTAGCTTGAACAGCAATCCGGCAGCAGCAGGCATGGTGGCATAATAAACGCATCCCGCCACACAGCAGAACGCCGCACATGCAGCGGCTCGTAACCCAATCTGCGGGCGGCCTTCCAATTCAATCTGAGGACAGGCAATGTCTGCAGTACGCCGCGCCGTATATCGCTACGAAGAACAACAGCACATCTTCAACCCGCGCAGCATCGCCATCTACGGCATGTCGCCCACGCCGGGATCGCCCGGGCAGCGCGCGCTGGCGCAACTGAAGAATTACCGCGGCAACATCCTGCTGGTGAACCCCAAGTACGAGCGCATCGGCGATGCGCCCTGCTACCCCGGCATCGCGGCACTGCCGGAGACGCCGGACTGCGTGCTGTTCGCGGTGCCGCGCGAAGCCATCGAAGCCGCGGTGATGGAATGCGCCGATCGCGGTGTCAAGAGCGTGGTGGTATTCGCCGCCGGCTATGCCGAAACCGGCAAACCCGATCGCATCGCGGCACAGGAGCGCCTGGCCGCCATCGGCCGCGACAGCGGCATGAAGATCATCGGCCCCAACTGCATGGGCTTTGCCAACTTTTCCACCATGGCGGTGGTGTCGTTCACGCAGACCAGCCCCAAGGGCGGCATGGCCCATCCCGCCGGCATCGGTATCGTCAGCCAGTCCGGGGCGCTGGGTTTCGGCATGGTGCAGGCCTCGGAGAACGGCGTGGTCATCAGCCACGCCATCGCCACCGGCAACTCCTGCGACGTCAACATCGCCGACAACATCGCCTACCTCGCCGGCGATCCCACCTGCAATGCCATCGCCTGCATATTCGAAGGCATGTCGGATACCTCCATGCTGCTGGAAGCTGCGGAGATCGCCTGGAAGGCCGACAAGCCGCTGGTGGTCGCGAAACTCGGCACCGGCGAAAAAGGCGCGGCGGCCGCCATGTCGCATACCGGCTCGCTGGCCGGCTCCAACGCAGCCTACAAGGCGGCTTTCGAGCGCGCCGGCATCATCGTCATCGAAGGCATGTCCGGACTGATGGAGACCTGCTCCTTCCTGTCCAAGGCCGGCCGTCCCAAGGCGCGCGGCGTGGGCGTCATTGCCAGCTCGGGCGGCGGCGGCATCGCCACAGCAGACATGGCCGAGGCCTTCGGCATCGACCTGCCGCAACCTCAAGGCGAAACGCTGAGGATTCTCCAGGCCAACGTGCCCGAGTACGGCTCCACCCGCAATCCCTGCGATGTCACCACCACCATCAATGCCAAGCCCGAGATCCTGACCAACACCGTCGATGCCATGCTGGCCGACGCGGAATACGGTGCCCTTGTCTACCCGCAGGTCACCGTGAGCGGCCGCACCGCCGAGCGCCGCCAGCACCTGGGCACGCTGGCGAAGAAACACGGCAAGCCCTTCTGCCTGCCCTTTGTCGGCGGCTGGATAGGCGGGCCGGGAACGGCCGAAGTCGAGCGTGACCGCAACCTGGCCTGGTTCTTCAACCTGGACACCTGCTTCAAGGCCATCCGCGCCTGGCACTGGCGCGATGACAAGCGCCTGGAGGAGGACAGGAACGGGCCGCGCAAGGTCATCCGGCTTTCTCCCGCCGACGCCAGGGACAAGACCGCGAAACTCATCGCTGCCTCGCCCAATACCGTACTCAGCGAACGTGAGGCCAAGGAAGTGCTCGCAGCCTACGGCGTGCCGGTCGTCCTCGAAAAACTGGTGCAGTCAGCCGATGACGCGGTCAAGGCCGCGGCGAAAATGGGTTTCCCGGTCGCGCTCAAGATGGAGTCGCCCGACATCCTTCACAAGACCGAGGCCGGCGTCATCCGCCTGAATGTCAGGACGGACGAAGAGGTGCTGCGCGCCTACGCGGCGGTCATGACCAATGCACTCAAGCTCTCGCCCAGGCCGCGTATCACCGGCGTGCTGGTGCAGCCCATGATTCCGAGCGGCACCGAAATCATGATCGGGGCGAAGATCGATGCGCAGTTCGGGCCGCTGATCATCGCCGGCCTGGGCGGCGTGCTGGTGGAACTGATGAAAGACACCGCGGCGGAGCTCGCACCTGTCACCAAGGCCGAAGCAAGGGCCATGCTGGGCAAGCTCAAGGGCAAGAAGGCTCTCGAAGGCTTTCGCGGCGCCGAGCCCGTGGATCAGGACAAACTGGCCGAGGTCATCGTGCGCCTGGCCGAATTCGCTGACGATCAGAAAGATCTGATTGCCGAGCTGGATGTGAATCCGCTGATCTGCTCGGGCGGACGGATACTGGCGGTGGATGCGTTGATAATAAAGAAGAGCTGAAGTTCCCATTCACGCGATATCGGACTCCATGAAACCAACGGACCCCATGACACCCTCTCCACTCGACACCGCACGCAAGCTTGCTCCGCTGATCCGCGCCAACGCCGACACCATCGACGCCGGGCGGGAATTGCCACGACCGTTGTTCGAGGCCCTGGCCGATGCCGGCCTCTACCAGATGTTGCTGCCACGCTCCCTGGGCGGGCTGGAGCTGGAGCTGCCCGACTATGTGCCGGTGATGGAAGAACTCGGCAAGGCCGATGCCAGCACCGCGTGGACCATCAATCAGGGCGGCGTATTTGCTGCGTTCGGATCGCCGCGCCTGTCGCCGGAGATCTCCCGGGACATCTGGGTCGGCACCCCGCGCAGCGTGGTGTGCAACACCCCCATGCCCTCGACTCGTGCCGTGGTGGTGCCGGGCGGCTTTCGCGTCACCGGGCGGATGGGCTTCAGCACCGGCTGCCGGCACGCCTCGTGGATGGCGGCGTATTCGCAGATATTCGAGAACGACCAGCCCAGGCTGGACCAGGACGGCAAGCCCGAGTCACGCTACCTCATGGTGCCCATTGCCGAGGCCGAGGTCATCGACACCTGGGACGTGAACGGCATGCGCGGCACCGGCACCAATCACGTCGAAGTGAAAAACGTGTTCGTGGCCGAAGAGCGCACCTACATGCGCAACGATCTGCCGCGGGAAAAAGGCCCCCTGTACCAGATCCTGCCCACCTTGCTTTACGGAGTGGGCGACACGGCGGTCGCCCTGGGTACCGCACGGGTCTGCCTGGAAACCTTCTGTGAACTGGCCGGAGCCAAAACGCCGCGTGCCATGCAGGCCCTGCTTCGCGATCAGTCCATGATCCAGTTCAACGTCGGCCAGTGCGAGGCGGCGATACGCTCAGGCCGCGCCTTGCTGGTGGAGGCGGTCGGCAACCTGTGGAGCGAAGTCAACGCCACCGGCACCACCAGCCAGGACCGGCGCGCCGAACTGCGCCTGGCCATCACCCACGGCATCCGCCTGGCCAGCCAGGCGGTGGACATCATCTACAACGCCGCCGGTGCATCAGCCGTGCTGAAGAGCAACCTGATCCAGCGCCACTTCCAGGACATGCACGTGATCACCCAGCACATCCAGGCGCGCCATTCCAACTACGAAATGGTGGGACGTCACTGGCTGGGACTGCCGGTTTCGCCGCTGGAACTTTAGGCTTGACCTGCAGGGATGGTCTGATCACAATTTATCTGTATATGCTATTACACAGCGGATACAAATAGAATATCGATCATAATAGGCTGTATCGATACAGACAGCGGCCAGCCCAAGGTGCATTCAGAAGCCCGCTATATGGAGCCGGGGCATAGCGTGCCCTGATGAAAAACCATCTGCCAGCGTCCGTCCCTGCGCATCCATACTGAACTGCGCAAAGACCCCGCCGCCGCCGGCTGCTGGTTGTAATACGCCCGGTAGGTCACCAGAGCGATGTCGGCGGTCAGCAGCTTGACCCTCATGTCATCGACCGAGCGCGGCGCCATCGGGTCGGTCTTGAGCGATTCGATGACCTGGGCCTTGCTGAACATATGGCCCGACGAGCTGAACTCGACGAAGTCATCGGCCAGCAACTGCGCCGCATTGTCTGAATCGCGGGCTTCGGGCCGCAGCAAGCTCAGCTCGAGTGAATGGATTTCCAGCTCGGTGGATAGGGACTGGCTCATGTGAATGCCTCCGGCGATCTGTAAGCAAGCATACCAACGGCTTTCTGCGGTGCTTATGACAATGTACCGGATGAAGATCGAAAGCGGGTGATCAGACTTGTATTGCATACTATACGCAGGTTACGTATATTTATACTGTTCGTTGAGTTACCTGCGTTTGCCCGCCTTCTAGCGTGGGCAGCAGGAAAATTGAAAGCAAGCAGTCACCCATGAAACGCAATGTATTTGCCGAATTGACCGAAGGATTCGATGCGCTCAAGGCCGGACGCGAAGGCAAACGAACCTTGCGCACCCATGCGGTTGAAATAAAACCTGCGCCGCTCGTGACAGCAAAGGAGCTGGTGCGGGTTCGGGAGAAATTGAACCTCTCCCGGCCGGTATTCGCCCGCTACCTGCGCACCAATGAGCGCACGCTGGAAAACTGGGAGCAAGGACGCGCCAAACCCAACGCCCAGGCATCACTGCTTATTCGGATGGTGGCTCGATACCCTGATACGGTTGAGAGGCTGGCTTCGGTGTAAGTCATATGTGAATGAGTCAACACGGACTTCATGAATTGTCCTACAGCCTCCAATCCATCATTCCCGAGAAGGCCGTTGAGAAAGAAAGGGTCAGGTCTTGCCTTTTGCGGCAAAAAGCAAGACCTGACCCCATTTTTTTCGGGAATGACAAACTAAGCCTTCGCCTCCCGCAACCCCTTCGCAATCTCCTTCCCCCGATCCATCTCTGCGCGCAGCCTTTTGACCTCCTCCGGCGCGACCAGGGCGATGTTGCTGTAGTCGCGCTTCCATTCATGACTCTCGCTCCAGCGCAACGGAGATTGCACGGTGGTGCGCGCGGCCGGCGCCGACTCCAATACGCGCAATGCCATTTCCAAAGTAAACCGCTGCGACTCCCTGTCATGCGGCTTGCCCGCTGCATTGCCCAGCGGAAAATCGCTGAACAGCGCGCGCGGCACGCCGCAGTGCTCGACGATGTCCCGGGCGCAGGCCATGATGACAGTGGCGATGCCGTTGGCTTCGAGGTAACGCGCCACCAGGCTGATGGTCTGGTGGCACACCGGGCAGTTGGGCACCAGCACCGCCGCTTCGGCGCCGTCTTCGCGGCAGCGTTTGAGGATTTCCGGCGCATCAATATCTATGGTGTGTCGCTGGCTGCGGTTGGTGGGTGCGCCGTGGAAACGTTTGGTCAGCTTTCCTATCCGGCCTGCCCGCTCGGCCTCTCTCAACAAAGGAAGCGGAAACCACGAGCCGCTGTCCTCCATGCTGCTGTGCTTGCGGTCGATGGCCACGTGCGAGATGCGCAGGTCGTGGTCTTTGGCGGTGTCGCCGGAATAGACCTCATAGAACTTCGCCGCAGCGTTGTAGGGCGCGCCCGGCCCCTGATTGCCCTTGGACGGATCGAAGGGTGAGGCGGTGGTGATGAGCGTGACTGTGGTCTGCGACAGCGGCTTCGTCAGCGGCTGGAAGGGCACGTCGATGTAGTGTGCCCAGCGATAGGGATTGCCGTAACCCAGCGCGAGGTACCAGTCGCGGGTGCGCTGGATGTAGGAGATGGGTGAGTCTTCGTCGGGGGCGAAGTCAGTGGACATAGCGAAGTTCCTGCGTTCTGTTGCGGTGCAAAAGACAAACGTCGTGCAGATTATGCGCCCAGGCGGGATACTGCCGGCTGCCGCTGCCTCATAAATCCAACAAGCACTCCAAGGGGAGATTGCCATGAAAGCGCTGTCGTCACTGTTGTCGTGTTCGCTGATCGCTGTATCGATATTGTCCACGGCGCCGGCCCTGGCGCAGGACCCCGCGGCAAACTACCCCTCCAAGCCCATCACGCTCATCATCCCCTACCTGCCCGGTTCCACCTCGGAGCGGCTGAGCCATGTGTTCAAGGATGGGCTGTCGCAGGAATTCAAGCAGCCGATGATCCTCGACTACAAACCCGGCGCAAGCGGCATCATCGGCAACCAGCATGTCATACGCAACGGCGCTGACGGCCACACGGTGGCCTTCGCCGCAGCCACCGTGGCCATACTGCCGGCCTTCAACAAGGACATCCCCTACGACCTGCTCCGCGACATGTCGCCGGTGAGCCTGATGATCCGCGACGTGTACGTGCTCATCATTCCGGCGGACTTCCCCGCCGCCACCTTCGAGGAATACATCGCCTACGCCAGGGCCAACCCGGGCAAGATCAACTGGGGCACGGTGGGCGCGGGCGGTGCGCTGCACCTGGGCGGCGAGTGGCTGGCGCATGCCATGGGCGTGAAGTTCACCATGGTGCATTACAAGGGATCCTCCACCGCGGAGATCGACCTGATGGCCGGCCGCATCCAGGGCACACCCAAGGGCATGGCCAGTGCCATACCGCTCATCAAGTCGGGCAAGACCAGGGTGCTGGCCATCCTGCAGTCACAGCGCACGCCAGTGCTGCCCGGAGTGCGCAGCGTCGCCGAGATGGGCGCACCCGACTACGAGTATCCGAGCTGGATCGGCATCCTCGGGGCCGGGACGGCACCGCCCGCCGTGATCTCCAAGCTGAGCGCCGCGCTCGCCCGCGGCGTGAAGTCGCCCAAGTCCATGCAGACCTGGGACACGCTGGGCGTCATGCCGGTGGGCAGCACGCCGGATGAATTCCGTCGCATCCTCGGACGCGAGATCACGCACTGGAAGAAGTTCATCGAGGACAACAACATCAAGGGAGAGTGACGCCGACACGATGTAAGCAAATTCAGCTGGTGCCGCGCGGGCAATAGAAAGCAGATTTCGGCTCGACTGACTGTTTCGGCTCGACTGACTTGCCTTTCCACCCGTTTGCGGTCCATGCTTGATTCGCTTACATAAAACGAAGGCAAAGAAATGACAACTACAGTCAAGCAGATCAAACGCAGCGCCATCGGCTTTGCGCTCACCCCTTTTGATGCTAAAGGCAATGTCGATGAAGCAGCATTCCGGGTGCAATTGGGTCGCATGCGCGATGCAGGGCTTCCCGTCTACATCGCCGGCCCCGGATTGGGCGCCGCCTACCTGCTATCCAAGGAAGACAGGGATCGCCTGTTTGCCATTGGAATGGAAGAGCTCAAAGGCAAAGTACCGTGCCGGGCCGGAGGCCGCGAACCGAACAGCGCCGACCAGGTGATTGAATTTCTCCAGTCCGCAGAGAAAGCCGGGATGGATGCGGCCCAGGTCTACTCACTGGATCTTGGTCATGGCGCGAAACCGACCTATGTGGAAATGGAGCGTTTTTACTCTGCGGTGATTGAATCTACCTCCCTGCCCCTGTATCTGTCCTGTCACCACAGCTCGGGTTACGTGCCCCCCATCAAACTGCTCGCAGCCCTGGTCGAGAAATATCCCAACATTGCCGGCATTCACTATGGCGGAACCGATCTGAGATTTCTTCTGGAACTTGTAGAGCGATTTGGCGACAAGCTCGAAATTCACTGCGCCGGTTGTTTT
>CAXNIK010000010.1:0-27585 GCA_964202115.1 Burkholderiales bacterium
ACGCCCTATGTGCAGTCGCCCAAGATCGTCGTCGACACCATGCTCGAAATGGCTGGAGTCCACTCCGGGGATTTCCTGATCGATCTGGGCTCAGGCGACGGCCGCATCATCATTTCGGCGGCCAAGGAGCGCAAGGCCAGGGGCTTCGGCGTGGACTACGATCCGCGGCTGGTCAAGCTCGCCAATGACAATGCGCGCAAGGCCGGTGTGGTCGATCGGGCAAGTTTCTTCGAGCAGAACATTTTCCAGACCGACCTGGGCGCGGCCAGCGTCGTCACCATGTATCTGCTGCCCGAATACAACGCGGTGCTCAAGCCCACGCTGCTGGCGCTGAGGCCGGGCACGCGCATCGTTTCGCACGACTACGGCATCGACGATTGGGAACCGGATGCCTCGAAGAAAATCCCGGTCCCGGAAAAGAAGGTCGGATTCGAGAAAGCCAGCCTGATCCTGTTCTGGATCGTGCCGGCGAAGGTTGCCGGTCACTGGCGCTCCAGCGTGCGCACCACCACAGGCCTGGCCAATGTCGAATTCATGCTGACGCAGCGTTACCAGCACTTTGAGGGCAAGGCCATGCTGAACGGCAAGGAAGTCGCCATCGAGCGCCCCTTTCTCAAGGGCGACTACGTGTCATTCCGCATACAGGACGGCAAGGACACGCTGCTGTTCAACGGGCGCATTTCCAACAGCCGAATTCAGGGACAGACCATACGCGGCAGCGAGCGCACGCGCTGGCACGCATTGAGGACCGAGGCGCTCAAGGGCTAGCGGGTGGGGCGTCATCTAGCGCCCTGCGTTCTGCGACGCGCCTGAGGATGGCGCGCCGGTCCGATTCGGAGGCGCTGCGCCAGGCACTGATTTCATCCAGGCTGCGCCAGCAGCCCTCGCACAGTCCGGTGCGCTCGTTCAGCCGGCACACTTCGATGCAGGGCGAAAGGGTTGATGTGCTGCTGTTTGCGGTCATGTCCCTGTTCTCAGTACGGATATAAAGACGTGTTGATGAAGGCCTCTGCCACCGGGCGGGCCGCAGTGCGGCAATGGCGATGAGAAGCATTATCTGCGAAAATGACAGCGAAACGGCCTTCCCGTGCCGGCATCGGCCGCAATCATCCCTTTGGAATCGACGATGACCACGCAAAGCAATGCGGTGTTGCGCAAACCGCCCAGCGATCCTTCGCCCCGCTATGTGCAGGAACATCCGATTGAGCACGCCACCATCAAGGAGGTGGCGCCCGGTGTGCACTGGGTGCGCATGCCCCTGCCCATCGAGTCGCTGGAGCACATCAATCTGTGGGTGCTCGATGACGGCGATGATTTCGTGGTGGTGGACACCGGCTTCGTCTCCATCCAGACCCGCGACAATTGGGAGGCGATCTTCGACGGCCCCTTGTCCGGCCGCCGCGCCAACCGCCTCATCTGCACGCATTTCCACAATGACCACGCCAGCACCGCGGGCTGGATACTGCAGCGCATGGGCTGCGACTTTCAAATGACCCAGGGTGAGTATCTGTCGGGCAGCGCGGCCTTCGGTGGGCACGGAGTGGACCGCCGCACCCAGACCATAGAACTGCTGCGCCTGAACGGCCTGGATCCCAGGGTGGCCGCCGACGCCATTGATTTCCGCTCGCACTACAGCAAGGACGTCACGGATTTTCCGGTGGCCTACAACCGCATTGCCGAAGGCAGCGAGATCAGCATCAACGGCCGAAGCTGGAAAGTCATCATCGGCTACGGCCATTCTCCCGAGCATGCATCCCTTTACTGCGCCGAGCTGGGCGTGCTCATTGCCGGCGACATGGTGCTGCCGCGCATTACCACCAATGTCAGCGTGCAGCCCATAGAACCCGAGGCCAATCCGCTGCAGTGGTTCATGGATTCGCTGACGCGGCATGCAAAGCTGCCCGCCGATACCCTGGTGCTGCCTTCACATGGCCTGCCGTTCTACGGTCTGCGCGAGCGCGTCGCCTATCTGAGCTCCCACCACAGCAAGCAACTGGCCGAGCTGGTCCACGCCTGTGAAACACCCAAGTCCGCCGCGGACGTGCTGCCGCTGTTGTTCCGCCGTCCGCTCACCGAGCGCGAGGTGCGCATTGCCATGGGCGAGGCCATGGCGCACATGCATCTGCTGTACTACGAGGGCCGGCTCACGCGCAGCCTGGGTGAGGACGGCGTGCGGCGCTATGCCATTGCCTGAGCAGGACCTTGCCTGGGCGAGACATTGTTGAATTGTAATCAGATTTAAATCAAGATCGGCTTCTGTGGCTGATAACCAAGCTCAATGTTATCAGCTATAGCGGACTGCAGCGCTCAGTTCGGACGTTCCTTGCGGGCCAGCTTGACCAGCTCATCCAGAACCTGCGCCAGCTGACGGGTGCCGCCTGCCAGGCGCGCCGAGGTCAGGTACTTGCCGTCCACGACGATGGCCGGGACGCCGGTGATTTCGTACTGCTTCATCAGATCGCGAGACTGTGCCAGCAGCTTTTTGACGTCCTCGGAGTTGTACGTGGTCTGGAACTTCTGCTGGTCTATGCCGTTGCGGGCTATCCATTCAGTCATCACTTTTTCGTCGGTGAGCTTGACGCCGTCGAAGTGAAAGTTGTCGTAGACGGGCCAGTGCAGCCGGTTCAGTTCGCCCAGGATATCCAGGGTGTAGAACAGTCTGGCAAAGGGCTCCCAGTTCTCCGAGGACAGCGCCGGCACCCGGCGCAGCGCCACATACTCCGGGGCCTGGAACAGCCAGCGCGAGAAATGCGGCTGGAACTCGTAGCAGATCGGGCAGCCGTAGTAGAAGAACTCCAGCACCTCGATGCGCGCTCCAGTGCTGACCGGGCGCGGCGGGTTCAGGCGGATGTACTCGCGCCCGAGCTGCGGCAGCCTGTTCTGGGCTTGTGCCGGAGCCAACAGGCCGAATAGCATAATGGCTGCCAGCACAATCGCGGCAGGCCGCAGGCTCGTATGCCAGTAACGATTCATGCCGGGATTCCTTAAGTTGCTTGAGTTGCTTGCGTTGATAACGGTGCCAGGATGGGAATGATAGCGCGCAGGATGGATTTACCAAAAACAACTGTTGCTCACAGGGTCGAAAAAATCACGACGCTGCTGCGATATCTGTTTTTTGCGGTCCTGGCGCTGAGCCTGTCCGCGGGCGCGGCTGATCTGAGTGAGGCAGAAGAGGATCGGGACTGGGGCGTCGCACCCACCTCGCAGTTGCGCCAGCCGCCCTACAGCGCACCGACTCCGCGCACTGCCCCTGACGTCGCCACCATCGCCACCCAAGGCTTGAAAGCCCTGCTTGAGGCCGAGTCTGCGCCCGTCCGCACCCCGGTGCTGATCGATGTCGCCTCAGGGGATGGACACCGCACCTTGCCTGGCGCCTACTGGCTTCCCGGAGCCGGTCGCGGAACCAGCTTCATCGATGAGCTGCAGTCCAGCCTGGCTGCCTTCCTGGAGAAGCTCACCGGCGGCGACAGGCAAAGGCCGGTGGTGTTCTTCTGCGTCAACACGCAGTGCTGGCTGTCCTATAACGCCGCGCTTCGGGCGGCGGCCGCCGGCTACACCAAGGTGTACTGGTATCGCGGCGGTATCGAGGCCTGGCGCGCCGCCGGACTGCCGCTGGTGCAGATGGGTCCGGCGAGGACGCAATAAGCCAGGATTACTTGGCGGTGCCGGATTTGGCAGCGGGAGCTTTGGCCACGCCTGCTCCGGAGGGCTTCATGGCCAATCTGATGGCCTGATCGGTTGCATTCAGCAGTTCCTGGCGGTCGGTGATCACGGAGGCGGAGAGCACATAGCGTCCCTGCACCGCCATGGATGGGACACCGTCAATGCGATAGGCATTGGTCATCTGCTGGGCGCGCTTGATCCGGCTTTCGACGCCGAAGGAGCGGTACGCGGCTTTGTACTTTTCGACATCAACGCCGTTTTTTCCAGCCCAGGCGACCATGGCCGATTCGTCGGTGATGCGCATGTTTTCCTTGTGTATGGCGTCAAACAAGGCGGTATGCAGGCGCGCTTCCTCGCCTATGGCTTCCAGGGTGTAGTACACGCGTGCAGCCACGCCCCACTGCTCGTTGAATATGGCCGGGACACGCCGGAACACCACCTCCTTGGGCAGTTTCTTGATCCAGGGATTCAGCACCGGCTCGAAAGCGTAGCAATGTGGGCAGCCGTACCAGAAAAATTCGATGACTTCGATCTTGCCGGCCGATTCCGTGGGCTGGGGTGGATTGAGCTCCAGATAGGGGGCATTCCTGGCAGGGGTCTGGGCCTGCGCCAGTTGCAGCATGGCGGTGGTTAGCAGGATGACGGCGACGCGCAGCAGATTTGACATGGGCATTCCTCGGCGAATTGTTCGAAGTGGGCGCATGGATCAGGGCGCCGGCTTTACTTTGACCAGTGATCCTTCGATTCCGTTCTGTGCCAGCTGGGAGCGGACGCGGTTGATTTCGTCGATGTTGGTGAGCGGTCCCAGCCTGACGCGATACCAGGTGCCCTTGTCCGGCACGTTGGTGGGCTCCACCCCCGCCTCCAGGCCCAGCAAGGCCAGCTTGGCCTTGAGGTTGTCGGCATCGGCGGGATTCTGGAAGGAGCCGGTCTGTATGAAATACACGTCCTTGGCGGGTTCGACGGCACCCTTGGCCGCGCTTTGCTTGGCGGCATCCTTCAACTGCTTCTCGGTGACCGGTTCCTCCTGGCCTGGCAGGATGCGATAAAAATCAAAACGCGGCTTTTCCTCGCTTTTGGTGGTCTTGGCATCGGGCCCGGCCGCCCCCGGCTTCACCGGAGCATTGCGGTTGGAGAAGGGCAGGGGGCTCTTGAAAAAGTAGATGGCGATTCCGGCGGCAACGCCCAGTCCGAGCAGAAAGCCGATGAACAGGCCCATCAGCAAGCCGCTGCCCTTGGAGCGTCCTGCCGGCCTTGGTTTGTAGTCTTTGGTCACGTGCTGCCCATATTTAAGGTGACGCAGTGTTTGAGGTGACGCAGTGCCTGCCGGGGGCACTACATTTTTTCCGGCGTTCCCACTCCAAGCAGACTCAATCCGTTCGCCAGCACCTGCCGCACGGCGAGTATCAGCGCGAGACGCACCAGCCTAAGCGCGGCATCCTCGACCAGAATCCGCTCGGCATTATAGTAACTGTGAAATTCCCCTGCCAGTTCACGCAGATAAAAAGCCACCTGATGCGGGGCGAACTCGCGCGATGCCTGATCCAGCGCTTCGGGGTATTCGCCCAGGCGCTGCAGCAATGACAGCTCGCGCGCGGCGGTGAGCAGTGACAGGTCGGCAGCCTTGAGTGCGGCCTCCCCGGCGGCGTCGGCCATGCCGGCCTGCTGCAGCACCGAGCAGATGCGGGCATGCGCGTACTGCACGTAGTAGACCGGATTGTCTTCCGATTGGGACTTGGCCAGATCGACATCGAAGGTGAACTCGCTGTCGGACTTGCGCGACACCAGAAAGAAACGCGTGGCGTCGCGTCCCACCTCGTCGATGAGGTCGCGCAGGGTGACGTAGGAGCCGGCGCGCTTGCTGATGCGCACCTCCTCGCCGCCCTTCATCACCGTGACCATCTTGTGCAGGACATAGTCGGGGTAGCCGGCGGGAATCTGCCTGCCCGTCGCCTGCAGGCCGGCCCGCACGCGCGTGATGGTGCTGTGGTGGTCGGAGCCCTGCACATTGACCGCGCGACGGTAGCCGCGCTCCCACTTGGTGATGTGATAGGCGACATCGGGCACGAAGTAGGTGTAGCTGCCGTCGGATTTGCGCATGACGCGGTCCTTGTCATCGCCGTAGTCCATGGTTCTCAGCCACAGCGCGCCGTCTTTCTCGTAGGTCTTGCCGGCGGCGACCATGGCATTGACTGCCTGCTCCACGCGGCCCTCGCTGTACAGCGAAGACTCGAGATAATAGTTGTCGAAGCTCACGCCAAAGGCCTGCAGGTCCATGTCCTGTTCGCGGCGCAGATAGGCCACGGCAAAGCGCCGTATGGCCTCCAGGTCGTCGGGATTGCCCGCGGCGGTGACTTCATCGACTCTGCCGCCGCCCGTGGTCTTGCCTGCCATGTAATCGGCGGCGATCTCGACGATGTACTGGCCGCGATAGCCGTCCGCCGGCCATTGCGGCGAATCCGGACCCAGGCCGCGGGCGCGCGCCTGTACCGACAGCGCCAGGTTGTGGATTTGCGCGCCGGCGTCGTTGTAATAGAACTCGCGCGCCACCTGGTATCCCTGCGATTCCAGCAGCGCGGAAATGGCATCTCCCAGCGCCGCCTGGCGGCCATGGCCCACGTGCAGTGGTCCGGTGGGATTGGCCGACACGAACTCGACCACCACGGGTTGCCCCTGTCCGCGGACGGACTTTCCGTACTGCTGTCCCTGGCTGAGCACCGTGCGCACCAGGTGCTGCTTGGCTGCGGGGTGCAGGCGAAGATTGATGAATCCCGCTCCGGCCACTTCGCTCTGCGCCAGCCATTCGGAGCTGGGCAAGGCCGCCACCAGCTCATCGGCAATGTCCCTGGGTTTGCGCCTGAGCAGTTTGGCCAGCGGCATGGCCACCGGGCAGGAATAGTCCCCGTGCTGTGCCTGCTTGGGGCGCTCCAGGGTGATCAGCGAAGCCGGCTGCTGCGGGGCCACCTTGGCCAGGGCATGCGCCAGCAATTCGATGAGATGGGACTTGATCTCGGTGGACATGAATGAGGAGGGTGGCGGGCCGCTGCAGTGCTGATGCGATGCGGTCGCTGGAGAAAGGCACGTATTATACCGGCTCGTATCCCGCTACCCCGGCATTCCCCCACCGGCATTTCTCTGCGCTGGTTTTTTCCCGCTTTCGCGCCTGTTTCAGTTCAAAAATCAGTGGGGTCCACATCGATGTGCCAGCGCACACCGGTCGCGCGCAATTGCCCCATGGCGGCATTCCAGTCGCGCAGGAAAGCCTGTAGCCTGGGTCGGGATTCGGCCTGCATGAGCAGTTGCACCCGTTCCAGCCTGGCAAGGCGCGGCATGGCCAGCGGCACCGGTCTGAACAGGGTAATGCCTTCGCGCTGTTTGGGCGCCAGCGCCAGCGCCTGGCTCAGGAAGGCCATGGCGACGGGCTGCTCCGCGGCTTCGGCGCGCAGGGCGGCTTCAAAGACATAGGGGGGAAAGCCCGCCTGCTGGCGTTCCTCCAGCAGGCTACCGGCAAAGCCGGCGTAGTCGTGCCGCACCAGTGCCTGATACAGCGCATGGCCGGGAAAGCGTGTCTGTATCCAGACTTCCCCGGGCAGGGCTGCCCGCCCGGCGCGGCCCGCCACCTGTTCCAGTTGCGCAAACAGGCGCTCGCTGGCGCGGTAGTCGGCGGCGAACAGGCCGGCGTCGGCATTGAGCACCACTACCAGCGTCAGGTTCTCGAAGTGATGGCCTTTGGCGAGGATCTGCGTGCCCAGCAGGATGTCGGCCTCGCCCGAGTGCACCTGCGCCAGCATGGATTCCAGGCTGCCGCGATTGCGGGTGCTGTCACCGTCTATGCGCAGGATGCGGGCCTGCGCAAAGTGCTCGGCCAGGCTGACCTCCAGCCGCTGCGTGCCGCGGCCCAGGGGCTGCAGATCGGCGTTGCCGCAGCTGGGGCAGTGCCGCGGTATGGCCTCGCCATGGCCGCAGTGGTGGCAGCGCAGGCGTTTGTCCGCAAGATGCAGCACCAGATGAGCGGCGCAATCCGGGCAATCCGAAATCCAGCCGCAGGCCGGGCAGGCCAGCACCGGGGCGAAGCCGCGACGATTGAGAAATACCAGGGTCTGTTCGCCACGGCTTAGGCGCGCGGAGATGGCCTGCAATATCGGCTCGCTCAGCCCGTGTTTGGTGGGGTGCTTGCGCGTGTCGATGAGATGCACCGCGGGCAATGCAGCTTTGGCATGGGCACGTGCAGACAGCATGTGCAGGCGGTAGCGTCCTGTCGAGGCGTGGTGGAATGTCTCCAGCGAAGGGGTGGCCGACACCAGCAACACGGGTATGCCGGCCTCACGGGCGCGATAGATGCAAAGATCGCGGGCGTTGTAGCGCAATCCTTCCTGCTGCTTGAAGGAGGCGTCCTGCTCCTCGTCTATGACGAATACTCCGGGCTTTGCCAATGGCACAAAGGCCGCGAGGCGTGTGCCCAGGATGATGTCGGCCTGTCCTTGCTGGGCATCCAGCCAGCCACGGGCGCGTTCCATCTCCGCCATGGCGCTGTGCTGCATGACGATTCTTGCTCCTGGGAAGCGTGCGGCGAAGGCTGATTGCAATGCCGGGGTCAGCGCGATCTCCGGCACCAGCACCAGCGCCTGGTATCCGGCGGCCAGTGTCTTTGCGATGACGTGCAGGTAGATCTCGGTCTTGCCGCTGCCGGTAATGCCGAACAACAGGTGCACGGCAAACTGCCCTGCGGTGGCGGCAATGTCAGCGACCACGGTGGCTTGTTCTGCTGTCAGCGCGTGCTCTTCGGTGAAGCCCGCGTCGGACCGCGACGGAGATACAGCAATGGCGTCGCCACTGCCGAGCATTTCGCGCACCAGCAAGCGTTCAGCAGCCGACATGGCCTTGAGCGCGGCATCGTCGAACACGCGTTCCGCCCAGGATTCGATGAGCATGCGCTTGCGTCTGGCCTGTGCAGGCACTGCGGCGAGGATGTCCTCGACCGGTTTTGCCAGCCGATAGCACAGAGCCGGCGCTGGGGCGGGCCTGGCCGTTCGCAGGCGCGGAGGCAGGGCTGCATGCATGATCTCGCCCACCGGCCTGTGATAGTAGCCGGCACAAAACTGTGTCAGCGACAGCCAGTCACGCGGCAATGCCGGTGTGTCCCGTAAAACGCGTATCACGGCTTTCAGTTTTTCCGGCGCGACTTCCGAAGTCACGGCCAGTTCCACGATGATGCCCACACTGACGCGCTCATTTCCATCGGCATGGCGGCTGTGTCCGAACGGCACGAGCACACGCGCACCGATGTCATCGCTGCTCAGGTCGTCGGCTCGATAGTCGAACAGGCGCGGCAGGGGCACATCGAGCGCCACACGCGCAATGCTGATCCCGGATGCAGGTGAATGCTGCTTCAAGTGTTTTCGCGAGAGGACTGGTTAAGTTGCTATGAAGAAAGCGCTTTTAGTTTTTTTTCACAAAAACTGTGGATAAATCTGTGGGCAGGTTTGGCAATGCCACTGTAACTATTTTCAAAATAAAGAAAAATTTCCCCTGCCTCATTTCGCAGCAGGCCATAAATATCAATTTAATCAGCCTATTAATGAATTTCCCGAGGGAGACCCCTGAAAGTCCGCGCCAGTCGCGGGGGAAACGGGTGCATTGTGAATAAGTGCCTTTCCCGCATCCTCGCGCGCAATTGCATCATGCTGCGATGCAAGAGCCTGAAGGCTGTGGTTCAGGCGGCCGAAAGATGATGAATGGGGCTCAAACTGTGCACCGCTTCCACCAGTGCAGCCACCGAGTCGGGTGGCGTGAACTGCGAAATACCGTGCCCGAGATTGAATACGTGACCGTGGCCCTGGCCGTAGTCGGCAAGGACGCGTGCCACTTCCTGTTTGATTGCCTCAGGTGAGGAAAACAGGGCCATGGGATCCAGGTTGCCTTGCAGCGCCACGCGATTGCCGGTGCGCAGGCGTGCGTCGTGCAGGCTGGCGGTCCAGTCCAGGCCTATGCAATCGCAACCTGTGGCGGCAATGGACTCCAGCCACGGGCTGCCGCCTTTGGTGAATACGATACTGGGTATGCGCTCACCTTCGTGCTGCTTCTTCAACTCCGAGATCACGCGCGCCATGTAGGCCAGGGAGAACTCGCGATAGGCCGCATGCGAAAGATTGCCTCCCCAGGTGTCGAAGAGCATGACCGCCTGAACGCCGGCTTCGATCTGCGCGTTGAGGTAGGCGATGGTGGCGCGCGTATTGGCCTCCAGGATGCCGTGCAACAACGCCGGTTGTTCATACAGCATGGTCTTGATCCTGCGGAAATCCGCGCTGCCGCCTCCTTCGACCATGTAGCAGGCCAGCGTATAGGGGCTGCCGGCGAAACCGATCAGCGGGACCCGCCCGGCCAGCGCGCGGCGGATTTCCGCCACGGCATCGATGACATAACGCAACTCCTGGTGCGGATCAGGCACGGCCAACCGGGCCACCGCCGCTGCATCACGCACCGGGCGCTCGAAGCGCGGTCCCTCGCCGTCGGCGAAATACAGACCCAGACCCATGGCGTCTGGAACAGTGAGGATGTCGGAGAACAGGATGGCGGCATCCAGGGGAAACCGTTCCAGAGGCTGCAGGGTCACTTCTGTCGCCAGTGCCGGCGATTTGGCCAGCGCAAGAAAGCTTCCGGCTGTCTTGCGCACGGCGTTGTATTCCGGAAGATAGCGCCCGGCCTGGCGCATCAGCCAGACCGGGGTGTAGGGCGTGGGCTGCCTGAGCAGTGCCCTGATCAAGGTGTCGTTCTGCAGTTTCATCGGGGTCAGGTGGACATTGCCGCCGGCCTCAGTTCTTCATCAGCTTCTTGGTGATGAATTCCCACTCGCGCGGGTCCACCGGCGTGATGGACAGGCGATTGCCGCGCTGGAGTATGCGCATGCTTTCCAGTTCGGGATGCAGGCGCAATTCGGCCAGAGATACCAAAGGGGCTTTCCTGACCAGCTTCACATCGACCAGCATCCAGCGCGGCGCCTCCTTGCTGGCGGCGGCATCGTAGTACTTGCTCTTCTTGTTGAACTGGGTGTCATCGGGATAGGCGGTGGAGGACACCTGCGCGATTCCCGCGATACCTGGCTCGGGGCAGCTGGAATGATAAAAAAGCACCAGGTCGCCGACGCGCATCTGGTCGCGCATGAAGTTCCTCGCCTGGTAGTTGCGCACACCGAACCAGGGTGTGCTTTGCCTGGGTGCCTTCACCAGATCGTCAATGCCGAATTCATCAGGCTCGGACTTCATCAGCCAGTGCTTCATGTAGGTGCCGTCGCAATCGTAAAAATGGAAAACGCAGGCATGGCCTGCGTTTTCCGGTGTGAGATCCCCGCGAATGCCGCTAGGCCCTGATCCTGAACCAATAAGCGGTTCAAGACGGTCACCTTCCGGTCACATCAGGTACATCCGGCTGCGTTCAGGGAACGAGGGACGCGCACAACAGTGGTACACGGGTGGCAACCTGGGTCAGCAATGTTGGTTCAAGAATCTACGGACCTTGGCAAACATCGCAGGGAAAGCTTTCAGGCGATCCTGTGGATCAGAGCAATCGTTCCTGGGGAACCAGAGCCTCATCCAGCACAGCCTGCATCGATTTGATTCTACGCTTGAGCGCTTCCAAGTCAAAGCCTGCCTGCGCGGCTTTTCCATTGCGCGCCTGCAGCAATTCATCGGCGATATTCAAGGCCGCCATGACGGCAATGCGCTCGACGCTGGCGACTTTTCCGGCTGCCTTGATCTCGTTCATCTTGCCGTCGAGATAGGCCACTGCAGCAAGCAGGCCTTCGCGTTCGTCATCGGCGCAGGCTACTTTGTAGCTGCGTCCCATGATGGCGATATCCAGGGGCTTGGCTTTGATGGTCATGATCTGGGAAGAGGTGACGACCGGATCGGGCCGGTGCTTACTCAGGGATCCGCTGCAGCAGGCCTTCGAGGCGATCGCGGGCGCCGTCTATTTTTTCCGACAGCTGCTTGCGAAGGCTTTCTGCATCGGCGAGTTCCTGGCGCAGTTGCCGGTTCTCATCGCGCAGGCGACGGCACAGGTCCATGGCCTGCCTGATTTTGTCCTCCAGGACGGATAGTTCCATATCCATCGCGGCACTATAGTTAGTTTGGAAAATCCTGTCTAGTCAAGAATTAACGTTCCATTTTCAATGTAAATTCGTGATCACAAATCCAGTGCAGCGTTGACAGCAGTTACAATAGCGGCGCTCGTTACAGGTGCCTTGGGTGCGCTTCTGCGCCCAGGGTGAAACGGGAAACAGGTGAAGTCAGTGCAGCAGCCGTTCCATGGCCCGCTGTGCTGTCCATTCCTGTGCTGCCCCCGCAACGGTAAGCGTGTGCGGGCGCGTCAACAAGCCACTGTGGGCACTTGCTCATGGGAAGGCGGCGCGCCTGATCCCGCCAGCCCGGAGACCGGCCTGAAACGATAGACGGCATTCCGCGGACGGGCGGCATGGCTCTTTGCAGGCCCATGTTCTCTCCCCTCTCAAGAATGTCATTTCGTTACATACCGTTCAGGTCCCGCGGGGATGCGGGCCAGGGAGAAGCAATGCAAGCCACTTGTCAACGGAGCGCGCTCGCGCTCGCCTTATTTGCAGTTCTGAATGTTCAAGCAGCAGACGACGCCGTTGTAGTCACGGCCACGCGCTTTCCGGAAATCTACGGTGAGCAACCTGTCAACATGACCGTGATTTCCGCCGAGCAGATCAAGCGCAGTCCGGCGCGCACCCTGCCGGATCTGCTGGCCGAGCAGGTCGGCATCCAGGCGCGGGATCTCTACGGCAACAACGCCGCCGCAGCCAGCGTCGACATGCGCGGATTCGGCGCCACGGCCGCTCAAAACACGCTGATCCTGATAGACGGACGGCGCGTCAATGACATCGACCAGTCGGGCATACAGTGGGCCGCAGTGCCCCTGGCTAACATCGAGCGGGTGGAAATCCTGCGCGGAGCCGGAGGCGTGCTCTACGGCGAGGGCGCGACCGCCGGCGTGGTCAACATCATCACGCGCACGCCGGTCAACGCCGCGCCCGAAGTACGGGTGGAAGGCCTGGTGGGGAGCCACGGCACCCTGGGCAAGGCCCTCAGCGGCCAGATGGGGAACGAGCGTTTTGGATTTGCCCTGTCGGCCCGGGACTTCAAATCCGACGGATACCGCGCCAACAACCGCAATGAGCAAAGCAATCTCTCCGCCGATGCGCGCTGGCAACTGGCATCCGGCACGTTGAGCGCCAAGCTGGCTGCCGACCGGCAGGAACTGCGCCTGCCCGCCGGCCGGCAGATACGGCCCAGCACCGGTCTGGACCAATACTCCACTGATCGTCGCGGAGCACGCACGCCGCGGGACTATTCGTCCCGCGACGGCAATCAGGCCACGCTGGACTATGACCGGCCTACCAGCTGGGGCGGCGTCAACATCGGCCTGGGTTATCGCGACAAGGATCAGCGCGCCTTCTTCGAGCAGGGCGGCTTTCCAACCTATATCAATACCGAGCTGAACCTTGTGTCATTCACCCCGAGGGTGCGCATTGAACATATGGCCATGGGGATTCCGCTGGAATGGACGGTGGGTGCCGACTGGTACTCCTGGGACTACCGGCGGCGCGTGTCTGACACCCCGGCAAACTTCAGCCGTCCCATCAATCGCATCGCCGCCACCCAGGAGAATCTGGGGACCTACGTGCACGGCACGGCGAAGATCAGCCAAAGCTGGATTGCCAACCTGGGTGTGCGCAGCGAGACGCAGAAGATTCGTGCCAGCGACACCTACGACGCCACTGCACCGGGCGGTGCCTTCGGGTCGGCGGCGCCGGCAGCGGATCGCAGCGATGGCGAAATTGCCTACGAGTTCGGTTTGCGCTACCAGGTGAATGCGGCCACGGCGGTGACCGGACGTGCCGGCCGCAATTTCCGCTTCGCCAATGTGGACGAGATCTACGAGTTCAGCGCGGTGACTTTTGCGCAGCAGTTCCAGTTCCTGCGGCCGCAGCGTGCCCGTCCCATGGAAATTGCCCTGGAGCAGCGCTGGCAGTCCTGGGACTACCGCATTGCCCTGTTCCGTATCGATGTCATGGATGAGATCCACCTGGATCCCTTCAGCCTGGGCGTGGGCAATCGCAACATGCCGCCCTCGCGGCGTCAGGGTCTGGAACTGCAGAGTCGCTGGTCGCCGGCCGCCGACTGGGTGCTGCGCGGTGCCTATACTTTGACCTCGGCGCGCTTTCGCGAGGGTGTGCTGCCGGGAAATGCCGGAGTAGGCACCAATCTGGACATAGCCAGCAAGAATGTTCCCCTGGTGCCGCGGCATAAGTTCAGTCTTACCGCATCTTGGGCGGCAACCGCTGCAACCAAGCTGAATGTCGGCCTGACTCATGTGGGACGCCAGTACATGGACAACGACGAGATGAATAATCTCGCCGCCCAGATTCCCGCCTACACCGTCGCCGATGTGAAGCTCAGCTACGAGCGCAATGACTGGGATGTGCGCCTGGGCGTCAACAATCTGTTCAACCGCAAGTACTACAACTACGCGGTGCGGAGCAACTTCACCCGGGACCTGTACGAGGTCTATCCCCTGCCAGAGCGCTCTGTAAGCCTTACAGCTGCATATCGCTTCCGCTGACGTTCTTGACCGCTCCGGGCGACGCAAGCCTGGAGCGGCGGCTTTCTGTTAATGTGCCCGCCATGTTTTCCGGACCCGCAGATCGCATCGACCTGTCGCTGCTCAAACGCGCCCTGGTGGTGAAACTGCGCCATCACGGCGACGTGCTGCTCACCTCCCCGGTGTTCTCGGTGCTCAAGGCGCAGGCGCCGCATCTGGAGATCGATGCGCTGGTGTATGCCGATACGCGCGACATGCTCACGCTGCATCCGGCCATCGCCCAGGTGCACTGCATCGATCGTGCATGGAAGTCTCTCGGTCTTGCCGCCCGCATGGCCGCGGAATGGCGGCTGTTCTCGCAATTGCGCGGCCGGCGCTATGACTTGCTGATCCATCTTTCTGACCACGGCCGTGGCGCCTGGCTGGCGCGTGCCCTGAACTGCCGTCATGCGATTGCGCCTGCGTATCGCGACAAGCCGCCGTTCTGGAAAAAGAGTTTCACCCACCGCTACGCTCTGCCGCTGAATGCCCGCCGGCACATGGTCGAGCTGAATCTGGATGCGCTGCGCCGCATAGGCGTGCAGCCGGAGCTTGATCAGCGCCGGCTGTTACTGGTCCCCGGAACCGGGGCCGAGGCCGAAGTGCAAACCCTGCTCGCGGCGCATGGACTGCAATCGACACGCTTCATTCACCTGCATCCAACATCGCGCTGGCAGTTCAAGTGCTGGCCTGCAGAGCAGGTGACGCGGCTGATCGATGCCCTGGCCGCTCGCGGTGAGCGCGTGGTGCTGACCGCGGCGCCCTCAGGCGATGAGCGTGAGTTCGTGCAGACCGTGCTCGCCGGCGTCAAGCACGCTCCGGTGGATCTGTCCGGACGCCTGTCCCTGAAGGGGCTGGCCGCGCTGTCGGCGCGCGCCAGGCTGTTCATAGGTGTGGACTCGGCGCCCATGCACATCGCCGCGGCCATGGGAACGCCGGTGGTGGCCTTGTTCGGACCCAGTGGTGAATTGGAATGGGGCCCGTGGCAGGTGCCTCACCGCATCGTCAGCTCCGATGCTCATCCCTGCCGCCCCTGCGGCATTGACGGATGCGGTGGGAGCAAAGTCAGCGATTGCCTGGTCCGCCTGCCGCTGGAGCGCGTCCTCGCAGCCGTGGACGCGCTCACGGCCGTTCAGCCCTGACGGTGAAGATCGCGCTGATCCGCCAGCGTTACAACGCCTTTGGCGGCGCCGAGCGTTTCATCGAGCGTGCCGCTGCCACACTGCAGGCGGGCGGTTCGATTTCCCTGTCGCTGATCGCGCGTCAATGGAAGGGGGGGCAGGACGGGCAGGACACGGCCGGGCTGGTGCCCTGCGACCCCTTCTATTTAGGGCGCACCTGGCGGGACTGGAGCTTCGCCCGCGCGGCCTGCAGGGAGGTTGCACGCGGGCAATACGACCTGGTGCAGTCGCATGAGCGCATCGCCTGCTGCGACATTTTTCGCGCCGGCGACGGCGTGCATGCGCAGTGGCTGATAAATCGCGAGCGGGTGCTGGGCACGGCAGCCTGCCTGGCGCAGCGCGCCAGCCCCTGGCACCGCTACACGCTGGCTGCCGAGCGCCGGCTGTTCGCGAGCCGCAGGCTGAAGGCGGTGATCTGCAACTCACGCATGGTGGCGGAAGAGGTTCAAGCGCACTTCGGCCTGGCTGCTGAAAAGCTGCAGGTGATCTACAACGGCGTGGACCTTGCCCAATTTCATCCTGGATTGCGTGCCGAGGCGCGCAAATCGGTGCGGGCCAGCCTGGGGGTGCCCGCGGATTCCATGATGTTCCTGCTGGTGGGCTCCGGATTCGAGCGCAAGGGTGTTTCCCAGCTGCTGCAGTCCTTCGCGCGCATGGACGAAGGCGCCAGAAACAAGGCCTGCGTGGTGGTGGTCGGCCGGGATCGCAAAGCCGCGGCCATGCACGCGCTGGCCCGCCGGCTGGGCATCGCCGGCCAGGTCTATTTCCCCGGCCCGCAGCGCGATATTGCCGCCTGGTATGCCGCCGCCGACTGTTTTGTCATGCCTGCGCTGTACGATCCCTTCCCTAATGCGGCGCTGGAAGCCATGGCCTGCGGACTGCCGGTCATCACCTCCACGCAATGCGGCGCGGCCGAGCTGCTGGAGCCGGGGCGTACCGGGTGGTCCTGCGATGCCCTGGACGGCGCTGCCCTGGCCGGGCACATGTCCGCGCTGGAACCGTTGCAGGCGCGGCGCATGGGGGAAGAAGCAAGGGCGCTGGCCGAGCGTTTTCCGCTCGAGGCAACGGCGGAACAGCTCACCAGCCTGTACCGCCGTTTGCTGGGGATGAGCTAAGCAGCTGTTCGCACGGGGAAGACCAGTCAAGAGCAGTTAAAATCCCCCAGTCTTCCAACAGGCTCAACGAATTGCCGAAACCCACGAGTCGCGCGCTGTATTGGCGCCTTCTGGCCTACGTCCGCCCGCACTGGAAGGTGTTTGCGCTGGCCATCGCCGGCATGGTGCTGACCGCGGCGACCGAGCCGCTGTTTCCGGCGCTGATGAAGCCCCTGCTGGACGGCAGTTTCGTGCAGAAGGACAAAGGCATGGCCTTGTTGATGCCCTTCGCGCTGATCGGCATTTTCCTGCTGCGCGGTGTGCTCCACTATGTGTCCTCCTACGCCATGTCCTGGGTGTCCAACAAAGTCATCCTGGATCTGCGCACCGCCCTGTTCCGGCATCTGGTGAGGCTCCCCTCCTCGTACTTCGAGAACAATTCATCGGGTGCCCTGCTGTCCAAGGTGGCCTATGACGTTGCCGGGGTGAACTCGGCGGCCACTACGGTGCTGACCGTTCTGGTCCAGGACAGTCTGCGCGTGGTCGCCTTGCTGGGCCTGTTGCTGTACCTCAACTGGAAACTGACGCTGATCACGCTGATCATCGCGCCGGCCGTGGCCGTGGTCATCAAGCTGACCAGCAAGCGCCTGCGCCTCATGAGCAGCGAGTCCATGCGGGCCATGGGCCAGGTGACCCACGTGCTGGAGGAGTCGATCTCCTGCCAGAGAGTGGTGAAGGTGTTCGGCGGACAGGGCTACGAGGGCAGGCGCTTCGAGCGTGCCAACCAGCAATTGCGTGGCTACAACATGCGCCAGGCCATCGTGGCCTCGCTGACCACGCCGGTCATACAGCTGTTCGCCGCCATCGCCCTGGCCATCATCATCGGCATCGCCATCGAGCAGTCCTCGGTGGCGCAGTTCACGGTGGGTGAGTTCGCTTCCTTCATCACGGCGACACTGCTGCTACTGACTCCGTTGAAGCACCTGTCCGATGTGAATGCCCCGCTGCAGCGCGGCCTGGCCTCGGCCGAAAGCGTTTTCAGCCTGCTGGACGAACCGCCGGAAGAGGACACCGGCACACTGGAAATGGCAAGGGCCAGGGGCGAAATACGTTTTGACAAGCTCGGCTTCACCTATCCGGGCACGACGCGCGCTGCCCTGGATGCCATCGATCTCACCGTGGCGCCCGGTGAAACCCTGGCCCTGGTGGGGTCCTCGGGGGCGGGCAAATCGACGCTGGTTGCCCTGCTGCCGCGCTTTCACGATCCCAGCAGCGGCCGGGTGCTGCTGGACGGAGTGGACCTGCGCGACCTGCGTTTGCACAGCCTGCGCGCCAACATCGCGCTGGTCAGTCAGGATGTGGCGCTGTTCAACGACAGCGTGGCGGCGAACATCGCCTATGGCGCCATGGAAGGTGCAACGCGCGAGCAGATCGAAGCGGCGGCGAGCGCCGCGCATGCCATCGAGTTCATACGTGAAATGCCGCAGGGCTTCGAGACACTGATAGGCGAGAACGGCGTCAAGCTGTCCGGCGGCCAGCGCCAGCGCCTGGCCATTGCCAGGGCTCTGCTCAAGGACGCACCGGTGCTCATCCTGGACGAGGCGACCTCCGCCCTGGACAGCGAGAGCGAGCGCTATGTGCAGGAAGCGCTGGCCGTGTTGATGCAGGGCCGCACCACCATTGTCATTGCCCACAGGCTGTCGACCATAGAGCGCGCCGACCGCATTGCCGTGCTGGCGCGCGGCCGCATCGTGGAGATCGGCCCCCACGCCGAGCTGCTGGCGCGCGACGGTCTGTATGCCAAGTTGTATCGCATTCAGTTTGCAGAAGATGCCGCTGCCTCCCAGGCATGAGCCGCCCGCGGTTGCCGTTGAATCGCCTTTGGCACAGATGAAAGTCCATACGATGAAATGCCTGCCACCCATATGAAACTTATCCATACCGAGTCATCCTGCGGCTGGGGCGGGCAGGAGTTGCGCGTGCTGGCGGAAAGCGCCGGCATGGCTGCGCGCGGCCATGAGGTGCTGATTGCAGCGCCTGCGGCAGCGCCCATCTACACCGAGGCGCTTGCGCGCGGCCTGGCAGCCATTGCCGTGCCCATTGAGAAGAAGCGCTTTCTAGGCTGGGCGGCCATACGCAGCGTGCTGGACTGGAAGACTCCTGACCTGGTGATCACCCACAGCTCCACCGACAGCTGGCTCGCGGCCCTGGCCAATGTGGGGCTTCCCAGCGCCGCGCCGCTGATACGCATGCGTCATGTATCGGCTCCTATCTCCGCAAACTTCGCCACGCGATGGCTGTACGGTCGTGCCGCGGCGCATGTGGTGACCACCGGCGAAGCCCTGCGCCAGCAGGTCATGCGCGAGGCCGGGTTGCCTGCGGAGCACGTGAGCTCGGTGCCCACCGGCATAGACCTGGAGACATTCCAGCCCGGCGACAGCGCCCAGGCGCGCGCCCGGCTGGAACTGCCGCAGGATCGTTTCATCATCGGCATCGTGGCCACCTTGCGCAGCTGGAAGGGCCACAGTTTTCTGGTGGACGCAATGGCCGCGCTCAAGGATGCGAAGGCGCTGCTGGTGATCGTCGGTGACGGGCCCGGGCGGGACAATCTAAAGGCGCAGGTGCGGAAGCTCGGCCTGCAGGATCAGGTGCGCATGACCGGAAACCGCAAGGACGTTGCTGACTGGATGCAGGCCTTCGATGTGTTCGTGCTGCCTTCCTATGCCAACGAAGGCGTGCCACAGGCGCTGATGCAGGCCATGGCCTGCGCGCTGCCCGTCATCTCCACCCCGGTGGGAGCGATAGGGGAGATCGTCGAGGACGGAAAAACCGGTCTGATGGTCACGCCTCGCGATGCCCAGGCGCTGGCGACGGCGCTGGCGCGGCTGCGCGATGATCCGGACCTGCGGCGAAACCTGGGGCAGGCGGCCTTGCTTCAGGCACGCGAACGCTTTTCCATGGATCGCATGCTGGATGCCATGGAAGCGGTCTTTCAAGGAGTGCTCAAGGCATGACCGCGGTGGCGCTCAGCGCCGGTTCCCGCGTGTGTGCCGTGGTGGTGGCGCGCATAGGCGATACCTTGCTGGCGACACCGGCGCTGCGTGCGCTGCGCGAGGCCGCGGGCAGTCTCACCGTGCTGGTTCATCCCCAGCGCGAGCCGGTGCTGCGTCACCTGGATTTCATCGATGAGCTGGGAAGCATGACCAAGCATTCCGCGTGGTTGCGCGGACGCTTTCCGCAGCAGGCCTACGAGGCGGCATTCTGCTGGGGGCGGGAGCCGGCACTGCTGCGTTATTGCCTGCGGGTGGCGCAGCGCAGTTTTGCGTTTGACTACCCCGAATTCACAGATCTGGATTCCCGGGCGCTGACGCGTGTGGCAGTGCCGCCGGAGTCTTCACTGCATGCCGTGCGCGAGCGCCTGCTGCCCGTGGAGGCCGCCGGGGTACGCTGCCGCGATCTGCGCCTGGCCTATGTCGTGACCGAGGCGGAACGGTGCGAGATGCAGCACTGGTTGTCGCAAACTGCTGCGGGAGCCAGACCGTTGATAGGCCTGCAGCCTTTCAGCTTTCCGACCAAGGCGCACCGCGACTGGCCGCTGGAACACTTTGCCGAACTGGCCCGACGGGTGTGCGCGCAGTTTCCCCATGCGCATGTTTTGTTGCTTGGGGATGAAGAGGCTCGCAAGCGCGCCGCGGACTTGCAGCACGCAGTTCCCGGCAGGCTGACTGTTGCAGCCGGGCAATTTGCCCTGCGTCAGAGCGCCGCGCTCATGCAGGGGCTCGACCTGTATGTCGGCGTGGATACAGGTCCGACGCACATCGCCGGAGCGCTGGGCGTTCCCATGATCGCGCTCTACAACCCGCGCTACCCTGGCCGCAATCTCATGCCTCTGGACAACCCGCGCTGCGCGGTCATGGAGGCGCCCGCGGAGGACATGAGCAGCCTGACGGTGGACGCAGTATGGGCGGCGGTGCGCAGCCAACTGGACAGGGTGGGCGGCCCTTGAAGCCCCGAGTCCTGCTCATGTCCCAGGAAATTCATCCGATACCGCCGCAGAAGGGAGCCGCGGTGGAGCAATGGATGGATGCGGTGGCGCACAGGATGTCACGCTACGAGCCGCACCTGGTCAGCGTGCCTCATCCCGGCCGGCCGGACAGCGAAATTCAGGGACATGTGCACTACCGGCGCATCCGCATGGGCAATGCGTACAAGCGGCTGTTCCGCAAGCTCAGCCGGCTGGATCCGTATTCCTACACCGATCGCATCATCCGTTATGCCCGTTCGATCCATCCCGCCATCGTGCATGTGCATAACGCGCCGCAGTTTTTAGACGCCATGGCGCGCGGCTTGCCCGACGCGAAATTCATCCTGCACATGCATAACGAAAAAACGGACGCGGTGCACACGCGTGTCGCTGCGCTGGCGGGGTGCAGCGGCTATATCCGCAATTGGTATGCGGTCCGGAAATTCCCCGCTGATCGCTTTACTGTTCTCGACAACGGCGTGGACATTGCGGCGCATGCCTCGGTGCGTAGCCCGCAGGCGCAGCGCGATATGCGCGCACGCCATGGCATTCCCGCCGACCGATTCATCCTGTTGTACGTCGGACGCATCTCCCCGGAAAAGGGGCCGGACATGGCAGCGCAGGCCATGCAGCGGCTCGATCCGGGGCGTTTTCATCTGGTGCTGGTGGGCGAGTGGCCGCAGGGCAGCGCCCAGAAGAGCGAGCGCGTGCGCTACGCCGAAGACCTGCGGGAACAGTTGACCAAGGTACCCCACACCATCGTCGGCACCGTGCCGCCCGAGGAAGTGCCCGGCATCTATGCCTTGGGCGACCTGCTGCTGGTGCCCTCCAGGTTCGAAGAACCATTCTCCATGGTGGCCATAGAAGCCATGGCCGCAGGCCTGCCGGTGATGGCGCTGAAGAAAGGCGGCATGTCGGAGTACATGGTGGATGGCGACAATGCCCTGGTCCTGGACGCGCAGGCCTCTGCTGCGGACATTGCACGGGCCATCGAAAAAGCGGCGGGCGTCCCGCATTCCCTGGACGCAATCGCTGCTTCGGCACGCAGGCTGGTCGAGCGGCGCTTTGACTGGAGCCGGGTGGCCAGCGCGACCGAGCGGCTTTACGATGAAGTGCTGTCTGCTTCCGGCAAGGTGATGTGATGAAAGTCAGGATTGTCGAGTTGCTGCTGGCGCTGCCCTTTGTGGGGTTGCTGTTCATTCTGCCTTTTCCGGGAACGGTGGCGCTGCGTCTGCTGTGCCTGGCCGCGGCCATCATCATTGCAGTCAAGCTGTGGCGCCGTCTGGACACGCCCCGCATTCCCTGCAAGCCGGTGTTGTTGGCCTGGGCCGGTCTGGCCTTGCTGTCGCTCAGTTATGCCGTGGATCCTGCCTACAGCCTGGGAGAAATCAAGAACGAGCTGGGCTACACCATGACTGCCTTTGTCGCTTTCTTTGCCATGACGCATTCGCGCGCGAAACTGCGGCTGTGGACGCTGGCCGTGCTGTCCGCTGTCACAGTCATCAGTGTCTGGGCTTTGGTGATATGGGCGGGCAGGGGCTCCTGGAACGACAGCGCGGGTCATGGCGGCGTGGGCAGCTTTGCTTCACTGGCCGTAGCGGCTGCGCCATTGGCGGTGCTGGCGTGGCAGGGGCTGGAACGGCGTGCTCGCTTTGCGCTGGCCGTCGTCTGCGTCCTGGCTTTGCTTGCAGCCATCGCCAGCCAGCAAAGAATTCTATGGGCGGTATTCGGCGTGCAGCTCGCTGCCGGCATCGGCCTGCTCAGCTACAGCCGCATCCTGCGCTTGAAACCCTTCATGCTGGCCCTGGTCCTGACGGGCAGCCTGGCCGCGGCCGGCGCTGCAGTGCTGACCATCCATGGGCAGAAGGTGGACGAGAGCCCGGTTGAGTACTATGACCTGGGCAATGATTTCCGTCTGCAGCAGTGGGTCAGGATCATGGACCGCATCCAGGAAAAGCCCCTGAGCGGTGCCGGTTTCGGGAGGGAGGCCATGAAGAAGGCTTATCCCGACCTGGTGCCCACGACAGTGCCCATGTCGTTGCTGTGGCATCCGCACAATGTCTTCCTCACCTATGGCGTGGCCATGGGTCTCCCCGGGATACTGGTCCTGCTGCTGGTGTTCGCGGCACTGATCGCAACCTATGCGCGGCATCTTCGGGCTGCATCGGTCGATGAGCGCATGATCGCCATCGCCGGCATCGCCATCATCATCGGGATCGTGGTCAGGAACCTGACCAATGATTTGTTCCTGCGCGACGGAGCCCTGATGTTCTGGGCGCTGAACGGTGCCTTGCTCGGCTATCTGGCCCGACAGCCCAGGGACGGCAGTGCATGAAAGTCTGCTTCTACAATGTCACGGCAACTTTCCTTAAGGGTGGGCTGGAAACCTATTGCTGGGAGGCGGGCAGGGCCATGGCGCGCCGGGGCCACGAGGTGAGCATCGTCGCCGGCAATCGCGGCGAGGCACGTCACGAGGAAGTGCGCCTGGTGCAGTTTCCCTTTCGGGCAGAAAAAGAGTGGCCGGACCTGGGGGTGCGTTTCCGGCGCCTGGCCGAGCGCCTGTCCTTCGCGCGGCATGCGCTGGCGCATCTGCTTGAGTCCCGCTACGACGCCATCGTCGTCAACAAGCCCTTTGATTTCCCTGTGCTGTGGCAGGCGCGTCGCAGGGGCCTGAAGGGCCGCACACTGTTTCGTTCCGGCGGCACTGATTTCTTTCCGGGCGATCGACTGTTTGCCGGCGCCGTCACCGACTGGGTCTCGGCCAGCCGCTATAACGCCCGCCAGGTTGCCGATCGCTATGGCCGTGCTGTCACCACCATACACAATGGCGTGGACACCGAGGTGTTCCGCACGCAGGGACGCGATGCTGCCGTGCGTGCCGGATATGGTGCTGGCGAACCCGACATATTGCTGGTCAGCGTGGGCCGACTGGTGGGATGGAAGGGCATCAGCGTGATCGTCCAGGCTCTGGCGCAATTGCCCGCCAGCGTTCACTACCTGATCGTGGGCGATGGCCCGGAGCGGGATGCGCTCGAGGCGCTGACCAGGCAGCTTGGACTGGGAGAGCGGATTCACTTTGCCGGTGCCGTGGCCCATCCGGGTCTTCCGATATTATTATCAAATTGCGACTTGTTCGTCCAGCCCTCGAGGGGAGAGGAGGCATTTGGTATCAGTGTCGTCGAGGCCATGGCCTGCGGCCTGCCGGTATTCGCCTCCAACAACGGCGGCTTGCCGGAGATCGTGCTCGAAGGTGAAATAGGCAGATTGCTCCCGCCGGGTGATGTAGCCGTCTGGGCGGGGGCGATAGCCTCAGGCGTCGCGGAGCCTGCCACCCTGAAGCGTTGGGGCACGGCGGCAAGAAGGCGCGCCGAGTCGGAGTTCACCTGGGCGGCCAATGCCGCCATGCTGGAGATGAAGTTGAGCGGGGAGGCGGCCTGATGTGCGGCATCGTGGGCGTGGCGGCGCGGCCGGGTGGAACAGCACTGGACCTGGAGGCCGCCGTGCGCCGCCTGCATCATCGCGGCCCTGACGACCAGGGCTGCTGGCGGGACGAGCAGGCGCAACTGGGTTTTGCGCGCCTGTCCATCATCGACCTGTCCCCGGCCGGCCATCAGCCCATGCAAAGCCCCGATGGCCGTTACGTCATCGTGTTCAACGGCGAGGTCTACAACTTCCCGGCCTTGCGCGAAGAACTGGAAGGTGCGGGCGAGCGTTTCCAGGGCCACTCCGACACCGAGGTCCTGCTGCGCCTGTTCATGCGCCTGGGCATGAGAGGCTGTCTCGCCAAGCTGCGCGGCATGTTTGCTTTCGCGGTGTGGGACCGCAATGAGCGGTGCCTGTCGCTGGCGCGCGACCGGCTGGGCGTCAAACCCCTGGTGTACGCGCAGACTGATCGCGGCGTTCTGTTTGCCTCGGAGATACAGGCGCTGTTCGCGCTCGATCCGGAGCTGTCACGCGAACCCGATATCGCAGCCATCGATCACTACCTGACGCTGCAATACATTCCGGCACCCATGTCGGGCTTTCGGGCCGTGCGCAAACTGCCTCCGGCACATGCCATGACGGTGCGCGACGGCCGCGTCGAAAGCCTGTTCCGTTACTGGGATGTCGATGGTGCAGCGTCCAGCAACCTGTCCTTCGGTGACGCCTGCGAGGCCCTGCGCGAGCAGGTGCTGGAGGCGACCCGCCTGAGGCTGGTCTCGGATGTGCCGCTGGGGGCCTTTCTCTCCGGCGGCATCGATTCCAGCATTACCGTGGCGGCCATGGCGCACCTGGGGGCCTCGCCGCTGAAGACTTTCTCCATCGGCTTCGACGACGAACGCTTCAACGAACTGCCTTTCGCGCGCGAGGTTGCCACGCACCTGGGCACCGACCATCAGGAGATGATGGTGCATGCCGATGCCGTGGATGTCATGCCGCAGATGATCGACCATATGGGCGAGCCCATGGCCGACAGCTCGGTGATGCCCACCTACTACGTGTCGAAGTTCGCCCGTTCGCAGGTCACGGTGGCGCTGACCGGGGACGGCGGTGATGAAGTCTTTGCCGGCTACCGGCGCTTCTACCAGATGCGTCGCATGGACTGGCTGGCGCGCATGGGGCTGGTGCCGCTGTGGCGCGGCCTGCGGCGCCTGACCGTCGCCGTCGAGGACCGCGCGCATCCTGGAAGACCGCCTCGGCATTTCCCGGCCACGCGCGCCGACCAGATGCTGGAGCTGGACGGCATCGAGCGCTACAAGCTGTTGCTGGCGTTTTTCACCGACCAGGACAAGCAGGACCTGCTGACCCCGGAGTTCCTGGCCGCGCGCGGCAACTCTGATGCCGGCGAGTATCTGCGGCAGCATTTCGACCGGCCGGGCAGCGATGTTCTCAATCGCTATCTGCATCTGGACCTGACCACCTATCTGCCTGAAGACATCCTGTTCAAGGTCGATATCGCCAGCATGGCTACATCGCTGGAATGCCGCTCGCCCTTTCTCGATCACAAGCTCATCGAGTTTGCCGCGACCCTGCCCGGGCACTACAAGCTGTCGCGCGGCGGCCGGCACAAGCACATCCTCAAGGAGGCCTTCCGCGACTGGCTGCCCGCCGGCTTCATGGACCGGCCCAAGCAGGGTTTTTCCGTGCCGCTGGCGCGCTGGCTCAAGGATGATCTGGGCGAGATGATGCGCGAGACGCTGGTGTCCAGGCGCACGCTGCAGCCCTGGTTCCGCCAGGAAGCGGTGTCCCGCCAGGTTGAGGCGCATCTGGCAGGCAAAAGCTCCAACAGCATGCGGCTGTGGTCCATGTTCGTGCTGGCCATGTGGGTGGAGCGCTTTCGCGTCCCCATTTGATCGCCACAATTGCCACGTGAGCGCGCAGAACATGAGCCGGATCTGTTACCAGCTTAATCTTCAGGCCACGCTGGGTGGAGGCGAGATCTTCACCCGCTTCTTCACCGCGGCCCTGTCCCGTCTGGGCTGGCGCAGCGTCCTGCTGGTGGCCAGGGACGCGAAATTCTGGCCCGGGTTCATGCCCGAGGGTGTGGAACTGCGCCCGGTTTGGGACCCGGCGTCCATCCTGGCTGCCTTGCCGAAAGAGTCCAGCCTGATCGTCACCCATACCGCATTGCCCGAGGACCTGGCTCCGCAGATTGCAACCATGCATCGCCTGACCGGGCTGGTGCACATGCCCCTGTACCAGCGCGAACCGCGCGGCCTTGCCAGCTATCACCGCCTGTTCGCGGTGTCCGAGCATGTGCGTGCCAGCGCCCTGGCCAAGGGCCTGCGCAATGTGCATGAGGAACCGCTCTACGGTGTGGCCGACCTGCAACCGCGCAGCGGGGCCGCGCCGGTGCGTGCAGCCAGCCCTTACGAGTGGGACGAACGCAAGCTGCGCGATCGAGTGTTTGGCTGGGTGGAGTCGCATACATCCGCAATGACGCGCCGGCCATTGTTCCGGCGCCTGCCGGGACTGTGCCTGGGAATCGTGTCACGGCTCACGCCCATCAAGCAGTTTACGGAGATGTTTTCCATACTTGCTCCGGTGCTGGCCCGGCATGCGGACGTGCACCTGGAGATATTCGGCGCGGGTGGCTATGCCTCGGTGCGTGACCTCAGGCGCGCTCTGGCTCCGCTGCGCCAACAAGCACGTTTCTGGGGCCTGCAGACGGATGTGGCCGCGGTCTACCCGCAATTGGACTATGTCCTGAGCGGCTTGCCTGAAAAGGAAGCACTGGGCCTGAACATCATCGAGTCACAACTGTCGGGCACGCCGGTGCTGGCGGTGAGGGCGCCGCCATTTACCGAAACTGTGCTTGACGGTGCCACGGGCTACCTGTTCGAGGACCCGCGCAAGGATGGGGGCCAGGCATTCGCGCAACTGCTGGCGCGCATACGTGGCCCTGGTCAACGTCCGGATCCACGGCTGGCCACCGACCATCTGGCCAGATTTTCCATGGAGGCCTTCAGCTCACGCGTGGAACGGGCATTGGCGGCCGCCGTGCAAGGTGTTTGAAGCGCATGCGCATCCTTTACCTGCATCCGAAATCCTGGACTGGCGAGAGCAGCCTGTTCCCGGCATTGCGCGCCCTCGGCCACGAGGTCTGCGTGCTGGAGGAAAAGCGCAGCCTTGCGCCTGGCCGATGGGTGGAGGCGGACTATTTCGACACTCCCGGAGACGGTATCACCACTTGCTGGTATGACCCCGGCCGGGGTTGGGAAAAGCTGCTGACCTGGCCATTCGATCGTTACTTCAAGCGCGGCTTTGAAGGCCGCAACCTGGTGCACCGCATGTGGGTGGTGGAGCGTGCGGTGAATCATCTGCACCCGGATGTCATCATCTGTTCCGATGGTTTCACCTTTGCACTGCCAGCCTCCTTTCTGAAGCAACTCGACATTGTCCGGGCGCCCCTGGTGGTCAGCTACATAGGCGGTGACATCCTCGATTGTCCGCATGCCGAGATCGGTCGCAGCAGGCAGGGGATGAC
>CAXNIK010000011.1:0-26093 GCA_964202115.1 Burkholderiales bacterium
CGCCCCGATTCGATGTGGTGTTTAAAGAGTTCCACAACTCCTGATCACCCGCCGGCCGAGCATGTGGTGATTCTTGTTTTATGCCTTGATGCCGCGAGCAACCGGCAGCTTGAGCAATTTGCCCGCTTCGAGGAATCCCCGATCCAGCGTCAGTATCCTCTTTGCACGATGGTTCGTTGCAATGGCAAGGTGAAGCGCGTCCCCCGACCTCAGCCCGGTCTTGGGCATCTCCAGATACCTGGACGCTGCCACGAAGTCCGCTTCAGTCGGCGCGAGGATTTCAAATGATTCACCCAGGACGCGATCAAACTCCCGGCGTACCACCTCTGCCTGGGATTCGGAGAGTTCTCCCATTCGAACCTTGCGCGACACCAGGCCAGACAGTTCGACCTGCGTCCACATGCTGGTCGTCAATTCCCCGGGCTTCACTTTCAGGACGAAAGCCTCTACCGCGTCACTGGAGTTCTCGGCAATAACCAGCGGTGTAACAAAGCTGGTGTCGAGATAGACCATCAATAACCCTCGTCCCGCATTTGTCGAATCACATCCGCACTGGAGGTGCGAGCCATTGGCAATGCAGAGCGAAACTTAGCAAGCGAACGAAACGCCTTCTTGGGCAAGGCAATCGGCACGAGTCTGGCGACCGGTCGGCCGCGGCGCATGATGACGGTCTCCACGCCACTCTCGGCCTTGCTCACCAGTTCGCTCAAATGCGCCTTGGCATCGGCCAGATTGACGGCATCCATGGTTTTCCCCACTTGGTCACAATGTTGGTCAGATGATACTGCGAAATTGACATTCGGGGCCAGTCCGAGCCCGATACGGCTGGGTGGCCGCACGCCTGCCGGATTGGTTCGGTCAGCATTTTCCGGGCGAGTATCACCGCAAGCGGCTGTTCAGCGAGGGGCCCGAGCAGATGCCCGGCGTGGGTCGTTTCGAAAACCGCGCTCGCCCGCAACGAGCCCAGAGTGAAGATCGAGGACTGAGGGCCTACTCTTCGAGCTTGATTCCCAGCTCCTGCACCAGCTTGCGCTGGCGCGATACATCGGTGGCGAGCACCTGCGCAAATTGCGCCGGGGTGCTGCCCACCGGAAAGCCGCCCTCGGCCTCGAGTCGCTTGACCACGTCGGGGTGCCGCGCCGCCTTCGCCATCTCGGTGCCCAGGCGATTGACGATGGCCGGCGGTATGCCTGCCGGGCCAATGAAGCCGAACATGCTGGCGTAGTCGTAGCCTGCCACGCCCTGTTCGGCGACCGTCGCGACGTCGGGGAGCAGCGGGCTGCGCTCGGCGTTACCGATGGCGACAAGGTGGAGTTTTCCCGACTTGATGTGCGGCAGGTTGGTCAATAGGGAGCCATAGGTCATGTCGATGCGACCCGACATCAGGTCGGTTTGCATCCCTGCCGCGGACTTGTAATGCACAAATATGGCCTGGGTGTTCACCAATGAGTGGAACCAGGCGGCGTTGATATGTGGTCCGCTGCCCGCGCCGACAGTGGCGATATTCACCTTGCCCGGATTCGCCTTGGTGTAGGCGATGTATTCCTTGATGTTCTTGAACGGTGCCGATGGATTTGCCACCAGCACGGTGGTTCGTTTGCTCATCAGCGACAGCGGCGTGAAGTCCTTGATGGCATCGAATGGCTGCGGCTTGTACAGCGCAGCGGCGGCCGGAAAGCTGCTGGATATTCCCAGCAGCATGTAGCCATCCGGCGCAGCCTTGGCCACATGTATCGCCGCCAGCGTGGTGCCGGCGCCGGGCTTGTAGTCGACGACGAAGGGCTGTCCAAGGGCATCGCCAAGCTTCTGCCCGTACATTCTGGCCTCCAGATCATTGGACGCGCCGGGGCCGGTGGAAACAACCATGGTGACTGGTCTGATCGGAAAGGTCTGGGCCCAGGCGATGCCGCTGACGACCATCAATGCGACCGCGGTGCTCAATGTCGTTATGCGCATGATCAAATCCTTTTCAGTGATCCGCCGGCAGCGTGGAAGCAAACGCCGGGCGCTGCAGCAGGCGCTCGTGCAGGGCATTCAGGTTGGGGTAGAGCTTTCTCCAGTCGTATTCTGGAAAGCGAAAGCCGATATAGCCCACGGCCATGCCGATGGCGATGTCGGCCAGCGAGTAGGTGTTGCCGTGGCACCACTGGCGATCCCCCAGTTCCTTCGAAGCGGTGGCGATGCCGCGCTCGAATTTGTGTATCTGCCGGTCGATGTACTCCTGGCTCTGGTTGGCGGTGCGGCGTTTCTCGCCCATGCAGCCCACACCCGCGTCGCAGATGCCGTCGCCCAGCGACTCCCAGCGCTTCACCGCCACGCGCTCCATGCCCAGCGGCGGCAGCAGTGCCGGTGTGGGCACCAGCGTGTCCAGGTATTCGACGATGACGCTGGAGTCGTAGAGGTGCTGCGTGCCATCGATGATGATGGTGGGAATCTTGCCCAGGGGGTTGCGCGGGATGATGGGGTTGTCTTCGCCAGCGGTGCTCACCCTGACCAGTTCGAACGGGATGTTCTTTTCGCCGAACACGATGCGCACCTTGCGCGTGAACGGGCTGGACGGTCCTCCCAGCAGTTCTATCTTGGGCATTGTTGTTTTCCTTTTGTGATGTTCATGTTGATATTAATTATTGTGTTCAGCTTTTACAGTGAATGACTTAACTGTGAAAACGATATTAATTACCCTTGTTTCTGCCGGCTGCGGCCAGCACACCCCACAGCAGCAGCGCACCCAGCAGCCAGCCGGCCAGCGGCATCCACGGCAGCAGCAGATCGAAGGCCGGATGTTGCGCGGCGTCGCTGGCATAGGCGGCGATGCGGATGAAGGCGGCCAGCGCCAGCATGGAGTAGAGCAGGCCGAGCAGCGCGCCTTCGCGGCTCTTCCTGCCGTAGGCGATGGCGGCCGAGTAGGAAGCTACGCTGACCGCGCCCCAGCCTCCCCCGGCAATGAATTGCGCCGCGACGAGGCTGTTCAGATCGGGCGCGAGCACTGCCGCCAGCGTGGCTATCGCGCCCAGCGCGCCGCCTGCGGCCATGACTTTCAGCGGGCCGTGGCGTTTGACGAAGCCGGCCGCCGGGAACATCAGCAGGTTGAAGCCGATCCAGAATACCGGCATGAGGTACTGCAGGTCGGCCTTGTCGGCGAAACGCAGGTATTGATGCGCCGAATTGAGCGCGAAATGCACCTGGAAGGCGGCGGCCATGACGAGCAGGGCGATGCAGAACATGCCCACTTCTCGCTTCGCCCCCGGTGCTTCGGTGTCGTAGGCGGCTTCCTGCTCGCCCGCGGGCGAGGGTGAGGCCTGGGCCAGGCGCCGCTCGACGAACACCAGCCCGCCCACGGCGGCCAGCAGCGTCAGCGTGGATAGCGCAAAGGGTATGCGTGGATCGATGTCGCGCAGCGCCACGCCCAGGTAGGGCGCCAGCGCGGCGGCGACAGCGGTGCCCGAGAGCATCAGCGCCGACATCCAGGGTACGGCCGGCGCCGCGGCATAGCGCGACATCAGCGCCCAGGGCGGCGCGCGCAGCGCCGAGGAGGTCAGTGCCCACACCACGATGGCGATGAGCAGTAGCGTGGCATTGGCGCCGGTGAAGGGCAGGGCGAGGAAGGCCGCGCAGGAGATGGCGGTGAGTCCCAGCATCCATGCGCCCATGCTCGCCAGGCCGCGGCGCACCCGGTCCACCCAGAAGCCGGTGGCCACGTCCATGAGAGCGATGATGACCTGGTCGCCCACGAGGATCCACGGCAGCCAGGAAGCGTCGATGCCGGCCTGCTGCAGCAACTGCGGCAGGTAGATGACGTACAGCGTCCAGGTGGTGGCGAAGAAAAACTGCACCACGCCCAGGTAGAGGGCGGCTGCGCGGGGGACGATGTGAGGTGCCGGTTGGTCCATGGTCTCGTAGTGCCAGCCGAACTAAAAACCGTCATTCCCGCGAAAGCGGGAATCCAGCGTCTTTGGTTTCACGTCACTGGATCCCCGCTTTCGCGGGGATGACGACACTCAAGGTGCGGATCAGCAGCCTCACGCCGCCTTCGCCTGTCCACCCTTCACACGCTCCAGCTCCGCCTTCGCCGCCTCTTCCACCACCGTCCCCTTGAAGAAATTCGGGTCCATGCCGCCGTGCAGGTTGACGATGTTGGAGAATGTGAAGTCGCGGAAGTCCTCCTCGGTGAGGATGCCGTGCTCCAGTGCCTCGTACACCTCGGGCAGCACATGGTCGATGTGGTGCACGTCCCAGTGGCCGATGTCGGAGCTGAATATCGCTTTTAACCGCACCTTCATACGCGGGTCGAAGGCGAACATGGTGGTGGGATCGTCCGCCTCGCAGCCGAAGTAGAAGTTCTTCGAGTACATCTCGCGGATCTCGCGCTTGCTCTTGATCGGCCCGAGATGCACGAAGTCGTCGTAGTGCTCCTTCTCGCGCACCGACAGGTCTTCCACCGTGGCATTCATCTTGTTCCACTCGAAGCTGGCGAATATCTCGTCGATGCGCTCCTTCATGCGCGGGCCGCCGTGCTGCTGCATGAGCTTGCGCATTTCGGTCATGTCCAGGTTGGACGGACGCAGGTTCTCCTGCATGGCCTTCCAGTTGCGCTTCTCCCAGTGACCCTGCAGGTCGCAGCACAAGGAGGTGCCCCAGCCCATGCCGCCTTCGAGGAAGGCAAAGTTGAGATCGGGAAAGCGCTTCACCACGCCGCCCAGGAACACCGCCTTGGCGAAGGTGTGGCCGGCGTTGGCGAAGTGGTCGATGTGGTTGTAGACGTCGTTGGTCCAGGACATGCGGTCCACCCAGTCGCGGCTGCCGCCGTGAGCGGTGACGGCCAGCCCGAGGTCGGTGCAGGCCTTCCACAGCGGGTCGTAGTCGTACTGGTTATCCAGGCCCAGCGCCTCGATGTAATAGGGCAGGTCGTTGGGCCGCATGCGAAAGTCCGGCGCGTTCTTCGCCTGGTCGGCGTAGGCGGGCAGCACGCGCGGGAAGGCGCCGGCCATCATGATCACCTTGAGCCCCAGCTCCTTTTTCACGAAGGTCGCCTCCTCGATGGCTTCCTCCGGTGTGATCGCGGACACCACGGCAGCGGGTGCGAAGCGGTCCATGTGGTCCGAGAACCAGTCGCGCGCCATGATGTTGTAGGAGCGCGTCACGGCCTTTCTCATGTCCTCGGACTTGATGCGGTGGAAATTGAGGCCAATGGAGGTGTACATCACCGCGAAATCGATGCCCAGCTCGTCCAGGCGCGAGCGGAGCAGGTTGGGCATCATGATGGTGGCGCGGTCGTAGGTGTGCGTGGGCGAGAGCCACCAGGTGGCGCGGCGCATGCGGTTGCGGCGGCGTTCTTCATCTGTGGCCTGGTACCAGCGCGGGTGCGAGGAGCAGTACTCGGCGTAGCGCTTGGCCATGTCCGGCCCGGCCAGCTCGCGCAGATAGTCCAGGTGGACGGGTATGGCTTCCACCCAGTGGCCGTCGCCGTCGACGATGGGGTGCTTGATTTTGCTGCGGATCTTGGCCGCGTCGATATTGCTCATGTTCTCCTCGCTTGGATGTTTTTTACTACGCACATCTTATCGGATGTGCGCTGCATCATGGGAGGAGAGAGCCGCCGGCCGCCCGCGCGTGCTAGTCATCAAATTGGATGTTGTTGTCTTCCACCAGCTTCTTGAAGCGCGCGGTCTCCGCCATGGATGCTTTGCGGAACTCCGCCGGGGGCAGTGCCAGCAGGATGGCATCGTCCCCCATCTTTTCGATGATGCCCGGCAGCTTGATGATCTTCGCCAGCTCGCCATGCAGCTTGTTGATGATGGGCGCCGGGATTCCCTTGGGAGAGACCAGGCCCAGCCAGCTGGAATATTCGAAGCCGGGCACGCCCTGCTCGGTGGCGGTCGACAGGTCGGGCAAGGCTGGGTTACGCGACAGGCTGGCGATCGCGATGGCCCGCAGCTTTCCGGCCTTCACATGCGGGAACAATGACGAAAAGGAGCCTGGAACCATATGGGTGCGTCCGGCCATGAGGTCGGGGTGGGACGCGGATATCGACTTGTAGTGGACGAAGGTCACCTGCGTGTTCGTGTCTGAGGTCAGCCACAGACCGGTCAGGTGCTGGATGCCGCCGTTGCCGCTGGTCGCGAAGTTGATCTTTCCGGGATTGGCCTTCACGTAAGCGATGTATTCCTTGATGTTGTGTATGGGCATGTTGTTGGAGACGGCCAGTATGCCGCTGCGCTTGCTCATCAGCGTGATCAGGTCGAAGTCGCTATAGACGTCATAGGGCCTATCCTTGGCGACAATTGGCAGCAGTGAATATGTAGAAGCCACCCATACCAGCGTGTAGCCGTCCGGCTTCTGCTTTTGGGCATAGGACAGCCCCACGCCCATGACCGCCCCGGGTTTGTAGTCCATGACGAACTGCTGTCCGAGGTTCCTGGACAGTTCAATGGCATACAGCTTTCCCTCGATGTCGGTTGCCGCGCCGGGAGCAAAGGGCACGACCATGTTGACCGGCCTTGACGGGTAGTTTGTGGCGGCATTCTGTGCTTGGCCCTGGCTTGCAAGTAGCGCTGTGAGGATTGTCACAATCTGCATGACACGACGCATTGCATTTCTCCGTAGTTGTTTGCCAAGGTGTATCCACTACCTTGATGGGTGACGGCGTCCGGCAAGGGACCGGACGCCGGGAGGCTAATCGGGCGTGGCTCCCGACACCTTCACGATCTGGGCGAACTTCTTGGTCTCGGCGGCGATGAAGGAGGCGAACTCGGCGGGCGTGCCCCCTGCGGCTTCCACGCCGTTCCTGGCGAAGGCGCTCTGAATTTCCGCATCATCGAGCGTCTTTCTCAGCCCGGCGTTGAGTTTGTTCACCCGCGCCTGCGGCACGCCTCTGGCCGTGAGCACGCCCAGCCAGGTGCCGTACTCGAAGCCGGGATAGGTCTCGGACAGCGCCGGGATGCTGGGCCAGTTCTTCAGCCGCTTGGTGGCGGTGACGGCGATGGGCTTTTTCACGCCGGTCTTCACCCCGCCCATGGAGCTGATCTCCGAGCCGAAGTGGCCGGAGATCCTGCCGGCCATGATGTCGGTTTCGACGCCGGCCGTTCCCTTGTAGGGCACATGGGTGATGTCCACGCCGGAGGAAATCTGGAAGCTCACCAGCGCGAAATGCGAGGCGCCGCCCGTGCCCGAGGAGCCGAAGTTGAGCTTGCCCGGATTGGCCTTGGCGTAGGCCACGAGTTCGGCGAGGTTGTTGGCCGGAATCGAGGAATGGATCAGCAGCACCATGGGCGATTTCACCAGCAGCGTGATGGGCTGGAAGTCCTTGATCGGGTCATAGCCCATGTCCTTGTACATGTGAACATTGATGCCGTGCGTGCCGGGAAAACCCATGAACAGGGTGTAGCCGTCGGGTGTCGATCGGGCCGCGGCCACCGCGCCGATGTTGCCGCCCGCACCCGGACGGTTGTCGATCAGCACTGACTGGCCGAAGTCCTGGCTCAGCTTGTTGCCCACCAGGCGGCCCACGGTGTCGGTGATGCCGCCGGGGGGATAGGGAATGATGAAGCGCATGGGGCGATTGGGGTAGTCCTCGGGCTGGGCCAGGGCGAGGCCGGTATGTGCCAGCAGCAGGGCTGCGAGTAGTGCGCGTAGCGATATGTGCATGATGTCCTCCTGTTCAGATGATCTTTTGTTGGCGCAGCGTCTTGATTTCTCCGGCCTTCAATCCCAGTTCCTTGCGCAGTATGTCCTCGGTGTGCTGGCCCAGCAATGGCGGCGCGCTGCGGTACTTGATGGGCGTTTTCGAGAACTTGATGGGATTGGCCACCAGCGGCACATCGCCTGCCAGCGGATGCTGCATGTGGAACTTCAGGCCGCGATGCTTCACCTGCGGGTCGTCGAACACCTGGGCGATGTCGTTGATGGGGCCGCAGGGCACGCCGGCCGCCTCCAGTGCCGCCACCCAATGCGCCTTGTCGCGCGTCGCCAGGCGCTCGATGATGGCGGCGTTGAGCGCTTCACGGTTCACCACGCGCTGCGGATTGGTGGCAAAGCGCGGGTCCTTTGGCATCGCGGGCAGATCGAGTGCCTGGCAGAAATCCACGAACTGCGAGTCATTGCCCACCACCACGATGAGGTGGCCGTCGCGGCAGGGAAAGACCGTCTGCGGCACGATGTTGGGATGCTCGTTGCCGTTGGCCTTGGGCGGCGTGCCGGTGACGAAGTAGCCCAGGTTCCGCCCGGTCATCACCGCGATCTGCACATCCAGCAGCGCCAGATCGATGTGCTGGCCCTCGCCGGTGCGATCGCGCCAGGCCAGCGCGCCCAGGATGGCGATGTCCGCATACAGCCCTGTCATGAGATCGGCGATGGGGATGCCCACCTTCATCGGCCCGCCGCCGGGACGGTCGGCGCGCTCGCCGGTGATGCTCATCAGGCCGCTCATGCCCTGGATGAGAAAGTCGTAGGCCGGCCGGTCGCGGTAGGGGCCGGTCTGGCCGAAGCCGGTGATGGAACAGTAGATGATGCCCGGATTGATCTTGCGCAGCGACTTGTAGTCGAGCTTGTAGCGCGCCAGGTTCCCCACCTTGTAGTTCTCCAGGATGACATCGGCCTTGGCGGCGAGCCTGCGAATCAGCGCCTGCCCTTCAGGCTTGGAGATGTCGATGGTGACGGAGCGCTTGGAGCGGTTGATGCCGAGGAAGTAGGCGGCCTCGGTGGTCTGGTTGCCCTGTTTGTCTTTTAAGTAGGGCGGCCCCCAGTGGCGCGTGTCATCGCCCATGCCGGGCCGTTCCACCTTGATTACCTCGGCGCCCAGGTCGGCAAGGTTCTGTCCTGCCCACGGGCCGGCCAGCACCCGGCTGAGATCGAGCACGCGGATGTGGCTGAGCGGGAACTTGCCGGCGGGCGCGGCCTTGGCCGGGCGTTTTGCAGCGCGCTTTTTGGGCGCTGCCTTGCTGATGGACTTTGCGGATCGTGCAGCCGATTTCGCAGCGGGTCTGATCGTTCTGGCCGCTGTTTTCTTGCCCGCCATCTCAGCGACCCTTGAAGACGGGCTTGCGTTTCTCCACGAAAGACGCCGCTGCCTCCCTGGCGTCCTCGGTGTGCGAGAGATCGGCGGTGAGCTGCTGCTCGAAGCGGTAGCCGTCCTTCAGGGTCATGTTCTCGACGGTATTCATGGCACGCTTGCCCAGCCTGACGGCGATGGGGCTCTTGCTGGCCACGTTGGCGGCCATGGCCATGGCTTCTTCCATGAGCTTGTCCGCGGGCACTATTTTCTCGACGATGCCGCGGCGGTACATGTCCTGGGCCGAGATGCGATCACCGGTGTACATCATGCGTCTGGCGGTGTAGGTGCCGAACATGCGCTGCGCATGCTTGCCGCCGCCCATCAGGCCAACGTTGATCTCGCCCAGGGCGACGAAGGCGGTATCCGCGGCGACGATGTAGTCGCAGGAGGCAAGAAAGGCCAGGCCCGCGCCGATGGCCGGGCCGTTCAGCGCGGCGATCACCGGTACCTCACAGTCGAGGATGCAGTTGAAGCCCTCGCGCCCGATGCGCGAATGCGCCGACTGCGCTCCGGGTTTGAGTGCATCACCGCTTTCAAGGCTGGAAGAGCGCGCCTTGACGTCGGCCCCGGCGCAGAACACCTTGCCCGCGCCGGTGAGTATGGCCACGCGCACGTCCGGATTGTTGTTGAAGCTGTCGAAGGCCTGCTGCGTGGCCAGCACCAGCGCCCTGGACGTGGCATTGACCGGCGGCCGGTCGAATGTCACCACGGCGATGTAATCCTTGATCTCGACGCGCAAGCCTGATGGTTCTGTCACGATGATTTCTCCTGATTTGACTGGTATTTTCAGATTGTATACAAAATCAATGAAAATCGATGGCGATTCTGCCGAGAAACGGCGTGCATTTTTTGGAAATGGGCTTGCATGTTGACAGTTGTATACAACGGAATAAGATCGCCTGGTCAGACCAATAGGCCAGCCTAAATAGGCCAGACCAATAGGAGGAATCGGCATGTCGGGATTTGTCAGACGCGTGGTGACCGGCCACGACAAGCAGGGCAAGGCCATCGTGATTTCCGACGGCATTGCCCCCATGGTTCATCAGAATGCTTTTGTCGCCGGGTACAAGACCAGCGACATCTGGAAGACCACGGCCATGCCAGCGCCCATTTCCAGGGAGGAACCCGATGCCATTTCCGGACCCCGCAGTTTTGTCGACCCCATGGGCACCAAGATACGCATATCGGAAATCCCGCCTGAGACCGAGGCGACGCGGCAGATCACGGTGGAGCAGGCGCGACAGATGTTCAGCAAGTCCGGAAAGAACCTGACCTCGACCTACGAGGAGGGTGGCCGCCATCCGATGATGCATAGAACCGAGACCATCGATTACGCTGTGGTGCTGGAGGGCGAGATCACGTTGTTGCTGGACGAGGAGGACGTGGTTCTTCGGGCCGGCGACGTGGTCATTCAGCGCGGCACCAACCACGCCTGGAGCAACCGCTCCGGAAAGAATGTGCGCATCCTCTATCTGCTCGTTGACGGCCGATTCGACGACGAAATGGCTGCACTGTTCAAGCCTGCGCAGTCCAACAAAGAGGAGTGATCCCATGTCCATGAACATCAGCATCGACGATTCACGGCTTGTCTGGGAAGGGGCGGTTTCCATGGAACGCGGCGAGGGCTGGATCAAGCCCTGGCGCATCCCCCATGAGCAGCGCCTGCTGTTCGGCAGGACCCGCATAGACGACATGATGCTTTGCCGTGCCGGCATGCCTGCCGGCGTGCGTATCGCCTTTCGCAGCAACACCACTGTGGTGGAGGGGACGCTCGATGCCATCATCCCCAACGAGTTCAATGTGCCCGAGACGCTGGCGGCGAAGCTCGACCTGGCTTGTGACGGCACGCTGCATTCCACCTTTGATCTGGGTGAGGGAACGTCGTTTCGCATCGAGGGGCTGCCGCAAGGGGATAAGCTCATCGAGCTGTGGCTGCCCGAGTACCGCGAGGTGCGCCTGCGTTCCTTTGCCTTGAGCGAGGGCGCGACGCTGCAGGCGCCGCCCCCGGACAAGCGGCCGCGCTGGCTGGTGTACGGCAGTTCCTACACCCAGAGCCGCGGGGCGGCATCCCCCTGGTACACCTGGCCGGCGGTGGCGGCGCGCGCCGCCGATCTGAACCATATTAATCTCGCCTACGGAGGCCAGTGCCATCTCGATTCCATGGTGGCGCGGCTACTGCGCGACATGCCGGCCGAGTTCATTGCCTTTGAGGCCGGCGTCAATATCCAGGGCCGCTCGACGCTGGATGAGCGGGCCTTGCGGGCGGCGCTGATCGGCTTCGTGCGCATCCTGCGCGAGCGCCATCCCGATACGCCGCTGGCGGTCATGTCGGCCTTGTATGCCTGGGAGCGCGAAACCACGCGCAACGCCGTCAAGCTGACCCTTGTTGACACGCGCAGCATTGTTGCCGAGGCCGTGGAGGCCTTGCGCGCCTGCGGCGATCGCAACCTGCACTACTTCAACGGCCTGGATTTTCTCGGTGAACCCGAGAAGGACCTGGTGCCGGATCATGTCCACCCCAGCGCGGAAGGCTACAAGGTGCTGGGCCAGATGTTTGCGGACAAGGTCATCGCCCGCCTGCTGCCGCGGGAAACATCGCGGCAGGCGCAAATGGCGCGTTGATCGAATGCAGTTGACGACACTCAGGGGAAGGGAACGAATATGAAACATTTGAATTTCGCCTGGGTGCTGTGCGCAGCGGCGTTTTCGGCAACGGTGTGGGCGCAAGGGGCGGATGATTATCCGAGTAGGCCCGTGACCATCAATGTTCCCTTCGATGCGGGGGCCTCGCACGACACCATGCTCCGCCCGTATGTGCAAAGCATCCTGCAAAGCACGGGCAAGCAGTTCGTGCTGTCCTTCAAGCCCGGGGCGGGTACCACCATAGGCACCGCCTACGTGGCCAAGGCTGCTCCGGACGGTTACAACATCCTGTCGGTCAGTCCGGCCATTGCCATCACGCCTTCGGTCTATGCCGATCTGCCCTACGATCCGGCCAGGGATCTGGCTCCCATCGTGCTGCTGAGCAAGCAGGCCTTCCTGTTGGTGGTCAACGCCGCGGCACCCTACAAGACGGTGCAGGAATACATGGCCTACGCCCGCGCCAATCCTGGAGCGCTTAACTGGGGCACCAGCGGCGCGGGCAGCGCCACCCACCTGCCCGGCGAGTTCCTGCATTCGCTCACCAAGACCCAGGTGACCTACATCCATTACAAGACCGGCGCCCAGCGCCTGGTGGACCTGCTGGCCGGGCGGGTGCAGGTCACCATGTCTTCATTCTCCAACGCCATGCCGCACATCAAGTCCGGCAAGATGCGGGCGCTGGCGGTCACGACCAACAGGCGTGTTCCGGACGCACCAGACATGCCCACCATCGAGGAGGAGGGCGTACCCGGCTACGATTTCTCGAGCTGGATGGGCATCCTGGCACCGGCACGCACGCCACCGGCCGTGATAGGCCGGCTTAACACCATGTTCAACAATGCCAACAAGGATCCGTTGGTAAAGAAGACCGAGTTCGACGGCAATGTCCTGGCTGGCGGCACGCCGGAACAACTGCGCCAGCTCATGGCCACCGAGACGGAACGCTGGCGCAGGCTGATCAAGGAAACTGGAATGAAGCTGGACTAGCAGCGAGTTACGGAGGATCGCCGGCCGTCCTGGCCAGCGTGGCAGCTAGAGTAGTTTCTGCATGAGGCGCCATTTGCACGCATAGCGACTACTCTTCCAGTTTGATGCCGTGGTCCTGCGCGAGCTTTCGATACCGGGCGATTTCCGAAACTATGATTTTGCGAAACTGATCGGGTGTATTGGCCACTGTCTGGCCGCCATCGGCTTCGATTTTCATAACGATGTCCGGCGCCTTTGCGACTCTGACAAGTTCCCTGTGGAGTTTGTTCACAACCGTTGCAGGTGTGGCGGCAGGCGCGACAATGCCGAAAGGGCTGGCCGGGTAGTCGTAGCCTGAAACGCCTTGTTCCGCCACCGTCAAGAGATTGGGCATCAACAGGCTGCGTTCGGCATTGGCGACGGCAATGGCCTGCAACTTCCCAGTCTTGATATAGGGGAATGCGGTGGTCATGAGCGTGCTAATCATGTGTACCCGGCCCGCCAGGAGATCTATCAGGCTTTGCCCTGCCCCTTTGTAATGCACGAATGTTACTTTCGTATTGATCAAGTCCTGGAGCCAAACCCCGTTCAGATGCGGACCACTACCAGCCCCCGGGGTCGCTACATTGATCTCGCCAGGACGCGCTTTAGTGAAGGCGATGTACTCGGAAATCGTCCGGATCGGCACGGACGGTGTCATCACCATCACGATCGTGCGCTTGCTCATCAGTGAGATCGGCGCAAAATCCTTGACGGGATCATAAGTAATATTTACGAACAGGGCTGGTGCTGACGTAAATGAGCTGGTGTATGACAGTAGCGTGTAGCCGTCCGGTGTTGCGCGCGCGACGTAGTTGGTGCCTGTCGTTGTCCCGGCGCCAGGCTTGAGGTCGACAAGAAATGGTTGCCCGGTATTGTCGGAAAGCTTCTGCGCATACAGCCGCGTCTCAATGTCGGTAGACCCACCCGGGGTGAATGGAACTACGACTGTCACCGGCTTTGCAGGATAAACATCGGCTGATATTTGAGGCCAGGCCATGCATGGCAGGGAGGCGACTATTGCAAGGATGCATGTCTTTAAAAATGGCGTAGGTCTCATGATTATCCAGAATTTCCTCAAAGTTGCGGTTTGACACTGATGCAGTGGAATACCCCGAATTCCCTCTCAATAGCGTAGTTCGAGCCGTAGGTCCGTGACGTCACCACGGTGGCGCTGGGGTTCATTGGTGTTTCTGCGTGATGCGCCACTTGAAGGCATAGCGCACGTGCGCCCGCGCCGCGGCTTCCGCGGCGTCCGGGTCGTGCTCGCGTATGCCGCGCACGATGGCGGCGTGCTCGTCGAAGGAATTCATGCCGCGCTCCGGATCCGCCAGTGTGGTGCCTGCCAGCAGGTAGTGGGAAAGCAGCAAGTTCTCCAGCATGTTGCTGAGGAAGGAATTGCGCGCCGACAGGTTCAACTGGCGGTGGAACTTGCGGTTGGTTCGGGCGAGCAGCTTGGGGTTGTCCGGATGGTGCCGGTCGTTCTCGATCATTTCCGCCAGCACTTCGATTTCGGTATTGGTGGCGCGCGTGGCCGCCAGCCGCGCGGCCGTGCCCTCGAGAATCTCGCGCATCAGGTATAGCTCGGCCATGCGGTTGAAGTCCAGCGTGGTCACCACCGCGCCCTGGTTGGGCGTATGCGTCACCAGTCCCTGGGCCTCCAGGCGTTTCAGCGCCTCGCGTATCGGCGTCCTGCTGATGCCGTAGCGCTCGGCGAGTTCCACTTCGCGCATGCGCATGCCGGCGATGAGCTCGCCATGCTCGATGGCATTGACCAGCAGCTCGTAGGCCTCCTGCGCGCTGGACTTGCCTCCGTCGCGCCGGGTCGTGGCGCCGCGCGCTGTCGCACTTGCGCGTGTCATGCGATGCACATTGGTGAGTTTGGTCATGGCTGCCGCCTATTCCTCAAGCTTGATGCCGGTATCCTGGGCCAGCTTGCGGTACAGATTGATCTCCCTGGCTATCAGTTGACGCAACTGCTCCGGGGAGCCGGCGATGAGCAGTCCGCCGTCGGCCTCGATGGTTTTGGCGATGTCCGCGGACTTGGCCACTTTGACCAGTTCCGCATTGATGCGGTTGACAATGGCCGCGGGCGTTCCACCGGGGGCAACGAAGCCGAAGGGGCTGGAGTAGTCGTATCCGGGCACGCCCTGCTCGATCACGGTCTGGGCATCGGGCAGCAGCGGGCTGCGCTCGGCATTGCCGATGGCGATGGCGCGCAGCTTGCCGGACTTGATCTGCGGCAGCGCCGTGTTCAGCGTGGTTGCCACCACATGCACGCGCCCCGCCAGCAGATCGACCATGGCCGGCGCGGCTCCCTTGTAGTGAACATAGGTCACTTTGGTGCCGATAAGCCCCTGCAGCCAGGCCATGTTCAGATGCGGTCCGCTGCCCGATCCGGGCGTGGCGATATTGATCTCTCCGGGATGGGCGCGCGTGTAGGCGATGTACTCGGTGATGTTGCGAAACGGCGCGGAGGCCGGCGAGGCAATCACAATGGCGCGCTTGGTCATCAGCGACACTGGCGCAAAGTCCTTGATCGGGTCGTAGGGCAGTTGCTTGTACAGCGCTGGCGCGGAAGTGAAGCCGCTGGCGAAGGACAGCAGCGTGTACCCGTCCGGCGCGGCCTTGGCCACATAGGCCGTTCCGGTTGTCGTGCCTGCTCCAGGCTTGTAGTCCACCAGGAAATTGCCGCCGGTCAACTCGGTCAGTTTGCGCGCGTATAGCCGTGTTTCATTGTCGGTGGACGCGCCCGGCCCGAAGGGCACGATCAGGGTCACCGGCTTCGTTGGATAGCTGTCGGCGGGTGCTTGCGCCATGGCGGGCAGGGCGGAGCAGGCCATCAGAATGCCGGCTGCGATGAAGGCGGATTTGTGCATGCGGTGTCTCCGTTGTGCGTTGGTGGCCTGCTCGGTCTAGCATAAATTGTATACAATCAACCGAAAGATTGTATACAATTTATCGGAATCCATCGGCCCCGGCCTTCCAGGCTATGACGCACATGAAAGCAGCGAAATGACCGAATCAAACAAGGAACAAGCCCTGCTCAGGGAGGCGGCCATCGACTTTGCCGCGCGCGAAGCCGGCGTGGCGAGGATGCGCCGGTTGATGGACGTCAGTCCCTCCTTCGAGCTTGCCATGTGGAAACGCATGGCCGAACTGGGCTGGATGCGCCTATTCATTCCGGAGGAATACGAAGGACTGGGGCTGGGCATGGCGGACATGGCGGCTGTGCTGGAACCACTGGCCGCGCAACTGTTCCCCGAGCCGCTGGGCGCAGCCACCATGGCCTGCCGTGCCATCGTGCTGGGCGACAATGAGGCGCTGAAGGCGGCATTGCTCCCGCGGCTTGGCTCGGGCGACCGGATCGCGGCGCTGGCCTGGCAGGAGAGCGAGAACCATGTCGATCCGCGGCAGTGCGCCGTGACGGCGAGCAAGACCGCCAAGGGCTGGACCGTGCAAGGCGGCAAGCGTTTCGTCGTTCCGGGCGAGCTTGCCGATGGCTTTGTGGTGTCGGCGATGGAGTCAGGCCACGTATGCCTGTACTGGGTGCCGGCCGATGCGCCCGGGCTGCGGGTCTCTCTGGAGAAACGCGCCGACGGCACCCGATCGGCGGCATTGCGACTGCAGGATGTGAACGTGGATGCCGGCCAGCGGGTAGCCGGACCAGAGGCCGCACTGGCGGCGCTGACGCGTGCCATCGACGAGGGCACGGTGCTCGTTGCCGCCGAGGCGCTGGGCGTGCTCGATCGGGCGCTGGACATCACCCTCGATTACCTGCGCACCCGCGTGCAGTTCGGCAAACCCATAGGCAGTTTCCAGGCCCTGCAGCACCGTGCCGTCAACATGCACATACAGCGCGAGCTGTCGCGGGCCGTGGTGCAGGCCTGTCTGGCCGAGGTGGAGCGCTATAAGGATGCATCGACCGCCTCTGCCGCCGCGAGCCGCGCCAAGGTCCGCTGTTGCGAAGCGGCCATGGCGATCACGCGCGAGTGCATACAATTGCATGGCGCCATCGGTTTCACCCACGATTGCGACATCGGCCTGTATCTCAAGCGCGCCCTGGCCCTGGCCGCATCACTGGGCAACCCCGCCGCTCACCGGCGCCGCTACGGCGAATTGGCACTGGTGCAGGACGGCGCGCAGGCGCCGGCAGCGACTGCGCCCGCCGAACTACCGCGCGACACCGACTGGAATGCGCTGGATGACGAGCGTTTCCGCGCCCAGGTGCGCTTGTTCTTCGAGAAACACTATCCCGATCACCTGCGCCATCTGCACCATCACCCAACCTGGGAGGAAATTCGCGGCTGGTTCCGAACCCTCTCGGACAAGGGCTGGATGGCGCCGAGCTGGCCGCGCGAGCACGGCGGCATGGGTCTCACGCCTTCGAAGCTGCTGATCTTCATCGAGGAGCGCGAGCGCTGGGGCGTGGCGCGCGGCCCCGATCACGGCGTCAATCTCATCGGCCCTCTGCTGATCCGTCACGGCACGCCTGAGCAGCGCGCCCGCTACCTGCCGCCCATGCTCGCCGGCGAGGAGCGCTGGTGCCAGGGCTATTCCGAGCCCAACTCCGGCTCCGACCTGGCCAGCCTGCGCACCACGGCCGCGCTCGAGGGCGATGAATTTGTCATCAGCGGCCAGAAGATCTGGACCAGCTACGGCGCCGGTGCCACGCACATGTTCATGCTTGCGCGCACCGGCACCGACGCGCGCAAACAGGAGGGCATCAGCTTCCTGCTGCTCGACCTGAAGACCCCGGGCATCACCGTGCGCACCATCCGCAACCTCGCCGGGCACGAACACTTCTGCCAGGTGTTCTTCGACGGCGCGCGCACCCACGCCAGCAACCTGGTCGGGGAACTGCACCGTGGCTGGAGCGTGGCCAAGGCGTTGCTGGGATTCGAGCGTCTCTTTTCCGGCAGCCCCAAGCGTCCGCAGCAGGCGCTGACCCAGCTGATGGCGCTGGCCAGGAGCCGCAAGTTGCTGGCCGATCCGGTATTCCTCGACCGGCTGACGCGACTGCGCCTGGATGTCGATGATCATGGCGCGCTGTACGAGGTGTTTGCCGAGCAGGTGCGGCGCGGTGAGCCGCTGGGGCCGGATGTGTCCATGCTGAAGGTCTGGGGCACCGAGACCTTCCAGCGGCTGAGCGAGCTGCTGGTGGAGGCGGCGGGCAACTGTGGCGGCATCGAGGGCAATATCGAATTCGGTGACGAGGAAATCAATGTCCTTGGGCAGTTCTACGACACCTTCCCCTCGACCATTGCCAGCGGCACCAATGAGATTCAGCGAAACATCCTGGCGAGGAACGTACTCACGCTGCCGGGGTGACAGAGTATCCAGCAGTTCCCACAGAAAGGCTTGCCGACATGAACCTGAAAAAATTGCAGATTTGCCTGGCACTCGTGGCCCTGCTCCAGGCATACGCCCTGCCTGCGCGAGCCGCGTCCGACGACTACCCGACGCGCCCGATCAATCTCATCAACGCATCCACTCCCGGCGCGGGCGGTGACATCACCTCGCGCATCATCGGTGCGGCGCTGACACGCGAGCTGGGACAGCCGACCATCATCCACAACCGCGCCGGGGCTGCCGGCAACATCGCCATGGAGGCCGTTGCCCGCGCCGTGCCCGACGGTTACACGCTGCTGGTGGGTTTCACCGGGCATGTGATCAACCCGGGGCTGTTCAAGAAATTGCCCTTCGATCCCATCGCCGATTTCACGCCGATCAGCTTCCTGGCGGCCAACATGAACCTGCTGGTGGTGCGTCAGGCCCTGCCGGCCAAGTCGGTGAAGGAACTCATCGCCCTGGCCCGCAGCAGCCCGGGCAAGCTGACCATAGGCTCCTATCAGGGCACCTCGCAACACCTGGCGGGGGCGCTGTTCAACACCATGGCCAGGATCGACGTGCTCAACGTGCCCTACAAGAACAGCACCGACCCGTGGAACGACCTGCTGGCGGGCCGCATCGACTATGTCTTTGCCACCTACAACCTGGCCAAGCCGGCGCTCGATGGCGGCAAGCTGCGGGTGCTGGGGATAGCCGACACGCAGCGCTCGATACTCATGCCGGACGTTCCGCCCATCTCCGACACTGTGCCCGGGTACTCGGCACGCGGCTGGTACGGACTATTCGGTCCCGCGGGCGTGCCGCGGCCGATCGTGATGAAGCTTCACGCCGCGCTGGGACGCGCCCTGAAGACCGATGAAGTGAAGGAAAAGCTCGTGGGCATGGGCAGCGAGCCCCTGGCCAGCGGCAGTCCGGAGCAGTTCGCCGATTTCATCAAGACCGAGATACCGCGCTGGGGCAGGGTGATACGGGAGGCGGGCATAGAGCCGCAGTAGCGCCCGCAGTCTTTTCCCACCATGAGTGTCAGAAGGCGTGCCGTCGCAGCCCGCCGTCCACATGCATGATCGTTCCAGTGATGTACGCCGAACGTGGTGATGCCATGCAGGTGGCCAGGTACGCCAGTTCTTCCGGCTCGCCGTAGCGTCCGACAGCGCTTTCCTTCTCGCTCATGTTCTTTCGGAATTCCTCACTGTACTTGCGGCGTATCTGTTCGCTCAATATGTTGGCTGGGGCGATGCAGTTGACCGTCACGCAGCGCTTGCCGACGTGTCGGGACAGCTCCTTGGACCATGCGTGCATGGCAGCCTTGGCCGGCGTGGCTCCGAGGAATCCCTGTGTCGTAATGGATGGCTCGAGCTTTCCGGTGATGTTGATTACTCGTCCCCATTTTCGTTCCATCATCTGCGGAACCAGTAGATTAGTGACTTGCCTGATACGCACGAAATTGAGGCGCATCATCTCCTCCCACTCTGATTCGGCGGCGTCTATCTGAACGCCCAGGCGGCTTCCACCGGCTGCATTGGCCAGGATGTCCACGTGGCCCATTGTGTCAAGGGCCATTTTTGCCAGTTTCTCCGGGGCCTTTTCCTCCATGATGTCCAATTCGACCAGGAACGGTGCTTTCCCTCCTGCGGAAACTATCGTTTGGGAGAGTTTCTCAAGCAAATTGCGCCGTCTGGCAACGACGCATAGTTGCACTCCCTCCGCCGCAAGCCCGCGGGCGATGGCATTGCCAATGCCCATGCTTGCTCCGGTTACGACAGCTGTCTTGTCCGATAACTGCATATCCATGTTGTTGCTCCGTTGAAAATTGTTTCCAGAAGCACTTGCCTGGGCGGTGTCAGCTGAGGATGGGCCGATTCGGCTGCCCGCGGCATGCTCGTGCAGCTATTCAGGCTGGATTCCGGCTTCCTTGGCGACCTTGGCCCATTGGACCACCTCGTCTTTGAAGAGCGGGACAAACACCTCAGGTCCCTGCGGGATGAGGTCGGAGCCGACCGTCGCAAGAACTTTCTTCACCTCGTCCATGCCAGCGATTTTCGAAATCTCGGCATGAATGCGCTGCTGTATGGGCGCTGGTGTGGCGCCGGCGGTGAAGACGCCGAACCATACGGTCGACTCGAACCCGGGCATGCCTGACTCGGCGACTGTCGGCACATCAGGCATGCCGGCATCACGACGGGCGGACGTTACTGCGAGCATGCGTACCTTGCCGGCCTTTGCCATGCGCAGTGCGTTGTTGGCGTTTCCGAATTGAAAGGCTACTTCGCCGCTTACCACCGCCGTGAGTGATTCTGCCGATCCCTTGTATGGAGAGTGGATGGTCTTGATTCCCGCGTGGTTGTTGAAGAGTTCGGAGGTGAGCTGGTTGGCAGTTCCCGATGACGAATAGAAGAGCTTTCCCGGATTCTGTTTGGCATGGCCCACCAGATCCTTGACCGACTTGATGGGCAGATTACTGTTGACCACCAGGGCCCATGGGGTTTTCAGAAGCAGGGTAACCGGGGCAAGATCCTTTAGCGTGTCATAGGGCAGTTTCTTGTAGACGCTGGGATTCATCGAGATGCCGCTAGTGGTGAGCAGCCAAGTGTGTCCGTCTGGCTTGGACTTTGCCACGACATCCGTGCCGATGATGGTGCCTGCCCCGGGGCGGCTCTCCACGAGCAGGGGCTGACCTAGGGGCGCCTGAAGATGCTGCGCCAATGTGCGTGCAGCGATATCTACCGGACCACCCGGGGAGAATGGAACGATGATGTGGATTGATCTCGAGGGGAACGCGGCGACGGTCTGAGCCCGGGCCTGATTAACCATGACCGTACCCAGGCACGCCAATGCGATCAGGGAAGTCTGTCTAATAGTGCGGCAATATTTTCTGGTCATCTCCTTGCCTCCTTTGCAAAAAATATTCTTCTTCATTTCATTCGAGACAGATTGTATGCAATGCGCCGTCACATTGCATACAATTTGCTCTGACTAAGAGGTTCTGCAGGCAGCCTCATGCCAGCCGGTAGAATCGGTCGAACGAAGCAATGACACGCCAGGGACGCAGAATTGTTGATCTTGTTGAAAGCGGTGAATCCATGCACCGCATAGCCGTACTCACCAGCGGCGGAGACGCCCCCGGCATGAATGCCGCGGTGCGGGCCGTTACGCGCTCGGCGCTCGCCCGGGGCTGGGAGGTATTCGGCGTGCGCAATGGCTATGCCGGCCTGATTGCCGACCAGATGGATCTGCTTCGCGCACGCAATGTCGGGGGCATCATCCAGAACGGTGGCACGGTGCTGGGCAGCGCGCGCTGCCCGGCCTTCCAGACCGTCGCCGGCTGCGCCCTGGCGCTGGCCAATCTGCAGCACCGCGGCATCGAAGGGCTGGTGGTCATCGGCGGCAATGGTTCGCAGGCCGGCTCGCAAAGCCTGGCGGCGCAGGGCCTGGCAGTGGTGGGCGTGCCCTCCACCATCGACAACGATCTGTACGGCAGCGATATCACCATCGGCGTGGACACGGCGGTGAACATCACCCTGGAGGCCATCGACCGCCTGCGCACCACCGGCTCCTCGCATCAGCGCGCCTTCCTGGTGGAGACCATGGGGCGCGACTGCGGCTACATCGCGCTCATGGCCGGCATCGCCGGCGGGGCCGAGGTCATCGTCATCCCCGAGCGCGAGGTGGCGCCGCATGAAGTGGCCGAGCGGCTGCAGGCCGCCTACCAGCGCGGCAAGACCCACGCCCTGGTGGTGGTGTCCGAGGGGGCAAAGAACGGCACCGAGGCCATCGTGCGCCATGTGAAGGAACACCAGGACCACATCGGTTTCGAGCTGCGCGTCACGCAACTGGGCCATGTGGTGCGTGGCGGCGCGCCCACCGCGGCTGATCGCCTGCTGGCCACGCGCCTGGGTTCTGCAGCGGTGGCCGAACTGGCGGCCGGGCGCCACGGTGTTGTCGTCGGGATGCAGAGCGGCGCCATCACCACCACGCCGCTGATCGATGTGGCCAACAGGACCAAGGCGCCCGATCTGTCGCTGCTGGAGCTGGCGCGGGAGCTGGCGCAGTAAATGACGGCATAGGGTCGCCTCCGAACATTAATATCAGTTTCGAATCCTGATCCTCTTCATGCATTCCTGAATAAGGCAATTGTGATCAGACTCTGCGCGCCTTTCAGGCGCCGAGCTGCCCCGCCTGGTCGAGGAAGTCGCCGGTTGGATGCTTGCGCACATACGCTCGCCGTAAATGACCGAACTGTGGAGCGGCGACTGCGGAATTAACTTATTGAAAATGCGGAAAACTTATCTCGAAATATGCATATTGAGTTGGCGTCGCCTGCGTGCCGGGTTCATTCATGTTTCCGGGAAGCAGAATCATTTCCTTTCCCATTGTTCTCAAGGCAGTGTTTCACCGTGGACTGCTCAATTCAGGCGAGAGTAGAATGAAAAACGCAGTCGTAGTTCATGATCGAAACACATGGTTCATAGCATGTTATCCAGCGCCCGGGAGGACATATGGGAATGGTGAATCGATTCGGAACAAGATCCACGCTGCTCGTTGCAGTGCTGCTAATTTCCCCGTGGCCAGAACCCCTTTCAGCGGCCGTTACCTGGTCCTTCAACTGGTATTGCTCAGGCTGCGCGCGACTCGGGCCTGGGGCGCGAACCACAGGGACCAATGGGCCCTTCAACTCGCGGGAAGCGTGCGATCGCGCCCGCGCGGGAATGCAGAGCACAATGGACAGCCGTGGCGGCGGTGTGAGAACCGAGTCCTGCCAGTCCTCAGGTGTCGACATCGATCACTCGCGTTCTTCCCCCTCTGGTCCAACGCAGTCTGGCGCCGTTCAACGACCTCCGCAGTCGGCGTTTCCGCAGCCACTGGCAGTGGACCCATTTCGCGAGCAGGAAGCGCGCAGACGAGAAGATGAAGAGCGGGAAAGGCGCGCAGCAGAGGAACGCCGGCGTGCCCAGGAAGAGTTCGCCCGCGGCAGGGATCGTCAACTACCGCAGGAAAGGTCAGCCTTCCCAAGCTGTCGCGTAATTGGCTTGCCTCAGGAGGTCGCCACAATAAATCTCATCGTCGTACCAGCAGCGCCCTGAACTGAACGCGCCTATTATAATCAATTTGAACGTGAAACCTTTAAATACTTTGCATCAACACGAATATTGTGATCATGTGCCTCAGGCCACCAACTGCCTCGCCAGATCCAGAAAGTCCGTGGCGATGCAGTCGAAGTCGCCCGGCTTCACCACCTCTCGCTGGCCATCGGGGCCCAGCTCCAGCGGACGATCGACGTAGGCGGTCTTCAGTCCCGCGGCGTGCGCGCCGCGCAGGTCGCTGGGATGCGCCGCCACCAGCATCACCTGCTCGTGCGGCAGGTCGCGTCCCGTGGAGCCCGATCCGGAGGGCTATCAGGGGGCAGCGCGCCTGCTCTACTTCACTCGCCCTTGATCTGAGCCTTGTCGATGATTTTCGCCCAGCGTGCGCGTTCGGTCGCGATCAGCTGCTGGAACTCTGCCGAGGTCATGAACTCGGGCAATGCACCCAGCGCGGCCAGCCGCTCCTGCATCGCGGGCTGCCGGTTGATGCGGGTGACCTCGGCATTCCACCGGGCGATGATGTCCTGCGGTACTGCCGAGGACGCCAGCACCGCCTGCCGGGAGCCACTCTCATGTCCGGGAATGAACTGCGAGATGGTAGGTACGCCGGGTAGTGCGGGATGCGGTTCCCGGGTGGCGACGGCAATCGCGCGCAGCTTCCCGCTCTGGATGTGCGGCAATGTAGCCAGCACGCCGTTGATCGAGAAATCGACCTGACCGCTGATCAGGTCGATGATCGCCGGCCCGCCACCCTTGTACGGAATGTAGGACAGCTTAATGCCGACCGACTGCTCGAGTTCGACGCCAGCCAGGTGAGCGACGCTGCCGTCACCGGGTATGGCGAAGTTCAATTGACCCGGGCGCTGTTTCGCCAGCGCAACCAGGTCGCGAACCGTGCGTGCCGGCACCGACGGATGCGTTACCAGCACGTTGGGCCCGTACGCGACCACCGCCACACCGGTGAAGTCCTTCAGCAGATCGAACGGCAGCTTGTAGAGGTTGGATCGGATAGTTAGCCCGCTGGTCTCGACCAGCAACATGGTGTAGCCATCGGGCGCAGCGCGGAACACATACTCGGCGCCGATGATACCGCCAGCGCCGGCACGATTGTCCACGATCATCGGCTGGCCCCAGGCGCGTGTAAGCTCGGGACCGAGCAGTCGGGCGACCACATCGGATCCGCCTCCGGCGGCGAACGGCACGATGATGCGCACCGGCTTCGCCGGATAGGTCTGCCCCAGCACCGGAGTAACCGTAGACAGCGCAAAAAGCGCAACTGTCGACAGCGTAAACTTGCGATCCATTGCCGAGTTCCTCCTTGGTTGTGATGCAGGCGGGCTGCGCTGTGTGATGGCAGCCCCGCCTGTTCCCACTGCTGTTGCCGCGGTCCTTGCCGATACTCTTATCGCTGACGCGGGCACGCCGATGCCCACTGGCTTTTTTCTATCCTACCAGAATCATACGGGCGTCAACGATGGACAGCCCGTTCTGGTGAACGATCACCGGATTCAGATCGATTTCCGCAATACCAGGGCAAGCTAGCGCCAGATGTGACACCGCCAGCATCAGTTCCACCAGCGCCTTGATATCTGCGGCCGGCATGCCGCGCACGCCATCGAGGACCCTCCGCCCCCTGATCTCGGCCAGCATCGATAGCGCATCGTCGCGCGATATCGGCAAGGTGCGAAACACCACATCGCGCATCACCTCGACAAAGATCCCGCCCAGGCCGAACATCATGATCGGACCGAACTGCGGATCATTGCTGGTCCCCACGATCACTTCGACCCCACGCGCCGCCATAGGCGCGGCCAGCACGCCGTCAATCCGGGCACCCTCGTCGTGACGCCGTGCATTGGTGAGGATCTCGCGCACGGCCGCCGCGACCGCGGCCTCGCCCTGCACATGCAGGCGCACGCAATCGGCATCGGTCTTGTGAACGATGTCGGCGGATACGATCTTCAGCGCCAGTGGCACGTCGCCCAGCGTGCGCAAGGCCCCGGGGACTTCGTCGATGTGACGGATCAGCCAGTGCGGTGGCACCGGGATGCCGTATGCCGTCAGCAGGTCGCGCGCCTCGTGTTCGAGCAGCATGCCTCGAACCTGCTGCCGGCACCTTTCGATCAAGGCTGCACACGATTCGTCGACAGGCACCGGTGCGTCCGCCACCCGTCGCGCGAGCCGGCGGCTGGCCTCGCCGCGATCGGCAGCGGCACGCAGGCATTCGATAGCGATGTCGAAGTCCTGATGCACCGGCACGCCGCCGGTGCGCAGCGTATCGAGCGCCTCGGTACCGAGTTGCGCATAGTGCGACTGAACCACGACCGGTTTGCCCAGTTCGCGCATCAAGCGGCACAGCGATGCCGCCACGGCCACTTCCTCTGCGGCCAATGCGCTGCCTCCGCGTCGGCCATAGGCACCGAACCAGCCGACAAACAACAGCGCATCGATGCGCGCATCTTCGAGTATGGCGCGAGCGCACAGGCCGTAGTTGCGCACCGACGGATTGGCCAGCACCGCTATATCGACCGGATTCGCAATGACCGTCGAATTCGGAATGATCTCGTGGATCTTCTGCTGGGTCGCCGGCGACAGTTCGGCAAGCTCGAGGCCACGTTCACTCAGCGACTCGGAGGCGATCGTGATCGGGCCGCCCCCTTCGGAGATCACCGCCACGTTTCGCGAGCGCATGGTCGGCAGGGTCGCCAGGGCTTCAGCCACTGGAAGCAGGTACTCGGCCCGGGACACCAGCGTCACCCCGGCCTGTGCGAGCGCGCCCTGGCTGACCGCGTAGTCCCCCGCCAGCGAGCCGCTATGCGAGCGTGCCATGCGCGCGCCCTCGACGTTGCGGCCGGCCTTGTACATCACGATCGGCTTGGTCGCGGTTACGCGGCTCGCCACGTCGAACAGGGCGCGGCCATCCTTGAAGCCCTCGGCATACACGACGATCGCGCGAGTGCCGG
>CAXNIK010000012.1:0-24954 GCA_964202115.1 Burkholderiales bacterium
TATCTGCCTCATCTGCTCAAACTGCGCCAGAATCAGCGTGTCTTTCTCGACATCGCTCAGTCTGGACAGGTCAGGCAATTCAGGCATGCCATGAAGTATCAGCCTTTACCGTTCTGTTTACAACCGCAATATTGACCTGAATAGTTACATTTATGGATATAAATCAGCTTTCTTTTTGGCCCAGGGAGATGATTAATATCAGCTATCCAATCCGGCCTGAAATTAAGCATGGCCTAGCATGGGGAACGCCACGCACCCTGCAATACCGGTCGGGGCCGCAGCCGCCGCACCGGGGGAACTGGCTACAACACGTAGCGCGCCAGATCCTCGCTCGCCGCCAGTTCCTTGAGTCTGTCGTCCACGTAAGCCGCGTCCACCACGAGCTGCAGGGCGCCGCGCCGCCCGGCGTCGAAGGAGACCTCCTCCAGCAGCTTTTCCATGACGGTGTAGAGCCGGCGCGCGCCGATGTTCTCGGTCTTCTCGTTCACCGACCAGGCGATCTCGGCCAGCCGGCGTATGCCCTCGGGCCTGAACTCGAGCTGGACCTGTTCCGTGCCCAGCAGCGCCGCGTACTGCACCGTCAGGCAGGCGTCGGTGGCGGTGAGGATGCGCTCGAAGTCCGCCACCGTCAGCGAATCCAGTTCCACGCGTATGGGAAAACGGCCCTGCATTTCCGGTATCAGGTCCGATGGCTTGGCCAGGTGGAAAGCGCCGCTGGCGATGAACAGGATGTGGTCGGTGCGCACCATGCCGTACTTGGTGCTCACCGTGGTGCCTTCGACCAGCGGCAGCAGATCGCGCTGCACACCCTGGCGCGACACGTCCGCGCCGGCGGTTTCCTGGCGCGTGGCGATCTTGTCGAACTCGTCGATGAAGACGATGCCGTTCTCCTCGACATTGGCCACGGCCTTGGCGCGCAGTTCCTCGTCATTCACCAGGCGCCCTGCCTCTTCATCGGTCAATTGCCGGAAAGCGTCCTTGATCTTGAGCTTCTTCAGCTTCTTGCGGGAAGAACCCAGGTTCTGGAACATGCCCTGGATCTGCTGCGTGAGTTCCTCCATGCCCGGAGGAGCCATGATCTCCATCTGCGCCTGCGGGGTGGACACCTCGATCTCGATTTCCCGGTCGTCCAGTTCGCCCTCGCGCAGCTTCTTGCGGAATTTCTGCCGCGCGGTGGAATCTTCCGCGCTGTCCGCGCGCGGAGTGAAGCCCACATCGCGATCATTAAACGAGCCCGCGGAGCGGGCAGGCGGCAGCAGCGCATCGAGTATGCGTTCCTCGGCGGCCTCCTCGGCCTGGCTGCGCACCTTGCGCGTGGCCGTCTCACGCGTCTGCTTGATGCCGATTTCCACCAGGTCGCGAATGATGGTGTCCACATCGCGGCCGACGTAGCCGACCTCGGTGAACTTGGTCGCCTCGACCTTGATGAAGGGCGCATCCGCCAACCGCGCCAGGCGCCTCGCGATCTCGGTCTTGCCCACGCCGGTGGGCCCTATCATCAGGATGTTCTTGGGCGTGATTTCATGACGCAGGGGCTCGGCCACCTGCTGCCGGCGCCAGCGGTTTCTCATGGCAATGGCCACGGCGCGCTTGGCCCTGTTCTGACCGACGATGTGCTTGTCCAGTTCGTGGACGATTTCCTGCGGGGTCATTTGGGACATGGATTACAACACTTCAACGGTGTGATGCTGGTTGGTGTAAATGCACAAATCGCCGGCGATGGACAGCGACTTTCTGACCACCGCCTCGGCATCCAGTTCAGTGTTTTCAAGAAGAGCGCGTGCGGCGGCCTGGGCATAGGCGCCGCCCGAGCCTATGGCCACCAGGCCGAATTCCGGCTCCAGCACATCGCCCTGTCCGGTGATGATCAGCGAGACGTCTCGATCGGCCACGGCCAGCATGGCCTCCAGGCGCCGCAGTATGCGATCGGTGCGCCAGTCCTTGGCCAGTTCCACCGCCGAGCGCATCAGGTTGCCCTGGTGCTTTTCCAGCTTGCCCTCGAAGCGCTCGAACAGCGTGAAGGCATCGGCCGTGCCACCGGCGAAACCCGCAAGGATCTTGTCGTGATACAGGCGCCGCACCTTGCGCGCGGTGGCCTTGATCACGATGTGGCCCAGCGTGACCTGCCCGTCCCCGCCCAGCGCGACCTTGTTGCCGCGGCGCGCCGACAGGATGGTGGTGCCGTGAAATTGTTCCATGGGAAAGTGCCTTTGCTTGCGAAACGCTCACCAGGAGCGATGGCAGGTGACCCATGGCAAATGACATCTGCCAGGGGAAGAGTGGATTTTATCTGGGGGCGGGGTCGGTGGTATTCAAGCGCCCCGGGCTCACCAGCGCCGAAACCATACCTGCCAGTGCCAGGGTACAGACGATCATTGCGCCTGAGGGCAGATCGTACCAGGCCGAGGCAAGCAGCCCACCGGTGTACCCCGCGATCGCCACAACATAGGCTCTGAGACGGCGGTGCCTGCGCACATAATGGGTGGCCAGCGCCGGGATGATGAGCGTGGCAAACACCAGGTACAGACCCACCTGCTGCACCGACAGCGTTACAGCACAGGCAAACAGCAGATAAAAGCCGGCGCGCCGCAGGCGCTGGCCGTAAGCCAGCCACAGTGCAGCCAGCAGTGCGTACAGGGGCGCCTCCAGCATCAGCCGCCGCGGATCGACCCAGAGTATCTGGCCCACCAGCAGATCCTTGAGTTGCTCACCGCCGTGCGGATTGCCGGCCAGCAGCAACAGGGCGACACTGGCCGCCAGCACGAAGCTCACCCCTATGATGGCTTCCTGCACCTCGGGCCAGCGGCGCTCGGTCCAGGTCAGGAACAGCGCTCCGACAATGGCCGCGCCCAATGCCGCCACCTGCACCGCCAGGCCCTGCGGTTCCAGTCCCAGCGTGTCGGCGACGATCACGCCCAGGCCGGCGATCTGCGCCACCGCCAGGTCGATGAACACGATGCCGCGCGACAGCACCTGCATGCCCAGTGGCACCAGCACCAGGGTCACCAGCAGACCGGCAACCAATGCGGGCAGGATGATGCCCAGGCTGACCGCATCCATATGCATGTCATCCTCCCTTGCCGGCAAGCCGGACCGCGTTCACGATGGATTGGCCGATGGTTTTGCCGATGGCCTTGCTGACAGCAGACGCGCCAGTGTGTCATCGAACAGGCTGAACAAATCCTTTGCGCCCTCGCTCCCGCCCACGGTGTAAGGCAGCAGCAGTGCCGGGATGCGCGCGCGCTGCGACAGAAAACCGGCTGCCCTGGGATCGTTGTAGGGCGAATAGACCACCGCTCCGGCCGGATCGCGTTGCAGGGTCTGCAACAGCCCGGCCAGATGCGAAGGTGTGGGCGGCACCCCGGGTTTGGGCTCCAGGTAGCCCACCTGGCGCATGCCCAGCCATGCCGCGAGATAGGTCCATTCGCGATGATGCGCCACCACCGCCATGCCCTTCAGCGGCGCGGCCTGCTGTTCCCACTTGCGCACCGCTGCCTGCCACCGATCGAGGAAATCAGCAGTGCGGGAACGATAACCGGCCGCATTGGCAGCATCGATCTGCGCCAGGCGATCCGCCAGCGCAGCCGCCACCTTGGCGACATTGCGCGGATCGGTATGAATATGCGGATTGCCGCCTGCATGCACATCGCCCTGCGAGCGATCCACGCGCTCCGGAATCTCCAGGCGGGTGACGAACTGCGCCGCCTCGAAATAGCCGGGCCGCCCCGCCTGTATCCGTGCGTTGCCCGACTGCGAAAGCAGCAGCGGCAGCCAGCCTGCCTCCAGTTCCGCACCGGTGCAGACCACCAGATCGGCGTTGCGCACGCGCGCAATCAGGCTGGGACGTGCCTCGATGTGATGCGGGTTCTGCAGTGCGGTGGTGGCCGAGAACACCACGGCCTTGTCCCCGGCAAGCTCCTTCACCAGCGCCGCCCACTCCGGCTCGCAGGCGAGGACGTTGATGGCCCATGCCTGCAAGGCCACCGGCATCAGCATCAGGGCCGCCGCACATTTCCACAGCAAGTTCATGGCCGGTCCTTTCAGAAGGCATGGGCGCCGTGGGCGCCCAGGCTCATGATGTACTGCAGGAACAACTGCCTGTCGCCGGCATCGTTGCGCGAGCGATCATGCGCAAGCTGCAGGCGCAGGCGGCTGAACTCGCTGCCGCTCCAGTCCACCATGATCGTGCTGCGTGTGGGCTTGTAGCCCTCCAGGATGGGGAAATTGGCCGCGCCCAAGGCACCCGTGTCCACCAGTCCCAGCGAGCTCGCGCCCGAATTCAAACGGTCGCGACGGTAGCCCAGGCGCCACTGCGGCATGAATTGATAGACGCCCTGCGCATACCAACCCGACTGGCGCGAGGCATAGCTTCCGGTCTGAGTGCCCAGGGAGGCCGCCGCCGTGTCATAGGTCAGACTGCCCTCTTCCCGGCGCCGGAAATATTCGCCCTGCAGCTTGAGATTGGTGAGCGTGGCATTGCCATTGGGGGCCCATTTCAGCACGCCGCCCAGCGCCCACAGGCGGCTGCGCCCGCTGAAAGCATTGCTCACCGTCGTGCCGCTGGCATCGGCATCATCGTAGCTACGGCCCTGCGGGCTGGTGCGCAAATGGGACAGCCCCAGCTTCCAGGCCGTGCTCTCGCCGATATCCCCGCCCACGTGGGCGAACAGGGTGCTGGAAGCGGCGCCATTGCGGCTGCGCCCGGCAGCAGACCCTCCGGGAAAGCTGCGTCCGCGTCCCAGTTCCAGTCCCACATCCAGGTAGATATCGGTGGGCGCCACCCATTTCACCTGCACGCCATCGTCGGCAAACTGATTGCCCAGGAAGGCCTTGTAAGCCAGGGGGGCATCGACAAAGTCCCAGGCGTGCGCATGCAGCTCGTTCTGGTAGCCCACCGCCGAGAAAAACCGTCCCGCCTTCAACGTCAGCCCGCTGGCCAGTCCCAGGGTTTCGATATAGCCCTCTTCCACCCCCACGCTATTGTCCGGCGCGATCGCGGCTATGAGCCTGCCGCGAAAATTCGGGTCTATGCTGGCGCTCAGCACCAGCTCGGACTCGCCCAGGCTGAAGCTGCGTTCCGGCGGCGCCACTTCGCCCCCGGTGGGCACAAAACCGTTGATGCGATACCCGGCCGGATCGCGCGACAGCCTGGCATAGGTGCCGTTGAGGATGAGCGACATTGCGGGATTGAAGGCATTTGCCGCGCTCCTTGCGGGCTGGGCGGGCGGCGGCGATGGCTCCGCTGCCGCTGGCCGCGACCTGGCGGTTTCGCCGCCCCTGCCCAGGGCGGTTTCGGCCTGCTGTAAACGCTGTTCCAGCGCACTGATGCGCTGCTCGTATTGCGTCTTGAGCTGACGCAACTGCTCGCGCAATTCGCTCAAGTCCGTGTCACCGGCGGCACAGGCCGCCTGCGAAAAACTCATGGCTGCCGTCGCCGACATGGCGAGCAGCAGGGAATTCATTCTGAACATGATGTTCCTCCAAACTGGTCTGAACTGGCGGACCGCATCCGCAGATGCAGATCCGCCGCAAAGTCGCCGCAAAGGCGACCGCAATCAGGTACAGCTAGACAGGAACAGGGGGAGCGCGGGAGGAAAAAGGAAGGGGATCAGCCGCGCGCAACGCACAGCCGGGCAGTGCGTGAAAAAACTGCGGTGCATGTCTGTCCAGCACCAGTCCGGCTGTGGCAACCGCAGCCCCGTCCAGGGCATGGAAAGCAACGCACAGGTCCGCCGAGTGCTCCAGCCTGAGCGGGCTGGTCGGGCTTTGCCGGCTGTGGTCGCCGGCAGGGCCGGGCGTGGCCAGAGCCAGCGCAAGATCATGCTTGGCATGCGACAGCGCATGCAGTTGTCCGGCCCACTGCCCCGCCACCAGCATCGCGGCGAGGAACAGGCTTAACAGCCGGCGTGTGCTCAGACGCATGCGCTTTGGATGTTGATCAGACAACGTCGCCGGGAACAGTCGCGACTTAGCGACCAAACAGTTTCTGCTTCTGCTCGCGGCGCGACTGGGCATCGATGGTCAGTGTCGCAGTGGGACGGGCCAGCAGGCGCGGAATGCCTATGGCCTCGCCGGTCTCCTCGCAGTAGCCATAGCTGCCGTCGTCGATTCGCTTCAAGGCCTCTTCGATCTTGCGCAGGAGCTTCCTCTCGCGATCACGGGTGCGCAACTCCAGGGCATTTTCCTCTTCTATGGTGGCCTGGTCGGCGACATCGGGCTCGGCCTCATGCGCGCGCAGATGCTCGGAAGTATGACTGGCGTTGTCGAATATCTCCTGCCGCATGCGCAGCAACTGGACACGAAAGAAGGCCAGTTGTTCCGCGTTCATGTACTTGGGGGCAGGCATTTTCCTCAATGCCGCTTCGGTCAGCACCGGCGCTTCGGCAGGCTTGGCAGGCTTGGCAGTGTTCGCATTCATTTCAACGCACCCCTTGTTGGGCAAAGTGTAGGAAGTTGTATTACGAAATCAGGAAGCCGGCGCCAAGCACTGCTCCAGCCCCTGCACAATCAAGTCTTCCGGGAGCTGGCGCCCAATGAACACCATGGTGCTGCCGCGCTTTTCGTCCCTGCCCCATGTTCTGCCCATGTCCCCGCCCATCATCATATGCACCCCCTGGAATACCACCCGCTGGGGAACGCCTTTTATGCACAGTACACCTTTGTAGCGCAGCATGTTTTCGCCATAGACCTTGACAATGCCGGAGAGGAAATCCTCCAGCTTGGTGCCGTCGAAAGGCCGCTCGGAGCGGAACACGAAAGACTTCACATGCTCGTCGTGCTCGTGCTCGGAGTCCTCCAGGAAGGTCGGGTCGATCTCCAGGATGGCATTGAGATTGAAGCCGCGGATGTCCAGGATTTCGTCGATGGGCGCGTTGCCGAAATTGACCTTGCGGATAGGCGCGCGCGGATTCATGCGCACCAGGCGGGCCTTGAGTTTTTCCGCCTCTTCCTCGGGCACCAGGTCGGTCTTGGACAGCATGATGCGATCAGCGAACCCCACCTGCTCCTGCGCCTCCTTGAACTGATCCAGGGTCTGCTGGCCGTGCTTGGCATCCACCAGCGTGATGACGCTGTCCAAAAGGTAGTACTCGCCCACTTTCTCGTCGAGGAAGAAGGTCTGCGCCACCGGCCCCGGGTCGGCCATGCCGGTGGTCTCGATGATGACGCGCTCGAACCACAGCTTGCCCGACTCGCGCTTGGCCCTCAGGTCGGCGAGGATGCGCAGCAGGTCGCCGCGTACGGTGCAGCAGATGCAGCCGTTGTTCATCTCCACGATCTGCTCTTCGCGCTCGCTCACGAGGATCTCGTTGTCCACGCCGGCTTCACCGAACTCGTTCTCGATCACCGCGATGCGGTGGCCGTGCTGTTCCTTGAGCACGCGGTTGAGCAGCGTGGTCTTGCCGCTGCCCAGGAAGCCGGTGAGGATGGTCACCGGCACCATGCCTTTTTCAGCTTTCTTGTCGGTCTTCTTGTCTGCTTTTCGTTCCTGCTTTGCCATTGCTTCCTCTTTCTGTTGCTGCCCGTCAGGATACGCAGCCCGGGCAGCGCCCCTTGACCGTCAGTTCCACGGTTTCCGGCCGATAGCCCCGCGGCACACGCAAGGCGCGCCTGGGCCTGACAGCCGGCATCTCCCGCAGACAGACGACTTTGCCGCAGTCACTGCACTGGAAATGCGCGTGGCGTTCATGCGCATCCCTGGCCGCGCCCGGCACCGCGCCGGATCTCGCCGCCGATTTGGACTCCAGCGTGCAACCAAAGCGCCACACCCTGTCGCTTCCCGCCACCTTGTGCGCAAGGCCGCTGTCCACCAGCGAATCCAGCACGCGGTACAGCGTGACGCGGTCTATGCCGCTTCCCTCCCGGGACAGCGCTTGTTCAATGTCGTGATGCGAGAGCAGACCGCCGCCGGCAGTCAGTTCGGCCAGCACCCGGATGCGCGCGCCCGTGGCCCGCAGTCCCGCCGCGCGCACCTGCGCGCGGGCTGCTGCCTGGAGGTCTTCGTCATGCTTGAGCATGGGTCTGCACTGAAGTTTTACCTGCGTTGTCGCCAATGATTCCAGCTTTGATCATACCGGCTCGGGGCATAGCGTATCGCAATGCGCAGCCCGGCGTGACCCTATCCGCTGTCGCCATCACTGTTGCCTTGTTAAACATGCAGATAGTGCATGGCCGCGATGGAGGCTATGCCCGCTGCAATCAGAAAAATCTGCCATACCGCCGCTTTTGCGTCCCAGCGCCGCTGCATGCCGGGGATGAGATCGGCCATGGCAACGTAGATGAAGCTGGCCGAGGCCAGCGCCAGCACGTAAGGCAGCGCCTGCTGCATCACATCCAGCAGCAGGTAGCCCAGCACGCCTCCCACCACCGCCGTGAGGCTGGAGACAAAGTTCCAGAACAGTGCCCGCCGGCGATCGTAGCCGCTGTGCAACAGCACCATGAAATCGCCGACTTCCTGGGGAATCTCGTGGATCATCACCGCGGCCGCCGTGGCAATGCCCAGCCGGACGTCCGCGGTAAACGCCGCCGCGATAAGTATGCCGTCGACGAAGTTGTGAAAGCCGTCGCCGATCAGCACCATCGCCGCGGTAGCAGGACGGCCGTGGTCATGTCCGCCCTGGTGACCATGGTCTCCGCTGTGACTTTGATGACCATGCTGATGCCCATGGCCGTGCTCATCCCCGGCATCATCCGCGCCGACATGGCTGTGACGCCACAGCGCGGCCTTCTCCAGCAGGAAAAACAGCAGCAGGCCGGCCAGCAGCGTGGCCAGCAGCGCCTCGTTGCTGGAACTGCGCCTGAGCGCCTCGGGCAGGACATCCAGAAAAGCCACGGCCAACAGGGCGCCAACGGCAAAGCTCACCATATGGCTCATCCAGCGCGACGCCAGGGTGAGCGCCACCAAGCCGGCGGCAGCCAGCGACAGCACGCCGCCCAGCAGCGTGGCGGCGATGATGTAGAACAGCACGGGATCCATGACGCAACTCCGCCGGTCTGAAAAGGCCGGGGATTAAAGCACGGGCAGGCTTCTTAATGCAACTAGGTTGCAATAACACTAGGTTGCAATAACAGGCACGCTCAGGCAAGTTCAGGCCCGGGACAACAACAGCCCTTTCAGGTACTCGCCTTCGGGAAATTCCAGCAGCACCGGATGGTCCGGCGAGGCGTGAAAGCGTTGCTCGATACGGCAGGAGACGCCGGCATCGGCGGCGGCTCCTGCGACGATCTTCTGGAACAGATCGGCATTGACGCCGCTGGAACAGGAAAAGGTCGCCAGCCTGCCGCCGGGACGCAGCAATTGCAGCGCATGCAGGTTGATGTCCTTGTAGCCGCGCGATGCGCGTTCGGCATCCTTGGAGGTGGGCGCGAACTTGGGCGGATCGAGCACGATGAGGTCGAACATCCGGCCTTCGCCTTTGAGCTGGCGCAGATAGCGGAACACATCGGCCTCCACCCAGTACGCGCGATTGTTGCCAGGATTGCCGGCTGCGTCGCCGTCCAGGGCATTGAGCGCGACGTTGACCCGCGCCGCCTCCAGCGCCGGCGCCGAGCTGTCCACGGAAGTGACGCTGCGCGCGCCGGCCGCCAGCGCCGACAGCGTGAAACCGCCGGTGTAGCAAAAGCAGTTGAGCACCTCCCGGTCACGGCACTGCGCCCCCACCGCCAGGCGGTTGTCGCGCTGGTCGAGAAAGAAACCGGTCTTCTGGCCGGCCACAATGTCCACCGCATAACGCAACCCGTGCTCGGTGATGTGAACCGGTTCCTGCGGTACCGTGCCCGCCAGCGCGCCGGTGCGCGCCTCCAGGCCTTCCAGCTTGCGCACATCGGCATCGGAACGCTCATAGACATGCGCGCAGCCACTCTCCTCGCGCAATGCATCCACCAGCACCTCGCGCCAGCGTTCGGTGCCGGCGGCGGTGATCTGCACCACCAGCACATCGGCATAGCGATCGGCGATCAACCCGGGCAGACCATCGGCCTCGGCATGCACCAGACGCATGGCATCGCTGTCCGTCGCCAGGTGCGCGCGCCGCGCCACGGCCTGCCGCACGCGCTCGCGCAGGAAGGCCTCATCGGGCTTTTCGTGCTCGACGAAGCTCCACGCCCGCGCGCGTATCTGCGAGGACGGGCTGCAGGCAGCCCAGGCCAGGAATTTCCCGGCGGCCGAGCGCACCATCACGGTATCGCCTGGCTTCACCGAGCCCTTGAGCTCCCCCACCGCGCCGGAGAATACCCAGGGATGACGGCGCAGCAGCGATTTCTCGCGTCCTTCTTTCAAGACCAGAGTGGTGCTCATCTCAGAACCCGTTTCATAATGAATGGGTTCCTAAACCCAGCCCAGCAGGCCGGCCACGGCGCCGGCGGCGATCATCCACAGCGGATTCCAACGGGTCATGATCATGGCAGCAGCCGATAGTGCCGCGATCGCGAGCGTCGGCCAGCCATGCACCGCGCCGCTGGTGACCAGCCAGGCGGCGGCGAACATCAGGCCGACAGTCACGGGAACCAGGCCCGCCTGCACGATCTCGCGCCAGCGAGTCTCACGATAGCGGTCCCAGGTCCGGTTGCCGAAATAGGTCAGCAAACAGGACGGCGCAAGAATGGATGACACCGCCACCAGCGCGCCCCAGGGGCCCGCCGCCTTCCAGCCGATGAGCGAGGCAAACATGGTGGTGGTTGGTCCGGGCGCGGCCTGGGCCAGCGCATACAGCTCGGCGAACTGGGCGCCCGACATCCAGCCGTGCACATCCACGGCGTTGCGGTGCATCTCCGGTATGGTGGCCCCGCCCCCGCCTACGGACAGCAGCGAGATCATCATGAAATTCAGCGACAGGGCAAGCAGTACGGCTGAATCCATCAGGCCCTCACTCGCTGCGCGCGCCACCAGGCACCGGCAATGCTCAGGGGAATCAGCGCCGCCAGGGCAAGGACCAGCGACCAGCGCAGCACGCCCACACTCACAAATGCAAGCACGCTGAACCCTGCCATCCACGAATACACCCGCGGTGTCTGCGCCATCTTCACCGCAGTGGCGATGAGCAGACCCGCACCGGCGGCGGCAATGCCGCGCAGCGCGGCGTGCACCGCCGGTACCTCGCCATAACGGGCGTAGAGCACGCCCAGGGCAAGTGCGATGCACACCGGCGCGATCACCAGACCCAGCACCGCCACCACCGCGCCGGGGCCGCCGCGCAGGCGCGAGCCCGCAGCCACCGACCAGTTGACAACATTCGGTCCGGGCAGCATCTGGCACACGGACCACAGATCGAGGAATTCTTCATTGCTCATCCAGCGCCAGTCCTCGACGACCACCCTGTGCGCATACACGACGGTGCTGCCGAAACCGGAAATGCCGATCTGCATGAAGGCAAAAAACAGCCGCGACAGGGAAACGAACGGCGGTGACGGCAATGGAGAATCCCGTTCAGCGTTCATGGAACCTGCAGGGTGCGCTCATTTCTTCTTCGCCCGCGGATGCGCGGCGTCATAGACCTTGGCCAGGTGCTGAAAGTCCAGATGCGTGTACACCTGCGTCGCGGCGATGCTGGCGTGGCCCAGCAGCTCCTGCACCGCGCGCAGGTCCTGCGAGGACTGCAACACGTGACTGGCAAAGGAATGGCGCAGCATGTGCGGATGCACCGCCAGCCCCAGGCGCTTGCCCCATTCACGCAGGCGCTGCTGCACCATGGAAGGCGAGATGCGGCCGCCGCGCGCACCCACGAACAGCGCCGGCTCCTCGGGCCGGGCGAGCTGCGCCCTCACCGCCAGCCAGGCATCGATCGCCTGCACCGCTTTTGCGCCCACCGGCACATTGCGCGTTTTGCTGCCCTTGCCCAGAACATTGACATCGCGCTCGGCGCCGATGCTCCTGGCTGCCACCAGATCCAGGCCAATCAGTTCGGCCAGGCGCAGGCCCGAGGAGTAGAACAGCTCGAACATGGCCTTGTCGCGAATGTTGGCTGCTTGAATGTTGGCTGGTTCCAGGTCGGCCGGCTCAGTGGCCGGCATATCCAGCAGCCTCGCAGCCATGTCCGGCGACAGCGCCTTGGGCAGTGCCTTGGGGCTTTTGGGCGCACGCACGCCGTTGACCGGGTTCACCACCGGCCCGTAGTGGCGATCCAGCCAGCGGAAAAAACTGCGCCAGGCCGACAGCCGGCGCGCAATGGACTTGCCCGACAGGCCCTTGCCGTGAGCGCGGGCCACGGCACGGCGCACATGCTGGTTGTGCATGCGCTCGAAAGCGAGGTCTTCGAGCTCGGCGATCAGGACGGTCAGCTCACGAGCGTAGTTGCTGACGGTATGCGGCGACAGCCGGCGCCCGGCCTGCAGATGCTGCAGATATTCATCGACGCGGGCGCGGCGGCTGTCCAGTGCCGCCTGCCCCATTTGCACGGTCAGACAAAGCGGCGCAGGGCGGCGCCGGTGAGTTCGCCCAGGCGCTGCAGATAAAGCACGCCCATGTCCGGGTAGAAGCGCAGCACGTCCTCGCTGCCCAGCGCCAGCATGCCGATGCAGGTGCCATCGGCATCGCGCACCGGCATGTGCGCCACCGAGCGCACATGCGAGACTGCCTCGCCAAACCAGGTGGCAACCTCGGCGGCCTCAGGACGGCCGCTGGGGCCGCAGAAGGGCCGCGGCAGGCCTGCGGCGTACTCCTTGAGTTCCCCGCTGACCACGGAAAACTCCTCACGGTCCGCACCTTCGCCGGAGTAAGGCCGTCCGCCCCAGATGCGCAGGGCGGTATGCGGCACCAACATGCCTTCACGCAGGCCGGCGTGAAGGGTGGCCAGCAGTTCCGGCGCGGTGGCCGCGGACAGCACACCCAGTATCAGTTTGTGCATCTTCGTGGTGATGGCGTCATTTTCCTCGCCGAACTGCACCAGCTCCTGCAGCTTGGCCCTGAGCGCCTTGTTCTCCTCGCGCAACGCCTGCACCTGCCGGTCGGACAGTGCAATGGCCTGACCGCCATGGGGATTGGGAAAACGCAATTGCGTCAGCAACTCCGGATGAGCCTCGAAGAAGACGGGATTCTCCAGCAGAAAGCGCACCACATCATCGTCATTCATCAAGCTCTATCTCTCCCTCGAAAACAGTGACAGCCGGGCCGGTCATGAGCACGCTGTTCAAAGACACGGCGGATGGGCCGGAGTTTACATGGTCTGCATGGTCTGGTGGCCAGCTGATGCTCAAATCGCCGCCGCGCGTGCTCACGCGCACCGGCGAGTCCAGCAACCCGCGGCGTATGCCCGCCACCACGGCCGCGCAGGCGCCGGTGCCGCAGGCCAGGGTTTCGCCGGCACCGCGCTCCCACACCCGCAGGCGGATGTGATGGCGATTCAGCACCTGCGCATAGCCCGCGTTCACGCGCCGCGGAAAGCGGGGGTGATGCTCGATGAGCGGCCCCTGCGTGGTGACCGGCGCGGTGTCCACATCGGTCACGAACTGCACCGCATGCGGATTACCCATGGACAGCGCGCTGATCTCCAGCGACCGCCCATCCACCTCCAGGCCATGAACCACCGCCGCCGTCTGGCTGCTGAAGGGAATGCGCGCGGGATCGAACATCGGCGCGCCCATGTCCACGGTGACCTGGCCGTCAGCCTCCAGCCTGGGGGCGATGATGCCGGACTGCGTCTCCACGCGAATCTCGGATTTCTCCGTCAGGCCGCGGTCGCGCACGAAGCGCACGAAACAGCGCGCGCCATTGCCGCATTGCTCCACCTCGCCGCCGTCGGCATTGAAAATGCGATAACGGAAATCGGCATCGGGTGCCGAGGGCCGCTCCACCAGCAGCAACTGGTCGCAGCCCACGCCGAAATGCCGGTCGGCGATGCGCGTTATTTGCCGCGGAGTCAGCGCAATACGCCGGCTGATACCGTCGAGGACCACGAAGTCATTGCCCACGCCCTGCATTTTGGTGAAGCGTAATTTCATGCCACACACAACCTGGTGTAATCGCGCAGCACGCAGCGGTCCATGATCACCGTCATGCCGGCCTGCAGGGCACGCTCGGCCGCACCCTCATTGATCACGCCATCCTGCATCCAGATCGCTTTCAGGCCCAGCCTGAGGCATTCATCCACCACCGGCGGCACGTTGCCGCTGGCGCGAAACACATTCACCAGGTCGATGCGATCGGGCACCGCGGCAAGATCGGGATAGGCCTGCTCGCCCAGGCCCGAGGCAATGCCGGGGCGCACGGGGATGATGCGAAATCCGTAACGCTGCATGGCGCGGGAAATGTTGTGACTGGGACGCGAGGGCTTGGGCGAGAAGCCGACCACGGCGATGGTTTTGACGCCTTTCAACAGCGCACGAATCTGGTCGGGCTCAGGATTGGTAAAACTCCTCAATACCATTTCGATTCCCCGTCCGGTCGCGTTTTGAACCGTTTGTGGGTCCAGAAATACTGCTCAGGACATTCACGCACCCGCTCTTCAATAAACGCATTCATGCGCCGCGTATCCGCTTCAATATCGTCACCCGGATAATTATCCCACGCAGGGTAGCAGCGCAACTCGTAGCCCTCTCCTCCGGGCAGCATCCTCGCCACGCAAGGCAGCACTTTCGCTCCCGCCAGCTTCGCCAGCCGCGGCAGCGCGGTGATGGTGGCCGCGGGCACGCCGAAGAAAGGCACGAAAATGGCATCGCGCGGGCCGTAATCCATGTCCGGCAGGTAATACAGCGGCCGGTGCTCGCGCAGTCCCGTTGCAGCGCCACGCACGCCTTCCTGGCGCGAGTACAGGCGCTGGTTGCCAAAGCGCAACCGCCCTTCGCGCATGACGCGGTTGAACAGCGCGCTTTTCTGGTTGGCATAGATGCTGGCCATGTCGTAATCGCAACTCAGGCGCGACCAGGCCGCATCCAGGCCGACGAAGTGCGGCGCAAGCAGGATGAGCGGCTGGCCACGTTCGTGTTCGATATGTTCGCGGCCCTCGATGCGGATCAGGGCCTCGATGCGCTTGCGCCGCGACCACCACAGCAGGCCGCGCTCCAGGATGCTGCGCGCCAGCACGCGGAAATGCCGCCGCGCCAGCACGCGGCGCTGACTGGCATTCAAATCGGGGAAGCAGCACGCCAGATTGGTCAGGCAGACACGGCGTCGCTCCGCGGCGAGGGCATAGAGCAGCAGCCCGAAGCCCTCGCCCACACGCGCCAGCACGGCGAGCGGCAGCAGGCGCAGCAGCCACATGGCCGCAAGACTCAACCGGGCCAGCACGCCTCCCCCCTCTCTCGCCAGCAGGCGCGCCTCCTCAAGAGCGCACTCCCGGCGGCTCCACGCCGGCGGGAACCTTGTAGCGGTTGTAGCTCCACAGATACTGCTCGGGGCAGCGGCGGATCAGCATCTCCAGCGCGCGGTTGAGATGACGCGTGGGCGACTCCCCCTCCAGTCGCGGCGGCATGGCTTGCGCGTAGCCTTTGTAGCCTGCACCGCCAGGCAGTCGCTCGGAATAGAGCAGGACGATTTGCGCCCCCGTGGACTCGGCCAGGCGATGCACCAGGGTCATGGTGTAGGCCGGCCGGCCGAAGAACTCCGCCCACTGGCCCTCGCCCCGACCCGGCGTCTGGTCAGGCAGGATGCCCACCGCCTCGCCACGCTTCAGGGCGCGATAGAGGGCGCGTATGCCGCGCATGTCCGGCGCCGCCAGCTTCAACCGCGGCTTGCCGCGCCCCGCGGACATGAGCATGTTGACCAGGCTTTTCTTGGGCGGAGAGAACAGCGCCGTCATGGGACCGTAGTCATGCGTGTACCACTGCGCGGTGACCTCGAAACAACCCAGGTGGGGCGTCACCAAGATGATGCCCTTGCCCTGCGCCCTGGCGCGTTCCATGACATCGCCGATCTGGGCTTCGCGCATCAGCGCGGCGGCCTCGGCCTGGGGCCGGAACCACACCGGTATGAGTTCCAGCACCCCCTTGCCGGCCTCGGCCACGGTGCGACGCAGCAGACGGGCATCGTCATAACCGGCGCTGGCCAGGTTCTCTCGGGTAATGCGGCGAAAGCGCGGGGACAGCAGCCACACCAGGCGACCCAGCCCGGCCCCCAGGAGGTGAAAAAATGACAGCGGCAGGACCGCCAGGAGCCTCAGCACGGCAGGGGGAAAAGCCGGGACGACATGGGCGGGGTTTCCCTATGTGGGCAGGCCCAGTCGTGGTACCCTTCGGGCCTGATTTTTTTACAGGTGCCCAGCATGTCGAGCTTTCTGTTTACTTCTGAGTCCGTATCCGAAGGTCATCCGGACAAGGTCGCCGATCAGATTTCCGACGCGATCCTTGATGCCATTTTAGCTCAGGACAAACGCTCCAGAGTCGCCGCGGAAACACTGGTCAAGGACAATCTTGTCGTGCTGGCGGGGGAAATCACCACCGGCGCGCGCGTCAACTACGATGAAGTCGCGCGCAAGACCATACGGCGCATCGGCTACACCGACCCGACGATCGGCTTTGACACCTCCACCTGCACGGTCATCGTGGCCTATGGCGAGCAGTCGCAGAACATCGCCCAGGGCGTGGACGAAGGCAAGGGCCTGGATCTGGACCAGGGCGCCGGCGACCAGGGCCTGATGTTCGGCTACGCCTGCGACGAAACGCCGCAGTTCATGCCGGTGCCGATATGGCTGTCGCATCGCCTGGTGGAACGCCAGTCCGAGCTGCGCCGCGACGGCCGCCTGCCCTGGCTGCGTCCGGACGCCAAGTCACAGGTCACGCTGCGCTACGTCGACGGCAAACCCGACGCCCTGGACACCATCGTGCTGTCCACGCAGCACGCGCCGGGCATGACGCACAAGCAGATCGAAGAAGCGGTGATCGAGCAGATCATCAAGCCGGTGCTGCCCAAGAACCTGGTCAAAGGCAACATCAACTATCTGGTGAACCCCACCGGCACCTTCGAAATCGGCGGCCCCAAGGGCGACTGCGGCCTGACCGGCCGCAAGATCATCGTCGACACCTACGGCGGCTCCTCGCCGCACGGCGGCGGCGCCTTCTCCGGCAAGGACCCCTCCAAGGTGGACCGCTCCGCCGCCTACGCCGCGCGCTACGTCGCCAAGAACGTCGTCGCCGCCGGCCTGGCATCGAAGTGCCTGGTGCAGGTGTCCTACGCCATCGGCATCGCCAAGCCCACCAGCGTGCTGGTCACCACCCAGGGCACCGGCAAAATCTCCGATGAGAAGCTCTCGGAACTGGTTCAGCGCCACTTCGACCTGCGCCCCAAGGGCATCGTGCAGATGCTCGACCTCTTGCGTCCCATCTACGAAAAGACCGCCGCCTACGGCCACTTTGGCCGCGACGAGCCGGAGTTCACCTGGGAGAACAAGGACAAGGCGCGAGCCCTGGCTGCTGACGCGGGACTCAAGGAGCCGGCGACGGTATAAGCTTCATCCTGCTGCGTGAAAAAGCCGGCGCGAGCCGGCTTTTTTGTCGGGTTCGCTCCATCGCGCTGATTCGGCTCAGACGTACTCATCTCAGGCACACACATATGTTCTCCAGCATCCTCTCCTCCGGTCCCATCGATTGGGCCAAGTCCACCACCGAGCGCAAGCTGCAGGCGCTGGAACGCCTGCCTGCCAGCGACCCGGTGCTCGCCCAGCTTGCCGTGCAGGATACGGATCCCATCGTGCGCCACCGCGCCATGCAACACATGGCGCCCGCAGACTTGTGGAATCTGGTGGCAACGGTGCAACCGGGTGACGAAGACATCCTGGCTGCGCGCCTGGCGGAACAGCTGACTGAGCTGCCAGCAGCGCTGCAACACGCCGGCACAACGCTGCGCTTGGCCCTGATCGCGCATACCCGCGACGAGGCACTTGCCGGCGCGCTGGTGAACGAACTGGAGCAGGATGCCGACCGCGCCCAAGTCGTGCGCGGCGCCGGCCCGATCAGCGCCCGTGCCGCGGCGGCGCGGGGCATATGGGATATCGCACTGCTGGAGGCACTGGCCCTGGAGTTTCGCGACAAGCAAAGACAGATCTATCGCGCCGCCCACGGGCGCGCAGAGGAACTGCTGGCCGCGCGCGATGCGCACCGGCGCGCGCGCGCCTTGTGCGAGCAGCTGGAAGGATTGATCGAGCGCGCGCAGATGACGCTTACCGCCGTGGTCAACGCCGAGCGCGAGTTCCAGGCCATATCGCCGCTTCCCACTCATGACGACGGAGCGCAATTGCAGGCACGCTATGACAAAGTCCTCGCCCAGGCGCGCGAACTGATCCAGGGCCAGGCCGAGATCGGGCGTGACATCGAGCGCATCAAGGCCGGCATCAACGCGCTGGCGGAACGCTCCCAGGCCGATGCCGCGCTGGAACCCGAAGCGCTGGCCGGCCTCATCGCCGAACGAGCCGCGTGCGCAAGCCAGCTGGCCAACCCACGATTCGAGGCGCTGCCCAAGGACCGCACCGCGATCCTCGCCAGCCTGGAGAAACTCACCGAGCGCCATGCCGTGCTCGACATCGAAAGCCGCGCGCTGGCCACCGCCCGCGGCCATGTCGAGGCCTTGCGCGCCGATGTTGCCATCCTGAGCCCGGCCTGGCGGGCCGAATTCGCACAGGCCATCGGCATCATCAGGCCGGCATTGCGAGCCGGGGTGGAAGAGGCCGCGCAGGCCATCATCTCGCCCATCGAAGCCGAGAAGCAGCACCGGCACGAGGCCGAACGCACCGCCGGCCAGCAGTTGCGTCAGGACATCGAAGCCCTGGTGAAGCAACTGGAAGTGGCTCTGGACAAGGGCCAGCACCAGCAGGCCCATGATCTGGGCCAGTTGCTTGAAGAAAAACGCGCCGCCTCAGACGGACAGCGCGCCTTGCCGGCGGCGCTGGAATTCCGCATCAAGCGCTGCCAGGACCGGCTGGCCAAGCTGGGCGATTGGAAGCGCTTTGGCGAATTCAAGGCGCGCGAGGCGCTGTGCCGCGAGGCCGAGGCGCTGGCCAAACGGGTGGGCCGGCAGGAACAGCCCCCCGCCAGCCAATTCATCGCGCCGCTGGAGAACTTTGCCTGGCCGGTATCCCCCGAGCCGGTGCTGCCCGTAACCGATGAGGTCGCTGCTCCGGTAATCAGCAGGTTCATCGCGCCCCTGGAGAACTTCGCCTGGCCGGTATCGCCCGAACCGGTCCAGCCCGTAACCGATGAGGCCTCAGCACTGGCGGACGCAGCCACTGCTGCGGCAGATGCTCCGGCACATGCCGCAGCCTTGCCCGCGGACGCATCCGTGCAGGACCAGCCGGTTCTGAGCACCGAGCAGATCGCCCAGGCCGTGCGCGAACTGCAGGCGCGCTGGCAACAACTCGATGTCGCCAAGGGAGCGTCCACCAAAGGCCTGTGGGAACGCTTTCGCCGCGCCTGCGACCGTGCCTATACACCGGTGCGCCGGCACGTCGAAGCGCTGGAGCAGCAACGCGCCGGCAATGCCGAGAAGAAAAATGCCGTGCTTGATCGGCTGACGGTGCTCAATGAGGGCATCGTTGACGGAGCGAACTGGGGCCGCCTGCTCTCGGAGCGCGGCGAACTGCTGCGCGGCTGGTTCGAGGCCGGCACGCTGCCGCGCAAGCAGGCGCAGGCCATGCAGAAACGTTTTGATTCGCTCAGCACCGAGATCGACAGGAAGCTCAATGCCCGCCGCCAGGTGGAGCGCACGCGCCGGCAGGCGCTCATCGAGCAGTCCAAGGTCATCGCCGAGCGGCCGGCCGACGGCGCCAGCATGGCCGCCATGATTGCGCTGCAAAAGCAGTGGCAGGAAGGCATGAGCGGCGCGATCCGGCTCAAGGCCGGAGAAGATCAGGCCCTGTGGACGGCCTTCCGCGCCGCCGGCTCCACGCTGTTCGGCAAACGTGACGCAGAAAAGGCCGAACGCGAAGCCGGACGCAATGCCCAGATGACCGAGCGACAAGCGCTGATCGATGAGCTGCAGGCACTGGCCGCGGGTGACGATACCGCGGCACTCAGGCGCGGCATGGACGAAATCGGAACACGCTGGCAGGCCATGCCCTGGCCCGAACGCAAGCCCCTGCGCGAGTGGGAGCAGAAGTACTCCGCCGCGCGCGCAGCTGTCATCGATCGCACCGCCGCCATCCGTCGCCAGGCCGAGGACAAGAAACAAGCCGCGGCCTTCGCGCGCCTGGCCGTGCTGGAGCGCGCCGAACAGGCGCTGGGCAGCGGCGGCACGCCCGACATCGACGCGGTGCGCGCCGAACTGCAGGCAAGCTTGAGCGAAGGCGAGAAATTCGATGCCACACTGACCGCGCGTCTCGCGTCACTGGATGCGGCGGTCAAGGCCGGCCCGGAGGCGTGGCGCGCCCAGGCGGACAAGACCCAGGCCGAGCGCGATGCGCTGCTGCTGGAACTGGAAATCGTCCTGGATCTGCCTTCGCCTCCCGAATTGCAGTCCGAGCGGCGCATGCGCATGCTGAAGCGCCTGGCCGAAAGCAAGAATTCGCGGTCCACACCGCCGCTGATGGCGCCTGATGCACCCAAGGCCGTGGCCCGTTTGCTGGCGCTGCCCATGGCCATGCAGGGCGCCAAGGCGCGCGTGGAAGCGATCCTCAGGGCGGCCGGACCCAACCGGAAGTAGCAGAAGAAGTGTCGTCGCCGTCAGCGAAAGAATTCACGCTCTGAGCTTTGCCGCCATCGTGCTGATCGGCAGGTGACGGATTGCCCGCAGCATCCTGATTTGTCCGGCGCGCAGGTGAGCGGGCATATCTGTTCTTGCTTCATATTCGGCGTGGATTTTCTCTGCCGCCGGAACGATGGCCTGCACCATGCGGTCGAGATAGCGCCGCGCCGTTGCCTGCGGTATGCCCAAGCCCCCGGCAAATTCGATCACCTCGGCACGCTTCACTTCGGAAAACCGGTTCGCGTTACCAATCGGGAAACTGAGGGGAACATCAGGCCATGCGCTTCCTCCCGCGCCGACACGATCGGGACCGGCCCATGCCGCGGTGCTCACCAGGTCGTAGTGAGGCGTCAATGCATAGCCCTCACGACCAGCGAAGATGGACAGGTTCTTCAGGTGGGCGTCGTTGTTGCCGATGAGCAGATTGAACACGACCCAGCGAAAAAGGGCGACTCTGGCCGGGGCCTTGGCCCGGCACAGGGCGATGACCTTGGTCAACGCATGCAGACCGTTTTCGCCGTACTTCATTCCCGCCGCCAGTGACAGGAGCTGGGTCGCGTCGAGTACATGTAATCGCTCCACAGTGTCACCCGCGATCCTGCGGTCGAAGCGTTCGATGATGTACACCGGGGCGGGCACGCAGCGAAGGAACACCGGGGGAACGGGAAGCCCCACTACTTGCGCCACCCGGGCGCAGAACCATTCGTTGACCACGCTGTGCGTGTAGTAGTCGCTGGTCGAGTCCGGTTTCAGGATGTGAGTGGACGCATGCGCACCTACGGGCTCGAACAACAGGCCGTCGTTTGTAAGAACGACAGGAAGTTTCTGCTGTGCGCCCGCAAGCGACATGCGTTTGGGGGCCAGCGCCGTCAGCGCCTGCCGCGGCAGCGCCTCGATGCGTGCCTGGAGTTGTTCATCTGACAGTGGCCGCAGTGCGGCCCGCTGTTGCCCGGTGCCGGGCGGCAGAAGCGTGATGGCACCGGCCGATTCGGCACCGTACATTTCGAGCAGGCTCCATGCGTCGGCGCCTGGCAGCCTGGCTGATGCGGCCATTAAATCGCGTGCGGCGTCTTCGGGGAGGAGATTGTCGAAGAACCACTGCACCGGCCGGTGAGTGCCGGTGTCCAGGATGATGCCCTGCGTGCGGGAGAGGTCCGGTGCCAGATCAAAACCGTTGGCAACCCAGCCTGGCGTGTAGGTGAACGACCAGATGCCCTGGTTCTCGCTCAAGGTGCCGACTTGAGCCTGGTCGATGGTAACGACCAGTTCGCGTGTCATCGACGCACCCTGGAGCGTTTCACCGGCGCCTCAGGATCAGACTCGATGCGCACCTCTTTGGCTTCAGGCGGCAGATCAAGATGCATGGCAATGCCCAACTCGCTCAGCGCGCTGAAGAGTTTTTGCAGGGCAGCCGTTGTCTTGCCCTGCTCCAGGCGACTCAGAAAGGCATGCGATGTGCCCATCATCGCCGCAAGATCCTGTGCGGGAAGATTCAACGCGATGCGGGTGCCGCGCAGGGCTGCACCCAGTTGTTTGGCGGATCGAACCTGCATGGGATACCTTTATTAATCAATATTGTTATATAATATCAATCCAGTGCGCACAAATCAATATATAGAATGATTTTGTTCTATTAGATATGTTTTGACTAGAATCAGAATACTAAAGAACAAAATTGTTAAATTGAATCCTGCGCTAGCACCGCCGGCAGCAATCACGCTACAATGCGCGCCTTCCCGAGGAGCGTTGCGACAGGCTCTCAATAACCTGCCAGGCTCGGGAATTCCTTACCGCAACGGCGCTCACGAACTCTTTTACTTGAAAGGAGCGCGTGATGAGCGCCGTACCCAAGACCGTAGCAAATAACGCCGCATCAAAAGACTTCATCGTTGCCGACCTGTCGCTCGCCGACTGGGGTCGCAAGGAAATCGCCATTGCCGAGACCGAGATGCCCGGTCTCATGTCCATACGCGACGAATACGCCTCCACCCAGCCGCTGCGCGGCGCGCGCATCACCGGCTCCTTGCACATGACCATACAGACGGCGGTGCTGATCGAGACGCTGAAGGCACTGGGCGCGGACGTGCGCTGGGCCTCGTGCAACATCTTCTCGACGCAGGACCATGCCGCGGCCGCGATCGCCGCGGGCGGCACCGCGGTGTTCGCCGTCAAGGGCGAGACGCTGGAGGACTACTGGGACTACACCCATCGCATTTTCGAGTGGCCCGATGGCAGTCTGACCAACATGATCCTGGATGACGGCGGCGACGCCACCCTGCTGCTGCATCTGGGCACGCGCGCCGAGAAGGACGCCGCCCTGATCGCCCACCCCACCAGCGAAGAGGAAACCTGCCTGTTCGCCTCGATCAAGAAAAAACTGGCCACTGAACCGGGCTGGTATTCCAAGCGTCTGGCAGCAGTAAAGGGCGTGACCGAGGAAACCACCACCGGCGTGCACCGCCTCTACCAGATGCACAAGGAGGGCAAGCTCGCCTTCCCGGCCATCAACGTCAACGACTCGGTGACCAAGTCCAAGTTCGACAACCTGTATGGCTGCCGCGAATCACTGGTGGACGGCATCAAGAGGGCGACGGATGTGATGATCGCCGGCAAGGTCGCCCTGGTGTGCGGTTACGGTGACGTGGGCAAGGGCTCGGCCCAGGCGCTGCGCGCCCTGTCGGCGCAGGTGTGGGTCACGGAAGTCGATCCCATCAACGCGCTGCAGGCGGCCATGGAAGGCTATCGCGTCGTGACCATGGACTACGCCGCCGACAAGGCCGACATCTTCGTCTCCGCCACCGGCAACTACCATGTGATCACGCATGAGCACATGAAGAAGATGAAGGACCAGGCCATCGTCTGCAACATCGGCCACTTCGACAATGAAATCGATATCGCCTCGGTCGAGCAGTACCAGTGGGAGGAGATCAAGCCGCAGGTCGATCACGTCATCTTCCCGGACGGAAAAAGAATCATCATCCTGGCCAAGGGGCGCCTGGTGAACCTGGGCTGCGGCACCGGACATCCGTCCTATGTGATGAGCTCGTCCTTCGCCAATCAGACCATCGCCCAGATCGAGCTGTGGACCGAAGCGCAGAAGCAGTCGGGCAAGTATCCGGTGGGCGTGTACGTGCTGCCCAAGCACCTGGATGAGAAGGTGGCGCGCCTGCAGTTGAAGAAGCTGAATGCCGAGCTGACCGAGCTGACCGATGCGCAGGCGCGGTATATCGGGGTGGACAAGGCAGGCCCCTATAAACCGGATTCGTATCGGTACTAAAACTCGTTAAGCGCGGACATCCTGCGGATGCCGCCTTAACTGCGCGGATTGGATGAAACGGCAGGCCTTTCATCAATCCGCGCTCAGTAAGGGCAGGTATATGCAATCCCAATCCAAACACCTCCGCACCTTCAGCTTCGAATTCTTCCCGCCCAAGACACCGGTCGGGGAGGAGAAGCTGCGGGAGACCTGGCGGCAACTTGCCGCATTGAAGCCGAAGTTCTTCTCGGTCACCTTCGGCGCCGGCGGCTCCACGCGCGACCGCACCCTGGGCACGGTGCTGGAAATCCAGGCAGGCGGCTCGCAGGCCGCGCCGCATCTGTCCTGCATCGGCTCCACGCGCGAGGACATCGCCGCCATCCTCGATCTGTACAAATCAAAAGGCGTGAAGCACATCGTCGCCCTGCGCGGCGACCTGCCCTCGGGCTCGGCCGACGTGGGCGAGCTGCGCCACGCCAACGAACTGGTGGCCTTCATCCGCGAGAGGACCGGCGATCATTTCCAGATCGAAGTCGCCTGCTATCCGGAGTTCCATCCGCAGGCGAAAAGCGCGCAGGACGACCTGGCGAACTTCAAGCGCAAGGTGGAGGCCGGGGCCGATTCGGCGCTGACGCAGTACTTCTTCAGCGCCGACTGTTACTTGCGTTTCATGGATGACTGCGAGCGTCTGGGCATCACCATCCCGGTCGTGCCCGGCATCATGCCCATCGGCAATTTCCCGCAACTGGCGCGTTTCTCCAAGGCCTGCGGCGCGGAGATCCCGCGCTGGCTGGAGTGGAAGATGCAAGGCTATGGCGATGACGCCGAGTCGGTGCGCGCTCTGGGCCTGGACGTGGTCACCAGCCTGTGCGAGCGCCTGCTCGCCCATGGCGCGCCCGGTCTGCACTTCTACACCATGAACCAGGCGGAGCTGACCACCGAGATCTGGAAGCGGCTGGGGTTGTAGCCGAGGATATTGTGATCGTTTTTAAGATGAAGACCCCTGTATAAATACATCACCAAGTAGATTATTATCAGGCGTTTTCGGGCACCACCTTCCCCGATGTGGCGCCGGACTCCTCCCGGCGCACCCGCTGCG
>CAXNIK010000013.1:0-24936 GCA_964202115.1 Burkholderiales bacterium
GCACCGAGCCGGGCGTGTCGTGCAGGCGGGCGTTGATGCCCGGCCCCTTGTGGCGGCCCAGTTCCGGATCATCGAAGGTGTCGATGATCTTCGTCGCCGCCGCCTGGGGATGTTCCAGCCACTCGGCGCTGGTGTGGCAGGTGACGCATTCGGTGCCGATGCGGGCACAAAACTCTTCCCACTCGACAGAGGTGCGCGATGCGAATAACTCGCCAAAACGGCTGAGCAATTCCTGCGGCGACAGCCCGGCCTTGACCCATTCGTCGGCGCCGGTCTCCTTGAGGAAGGATGGATGGCGCATGTTGTTGGCGCAATAGGTCACCCAGCGTCCGTCCTTGCACAGCGCGGGGCGGTTCCAGTGAAAGGGGGGCTGCACCTCCGGATGATTGTGCACTTTCATGCCGCGCGAGCCCATGGCAATGAAAGTGCCATCGAAGAGCGGTATTTCCACGCGCTGACCCAACCCCGAGCGTGCCCGCTCGTTGAGCGCCATGGCCACGCTCACCGCACAAAGGAATGCACCGTAGGCGGAGGCATAGGGAAGCATCGTGTACACCGGCCGGGTCTTGTCCAGCGCGAGGTTGGGCTTGTAGGCCCCGGTAGCCGCGCCCAGCACGCCCTCCCAGGCGCGCACCTGCGCGCGCGGGTCGTCGGTGCCGAAGCCCGGCAACGAGCAGTAGATGAGGCGCGGATTGGCCGCGCTCATGGCCGCCGCCCCCAGGCCCAGGCGATCCATCACGCCGGGACGGAAGTTCTCGATCACCACGTCGGCGCCGGCGATGAGCTTTCTCGCCGTCTCCCTGTCCGCGTCCTTCTTCAGATCGAGGACGATGCTGCGCTTGTTGCGGTTCCAGGTGGCGTTGGCCGGCGTGTTCCAGCGCGGCCCGCCGGGCGGATCGACGCGGACGACATCCGCGCCCTGGTCGCCCAGCAGCATGGCGCCCATGGGACCTGCCATGTACTGACCGAAATCGATGACCTTGATGCCGTGCAATGCTCCTGCCATGATGCCTGCCTCCTGTGAATTATTATTATCTATTTAAATATAAGCCCGTTCATGCAAAAGCATGAACGGGCTTATTGTGATCAGACTCCGCGCACCCCGATGTCGAAGCTGCCGGCATAGCCGGATCCATCCGGGCTGAGTTTCACCATGAGGCGCCCGCCACCTGAGCGAAAGCCGCCGTCCTGCTCATTGCGCACGCGGCCGCCGGAACGCGCATAGGGTGTCATGGCAAACACTCTGTCATTGGCCTGCTCGTCGAAATACAACTGCGAGGTGAATTCGTAGCCGCGCCCGACAGCGGACTTGCCACGCACCTTGAAGTGCACATGCACGGCGCGGCCGGGATACCAGCCGGGATAAATGGTCATGAAACGCACGCGCCCTTCGGCGTCGCTCAATTGATGGCCGCGGAGAAAATTGCCGTTGTTGCCGGCCACGCCGGAGTACACGCCGGCGGCGTCGCAATGCCAGACATCGACCACGGCGCCGGCCAGCGGTGTGCAGTTCGAACCCGCCACCGACACCAGTCGCAGCGCCATCGCCAGCGGCACGCCCGGTCGAGGCGCAGCATTGCCGCCCGACTCCGCGCGAATGTCCGAGCGCTGCAGTTTGGCATCGACAAAGTACGGGCCTTCGGTCTGCTGCGGCGTGACCGTGCAGGCCGGTGGCGTCTGTGCCAGGGCACGATTGCTGAGCAGCAGGCCGCCCGCTCCGGCAGCGGCGGCTGCAATCAGGCTGCGACGCTGCTGATCAACCGCCATGGAACGCACGAGTCTCAAATGCTCTCGCCGCGCGCCAGCTTGCCCGCCACCGTCTCAATCAGGCGCCGGCCGATGCTCAGGGACGGCGGACGCTCCAGCAACTCGGCAGCATCGAACCAGCGCGCCTCCTCGATCTCGACACCGTCGGGCTTCACCTCGCCGCCGGCATAGTCGGCGACGAAGGCCACCATGAGCGAATGCGGAAAGGGCCAGGGCTGGCTGCCGAAGTAGCGCAGGTTTTTGACCCGCACATTGACCTCCTCCATGGTCTCGCGCCGCACCGTGTCCTCAAGCTCCTCGCCCGGCTCGACGAAGCCGGCCAGCGCGGCAAAGCGCGTGGGCTCGGCGCCCTTGCGACGCAACAGCAGCAGTTCGCGCCCGCGCGTGATCAGCACCATGATGGCGGGCGAGATGGGCGGATAGCTGGTGCGCCGGCAGACGCGGCAGACGCGGCCGCGCTCGTTGTTGCGCGGCTGGGTGGGGCCGCCGCAACGACCGCAGAAGCGGTGATTGAGATCCCACTCCTTGATCTGGTAGGCGCGACCGGCCAGCACCGCCAGCGGTTCGTCGATGGCGTTGTACAGATTGCGCAGGTTCTCCATCTCCACCGTTTCGGGGAGCGGCGCATCCGCGGCCAGCTCGGCCGCATACACATGCTGCCCGTCGTAGATGCCCAGGTAGTGGCGCGTCTCCACCACCAGCCCCAGCTCCTGCGGGTCGGCGCACACCGGCATGCCCGCATCGCTGCCCGGCAGCACCGCCATGCGTCCGCCCTGGAAGGCGAACCACAGGTAGGGGCCGTCATGGTCCTCGGGAGGTTGGAACAGGGGCTCGTACGAAGGCCACTGGTCGGAGCGGGAATCTGTCATAGGGCACCTGTTGTCGCGCCTTGAGATAGCGCTGTGGGTGAATGATAAAGCATTCGCCATGCCTCTTCCCCATCTGACGTATAGTTTCCAAAACCAGACCAAAGGATGAACCATGGAAGGCTTCTACACCGCCACCGACGGCACCCGAATCTACTACCGCATCGACGACTTCACCGACCAGTGGAAGCCGGCGAAAACAGTGCTCTTCATCCACGGCTTCGGCGAATCCACCGAGGCCTGGCGTGCCTGGGTGCCCTACTTCGCCCGCCACTACCACGTGCTGCGCTACGACATTCGCGGCTTCGGCCAGTCCACGCCCATGGCGGTGAACCATCCCTGGTCCATAGACGAAGTCATGGCCGACATCAACGGCCTGCTGGACCACCTCAAGATCAAGGACGCGCACGTCATGGGCGGCAAGAGCGGCGGCACCATCGCCTTGAAGTACGCCGCCGACTTTCCAGCGCGCGTGGAGAAGCTCGGGCTGCTGGGCGCCCCCGTCAAGGGCCCGCACACCAAGCCCTGGCTTGAGATCATCGAATCGCGCGGCGTGCAGGCCTGGGCCAGCGAAACCATGCCGGGCCGCTTCGGCACCATGCTCCCGCCCGACGCCATCGCCTGGTGGACCGAACTCATGGCGAAAACGCCCAAGACCACCCTGCAAAGCTACCTGCGCTGGGTGCCGGGTATCGACATCACCGAGGACGTTAAGCGCATCACCTGCCCCACCCTGCTCATCGTCGGCAACGCCGGGCCTTTGCACAAGGTGGAGGAAATCGAAAGCTGGCAGCGCACCATCAAGAACTCAGAGTTGCGGGTTATTGATGGCGACGGGTGGCATGCTGGTGGGGCACGGCCGGATGAGTGTGCGGCGATGGTGGCGGAGTTTTTCAGGCGGGGGGAGGGGTAGTTTGTCTGTACCGGGCGGGGATCACTGAATGAGTGATACCGGGTGCTGATGGGAGCGGCTATAGTTACTTCAGTCGAATGGTCAAATTCTGATGGGGCTGCCGCAAGCAGACATTGAGCAAGGTGGGGGGATGAAGGCAATCGTTAAGGTGCTGAGCGCCATAGGCATGCGTCAGGTCATGTTGGACCTTGGCCCCAGGTTTGAGCATGCGACGGGTCACAACCTGGCGATTACCTTTAGCAGTACCGGTCGGATCGCGCAGCAAGTCGCATCGGGCGAGCAGGTCGATGTCGTGATGATCAATCGATCCTTCATCGAAAACCTGGTGAAGGAAGGGAGGGTGATCGCCGGTTCGGTCGCGCACGTCGCGAGGTCGGTCGCTGCCGTGGCCGTTCGCAAAGGCGCGGCCAAACCAGACATTTCCTCACCCGAGGCCTTCAAGCACCTGCTGCTTTCCGCCAAATCCGTTGCGCGGCCTCCTCCGTCAGTCGGAGGCTCGAGCGCATACCACATCGTCAAGGTACTTGAGCGTCTTGGGATCACCGACGAGGTGAACTCCAAGTCGGTCATGGTGGAAGCTGGCCAACCCGGCCAGATCGCAGAGTCGGCGGGCGATGCGCTTGCCAAGGGCATTGCCGAAATCGCCCTGCACCAGCGCCAGGAGCTCATGGCTGTGCCCGGCATCGAGATTGTTGGCCCGTTTCCGGGCGAGCTTCAGGGGGGCTTTACGTTTTCAGCAGCAATCGGCACGAACGCCAAGGCGATCGAAGCCGGGAAGGCACTCATCGAATTCCTGCGTACGCCCGACGCGATGCGCGTGATCAGGGCAAAGGGCATGGAACCTCTCGCGCCGTGATTCCCACCTTTCGCGATAAGCAAGTCATGAGAAATGCCAACCGCGCGCTGAAGATCACCCGCAAAGGCGATGCACCTTTGCTCGCGACACAGTGGCAGCGTTAAAAATCATCATCCGCCGCCAGTGAACGAATTCTTTCTTTCCGCTCTGTCGTTCGGTTTGGCTGCGGGTATCAAGCCTGGGCCGCTTGGCATCGTTGTGATCCAGCAAACGCTATCGAGAGGCCTGCCAGCCGGTGTTCGGGCAAGCCTGGCCCCGCTGATTACCGATGGCCCAATCATCATCGCCGCGTTTTGGCTTCTGTCGAATTTCAAGAGCATCGATCTGCTTGCCGCTGCTCTGAGTCTGGCTGGCGGAATCTATCTGCTTTGGCTGGCAATGAAGATGTTTCGTGTCCGCGACATTTCATTGTCGGGAAAGCTTCGGTCACAAGGCTCGCTAGCAACGGCCGTCAAGGTGAATCTCCTGAACCCCGGTCCCTACCTCTTCTGGTTCACAGTGGGGGGAAGCTACATCATTCGCGGTACGACTTTTGAGAGTACTGTCTTTGTAGTAACGGCCATCGGAGCGCTGATTGCATCGAAGGTCGCTGTCGCCATCCTTGCTTCGAGGTTTCTGCCAGCCCTTGAGAGCCCTGGCTACCTCCTTACCATGAAGATCCTGGCTGCCGCGCTGGTCAGCTTCGGCCTGCTTTCTATCGTAAGGGCAGTTGAGTTGGGCTTTCCAGGTGCGGTCGATTTCTAAACCGTCCATTGAGCCGACGTTGAGAACGCACAAACCGTCCACATAGCCATACTATAATATGGCCATTAACCCATATCTGTGCTAGCCTTTTTCAATGACCAAGGCGCGGTTTGAATGGGACGCCAGGAAGGATCTGGAAAACCAGGAAAAGCACGGTGTGTCGTTTGCGGAAGCACAGTTCGCCTTCGCAGACCCTCGCCGTGTTGTCGCGGAGGATCAGGCGCATAGCTCAACCGAGGAACGGCAATTTTGCTTTGGCCGCCTGGAAGAAGGCATCCTCACTGTGCGCTTTACCTATCGTGACGGAGTAATTCGCATATTCGGCGCTGGCTATTGGCGGAAAGGAAAACAGATCTATGAGCGCGAAAATAAAATATACGAACGAACCCCTGGGAAACCCCAAGGTCGTCGCTGACTTCCTGCCCCGGCCGGAGGATCTTGCCTTTCAGGACGAAGGAGTAAAAGTCACGATCGTCCTGAGCAAGCGCAGTGTCGAATTCTTCAAGATTGAGGCGCAAAAACACAACACGCAATATCAGCGGATGATTCGGCGACTCCTCGACGCATATGCCGAGCACCATGCCAAACCTTTGAACGCCGGTGCAAAGCCAAGGCAAAAGCGCGCTGCTTGAAATTGCCAAAAACCACTTCGAAAAAGCGGGCTGACCCGGACAATCCGCCCTGGTCCGAAGAAATGCTTGGGCCACCAATCATCAAGCGCGGCCGTGGCCAGCAGAAGGGGCCAACCAAAGTACTTACTTCCGCCCAACGTCCTTACCGGCGTTCAGTTGCGCAACAGTAGCGAGGAGACGCTTGGCGTTGGCCGGGGTGCGCAGGAGATAAGCCGTTTCCTCCAATGACTTGTAGTCTTCGAGCGAGAGCATCACGACGGATTTCCGGCCCTCACGGGTAACGATCAGCGGTTCATGGTTTTCGCACACGCGATCCATGGCGCTAGCAAGGCTGGTACGTAGATCGGTGTAGCTAATTGCATCCATGGCTGGCTCCTGATATCAACGTGATACCGTACCGATCCGGGAATCGCCTGTCCAGTACGGCTTTACGGCAATCCGATCCGGCCACCTGACCCGAAGTCAACGAGCAGATCGAATCCGCGCATGACACAGTACGCAGTATCCAGATCGCGCACAGCCCATGCTCCCCCGCCTCCTCGCCGACACCGTCCTCCTCGCCCACCTGGCCTTCATCCTGTTCGTCATCCTCGGTGGCGCGCTAGTGGCCTGGCGGCGCTGGCTCGTGTTCATCCACATCCCTGCGGCAATCTGGGGCGTAATCATCGAGGTGTCAGGCTGGATCTGCCCGCTCACCTACCTGGAGAACCATTTTCGCCGCCAGGCCGGACAAACCGGTTACGCAGACAGCTTCATCGAGCACTATCTCCTGCCCGTCATCTATCCGGCCGGACTGACGCACGATACGCAGTTGACGCTGGCGATTGCGGTCATCGCTATCAATGTGGCAGTCTATGCAGCACTTTTCCTTCGCCGGAAAGCATGACCCGATGTCCCTACCTTGCGCGCGCGACATGACTTTCCTCTGTCCGACATCGGGCGCAGCTAAGATGGCAATCCTATGACTGAACAACCCAAAAACATCTTTTCCCTTTACCACGCCCACGTCTACTTCGACGAGCAGTCGGTGGACCATGCAGCCTCCATCTGCGAGAAGGCCGGGGCGCTGTTCGGCGTGCAGGTCGGTCGCGTGCACCAGAAACTCGTGGGGCCGCATCCGCGATGGAGCTGCCAGTTGGGATTCACCCGGTCTGAGTTTGATCAGTTGATCCCCTGGCTGGAGCAGAACCGGAACGGACTCACCGTTCTCGTGCACGGAGTAACCGGAGAGGGTCTCAAGGACCACACAGCGCATGCATCCTGGCTTGGAGCCGAGATACCGCTCAATCTCTCAGCCTTGCGTACCTGAGAAAAATGGGAGCTTAGTAGATATGGAAAGTAGCCAGACTGACATCCCGCAGGAGGCAAAGCAGGCCGCGGACCGCGGAGACATGATCGAAGCCATCAAGAGCACGCGAATCGAAACAGGGCTGGGACTCAAGGAATCCAAGGAGGCCGTTGAACGCTACCTTGCCGCGCACCCGGGCACCAGCGAGCAGTTTCGCGCCGCCGGCGGCCGTACCGGCATTGGTCCAGGGATGATCGTCGCCATGGTCTTGCTGATGGCGGTTGCCGTCCTGGTTGTTATCTACCTTTCGGGCGCATGGCGCTGAAGCGCTGATACAGCACCTGCAAGCCCTGCGCCTCCGGCATGTCCTTCAGCGGTACCGCCGCACAGCCAGTGACCACATCTGATACTGTCTCAAAATCAATGAGGAGGAAGAAAATGCGCCACACCCTGAGCGCCACCATCTGCGCCCTGTCCCTGCTGACCGCCGCGCCCGGAACGGCACTGTCCCAGTCGATCGGCAGCTTTCCGAGCAAGCCGATCACCATGATCGTGCCCTACGCGCCGGGCAATACCGACATCATCGCCCGCATATACCTCACCCAGATTAGCCAGAATACCAACTGGAATTTCACCTACGACTACAAACCGGGTGCTTCCGGGCACATTGGCGCCGCCCTGGCCGCCAGATCGGCACCGGATGGGCACACCATGCTCATGATCTCCTCCACCATCACCCTCGGGCATCTGCTGAAGACATCGCCAGGTTACAACTGGCAAACCGATTTCGCCCCGATCTACCAGATGACCAAGACCGTGCCCATCCTGGTCATCAGCAATTCGCTGCCGGTCAAGACCGCTCGCGAATACATAGCCTATGGCAAGGCCAATCCGGGCAAGATCAATTACGGAACAGTCGGCTCGGGTGGCATCACCAGCCTGGTATCGGCCTGGATGCATCGGTCCATGGGTGTGGAAGTGACCTACATTCCCTACAAGGGCTATGGCCCCATTTCCCAGGCCATGCTCACCGGCGAGGTGCATGCCGCGCATCCCAGCCCCAAGGCCTTTCTGTCCTTCATTCAGCAGGGAAAAATGCGCGCCATCGCCACCTTGACGGCGAACGGGCGCGTGGCCCAGCTGCCCGATCTGCGCTCGATGGCGGAACAAGGCGCGCTGGATTTCGATTATTCGATCTGGATTGGCGCCTTCTACCCCAGGGGCACGCCTGCGCCCATCGTCAATCGCATGAATGCCGAGTTTGCCAAGGCAGCAACCTCCCCGGAGGTGATCAAGAAATTCGACGACCTGGGCGAAGGCTTCGGTGGCGGCAGCCCGGAGGACTTCAGAAAGCTCATGCTGGCCACCGGCTCGCGACTGACCAAGGTGGTGACCGATACCGGCATCTCGCTGGAGGAATAAAACTTCCCTCTTGACCTGCAAGCCTAGGCGGGCTTGCCGGGCTGGAGATTGAAGCGCTGCTCCAGCTCCTGCAAGCCCAGCGCCGCCAGCATTTCCGTCAGCCGCCTGGCCGCGCGCGGGTTGGCGCCGGCTTTCTTCCGGGCGATGATGAGCTCGTTCTTCATGGAGTGCTCCCAGCCCACCAGTTCGGTGACCGTGACCTGGTAGCCATGCGCCTCCAGTTCCAGGCAGCGCAGGACATTGGTGACTTGGCTGCCGAACTCGCGCGTGTGCAGCGGATGGCGCCACAGCTCGGTGAGCGGACCATCGGCGGGCCGCTTGTTCTTCTTCAGCACCGCGGCCACTTCGGCCTGGCAGCAGGGCGCCAGCACGATGAAGCGTGCATCGCGCTCCAGGGCAAAGCGGATGGCATCGTCGGTGGCGGTGTCGCAGGCGTGCAGCGCGGTGACGATGTCGGTCCGCTCGGGTAATCCCTCCGCTTCAATGGCTTTCGTGGACTCTGCCACCGAAAGATTGAGGAAGGACATGCCGGGAAAGCCCAGCCTCCTGGCCAGCTCGCGCGACTTGTCCACCAGCTCGTTGCGCGCCTCGACGCCGACGATGTGCGCGCCGCCGCTCCACTCCTTGAAGTAGAGGTCGTAGAGGATGAACCCCAGGTAGGACTTTCCCGCGCCGTGATCGACCAGTTGCACATCGGGATGCTCGGCGCGGACCTCCTCGAGCAGCGGCTGGATGAACTGGCACAGGTGATAGACCTGCTTCAGCTTGCGGCGGCTGTCCTGGTTCATCCGGCCGTCGCGGGTCAGGATGTGCAGCTCCTTGAGGAGCTCGATCGATTGTCCCGGCCGGATTTCGTTTGCTTCCTGCTTCAATGCTGTATCCCGGAAAAGGTGATGCGGGGCCGGGGTTGAAGAACCGCCGGCCCCGTCCAGTCCTGGTAGCCTAGGCCGACTTCGCCGGAAATGCGCCGCTGTCCACGTCCTGACGGAACTTGAGAATCTGCTCCAGCTGGTTCTCGGCGGTGTGCCTGGAGGGATGCAGGTCCCAGAAGCGCAGGTTCGGCATCAGCTCGCGCAACTGGTGCCCGGCCGAGGTGGAGTGCGCAGGATCATCGCCCGCCCACACAAAGGACGGCACATCCAGAGCCATGAGCTCCTCGGGCGTGGCGCCATTGACGAAGGTATTGCCGTAGAGCGCGTCGCGCGAGTCGGCAACGATGTCCAGGTAGGCTTCCTCATCCTGTTTGAGGAAGCGCTTGACGAAGGCCTCGTCGTGGGTCAGCACCGTGCCCCAGGGACCGCCGGTGCCGTCCTCCTGGAAGGGCTTGCGCACGCGCTGGGCGTATTCCACCACGCCCTCCAGGCCGTGCTCGCTGACATAGGCAATGTGCGTGTCGAACAGGCCGCGCATCTTGGTGATCCAGCGGTAGCCGCCCACCGGCTGGGGCAGCATCAGGCCGATGCAGGCCTCCGGATACATGGCGCCGAACTTGGTGCCCACCGACACACCCATGCACGGTCCTATCACCCAGGCCTTCTCCACGCCCAGGTGCTCCAGCAGCAGCTTGCCGTGGCGCGCCATGACCTCATAGGTGAGCAATTCCACTCGGCCGCCCGACTGGCCGGCCTCGCGGCGGTCATAGGCCACGCAGGTGAAGTGCTTGCCCAGCGCGGCGAATACGTCCATCTCCTTCCACTTGTTCTGGTGCCAGCTCTCTATGGTGGAGTTGAAGCCGCGCGGCGCCATCATCAGCAGGTGCGGGCCGCTGCCCGTGGTCATGTAGTGGGTCTTGATGCCGTCCAGGGTGGCGTAAGGCATGGGTGGTTCCTCCTTTGAGTTCGTCCATTTTAAGCGGCTTATAGTATGCTGATTCGCAATCGAGGCGGGGGGCGGCCCCCGCTGAATCGCAGATAAGATACCAGGCGCCACGCAGAAATCATGCGCCAGCCCGGTCACAATAAAACCACGGAGGAGCAAATGACACTACGTGCAGGAAGGATTCGCCTTTGCCTGTTGATGGCAGTAGCCTGTCCGGCCACCGCCCTGGCCCAATCGGGCGCCGAGAGCTATCCGTCCAAACCCGTGACCATCATCACCACGTCCAGCGGATCGAGTTCGGCCGAGATGCGACTGTATGCGGAGAAAACCACCGAATCAATGGGCCGGCCGTTCGTGATTGTCGATCGGCCCGGCGCTGGCGGCACGCTGGCGACCGGCATGGTGGCCAAATCGGCGCCGGATGGCTACACCCTGCTGCTGGGCAGCGCGAACTTCACCACTGCGCCGGCATTCCACAAGTCTCTGCAATACGATCCGATCAGGGACTTCGCCCCCGTCTCGATCCTCAGCAAGAGACCCACGGTGCTGATGGTGCACCCTTCGCTGCCGGTCAAGAGCGCCCGGGAATACTTTGCCTATGCCCGAGCGAACCCGGGCAAGATCAACTTCGGCACGGTGGGGCCGGGCAGCACCACGCATATCAATTCCGCGTGGATGCACAGCGCCGCCAAGGTGAAGGTGACCAATGTGCATTACAAGGGCACCGGCGCCCTGCTGCCGGACCTGCTGTCCGGGCGCATCCAGGCCACCGCCATTTCCTTTCTTTCCAGCATGCCCCTGATCAAATCGGGCAAGACGCAGGCACTGGGCATCACCACCGCCGCAAGATCCAAGCTCTGGCCGGAACTGCCCACCGTCACCGAGCAGGGAGCACCCGGTTATGACTACTCCAGCTGGCTGGGGCTCATTGCGCCCGCCAGAACGCCCCGCCCGGTCATCGACAAGCTTCACGAGCACTTCGCCAGGGCCGCTCAGGATCCGGAGATCTTCCGCAGGCTGTCGGGCGACTTCATCGAGATCGTCAGCACCCGGCCGGAGCAGGCCGCCGCTTTCATCCGGGAGGAGATAGAACGCTGGAAGAGCATGTCAGAGGAGATCGGCCTGATCGAGGAGACAGACTGAGCGACTGAGCCGCACGCAGCCTCGTAATAAAGAGTGATGGTCGGGCAGCCCATGATGGCCGCCCGCCTGGATGCCAAACGTACCAGCAAAGGAGACCTGCAATGCCCTGGATCGAATCGAACGGCGCCAGCCTGCGTTATGCCCTGAGCGGATCAGGCAAGGACACGGTGGTGCTGATGCACGAAGCGGGCGGCTGCCTGGAGAGCTTCGACGAAGCCACGCCGCTCCTGGAGAAGGACTTTCGCGTGCTGCGCTACGACCAGCGAGGTTTCGGCTTCTCGGAGAAGGCGCGTGAACTCAACCTGGAGATGGTGGTGGCCGACCTGGCCGGGCTGCTGGACGCTCTGAAGATCACCGGGCCGGTGCACATGGCCGGCTGCGCCATGGGCAGCGATTTCGCCGTGGCCTTTGCCGCGCGTAGTCCCGATCGGGTGGCGAAACTCGCCATCGCCAGCCCCAACATCGGCGCAACTAAAAGCGCCGCGCGCAGCCTGGAGCGCGCCGAACTGGTCGAGCGCGAGGGCGTGCGCGCAGCGCTGCAATCCAGCCACGATCTCTCCTACCCGGAGCACCTGCGCGCGCGCGATCGCGAGCGCTTCCGCCGCTTCCAGTCGCGCTGGGTATGCAACACACCGGCCTCGTTCACGGCACTGGCCAAAATGATGGCCGGCGTGGACCTGACCGCAGAGTATCCAAAGCTCAAGGCGAAAACACTGGTGATCGGCGCAACCCATGACGTGCAGCGGCCGACGACAACGGCACAGCAGGTCGCCAAGGCCATCGCCGGCTCGACTTACATGGAAGCCGACACCGGCCACTTCATGAATGTGAAGACGCCGCAGTTGTTCGCGGATACGGTGGGCGGTTTTTTCCGGAACTGATCAAAGCAAAGTACAGATTGACAACACAAGGAGAGCAGCAAATGGAATTTCAGGACATCCAGGTCGAGGTGAAGGACTACATCGCGGTGGTAACCATGGCGAATGCGCCGGTCAACGCCATGAGCCTGCGCATGCAGGCCGAGATCACGCGCGCCTTTGACAGCTTCAATGACCGCGATGACGTGCGCGTGGCGGTGCTCACCGGCTCGGGCAAGATGTTCAGCGCCGGGGCGGACCTGAAGCACAAGAACAAGGAGCGCCAGCCCGGCGACAGCTGGGCGGAGAAACGCAGCTGGCGCGAGTGCACCTATTCGGTGATGGAGTGCAAGCGCCCGGTGATCTGCGCCATCAACGGTCCGGCGCTGGGCGCGGGCGTGGGCATGGTGGCCTCCTGCGATATCCTCATCGCCTCCACCATGGCGGAACTGCGCCTGCCCGAGATCGGCGTGGGCCTGCTCGGCGGTGCGCGCCGCTCCATGCGCCTGTTCGGCCACTCCAAGGTGCGGCGCATGATGTTCACCGGCCGCGGTGTGAAAGCCGCCGAGCTGGAAAAGCTGGGCGTGGTTGAAGCCGTGGTGCCACCGGAGCAGCTCATGGAGGCCGCCATGGAGATCGCCCGCGAGATATCCACCAAGAGCCCCATCGCCATGAAGCTGGCCAAGCAGGCGGTCAACGCCATCGAGCACATGAGCGTGCGCGACGGCTACCGCTTCGAGCAGGACATGACCGCCGACCTGGGCAAGTACGAGGACTCCAAGGAGGCCATGCGCGCCTTCGTGGAGAAGCGCCCCGCGGTGTTCAAGGGGCGCTGAACACCATCACAAAGGAGGCGACATGCCTGCACGCAGATTTCGGTGGTCCACACGCGCAGTACTTGGCGCGCTCGTCCTGCTGCATTCGGCAGCAGGCATTGCGCAGACGGCGCCCGCCTGGCCGGTCAAGCCGATCCGATTCATACTGCCCTTTGCGCCCGGCGGTCCGACCGAATTGATTGCCAGGCCCTATGCGGCAAAGCTGAGCGAAGCCCTGGGTCAGGCCATCGTCATCGATAGCCGCGGCGGAGGCGGCGGCATCATCGGCACCGATGCGGTCGCCAAAGCGGCACCGGATGGCTATACGATGCTGATGGCGTCGTTCTCTTTCGCCCTCAATCAATTCCAGTTCAAGGACCTTCCCTACGACACGGTGCGCGATTTTGCCGGCGTGAGCCTGCTGGCCAAGGCGCCGCTGCTGCTGGTGGTGAATCCGTCCCTTCCGGCGAAGTCGATCAAGGAATTCATTGCCCTCGCCAGGGCCAGGCCGGGTGAACTCAATTTCAGCTCCACCGGTCCCGCGGCTTCAGGCACGCTGGCCGCGACGGTGTTCCAGTCCATGACCGGCGTGCAGTTCACCCCCATCAACTACAAGGGGCAGGGTCCGGGCTCGCTGGCGGTGATCTCCGGCGAGGTGCAATTCACCTTCTTCAGCATTCCTGTCGGCGTGAGCTTCGTCAAATCAGGCAAGTTGAGAGCGCTGGGCGTGACCAGCGCAAAACGCAGCAGCCTGATGCCGGAGGTTCCCACCATCGCCGAAGGGGGTCTTCCCGGCTACGAGGAGGTGGCGTGGTACGGCGTACTGGTGCCGGTTCGCACGCCGCAATCGGTCATCGCGAAACTGAACAGCGAGACCGTGCGTGTATTGCAGAGCGCCGACATCAGGAAGACCTTTACCGCCCTGGGAATAGAACCTGCGCCAACTACGCCAGCGGAAATGTCCGAGCACATCTCAAGCGAGACCGCCAAGTGGTCAAAATTGCTCAAGGACTTGCCGATGAACTGAGGGGCGTTACTGCGCCCGCTCAGCCGACTCAGCCAACTCAGATCACGCCGGTGTCGCGCAGCTTCGCAATGCCGGCGGCGTCATAACCCAGGCCGGCGAGAATTTCGTCGGTGTGCTGGCCGTGGCGCGGCGGCGGGGAGTGGACATTCGCCCCGCCCTCGGACAGTCGATAGGGTGCCAGCGGCACCTTGATGGGCACGCCCAGCTCAGGCATCACGCCCAGATCATGGAAGGGCTGGCGCGCCTGAACATGAGGATGGGCCAGTGCGTCGACCACGGTCTTCACCTCGCTGGAGCCTATGGCGGCCGCCTCGAGGATGTCCTCCCACTCGCGCGCCGTCTTCGCCATCAGCGCCTTCCCGATCTCGGCATACAGTGCGTCCATGTGCGGCACACGCGCCTCGGTCGTGGCAAAGCGCGGGTCCTGCGCGATGTCCGGTCGTCCTATGGCCGGCCACAGCCGCTGCCGCTGCGGCTCGCGCGAGGCGGCGATCAGCAGCCAGGTGCCGTCCTTGCAGGGGAAGACGTTGTTGATGGAACCGGTGTCATCGCCGCGGTTGCCGTGGCGCATCGGCCTGGCGCCGGCGTTGAGGACATCGCTCACGGTGTCGCCATTCATCACCAGCGCCGTCTCCAGCATGGACACATCGACGCTCTGCCCGCGGCCGGTGGCATTGCGCTGATACAGCGCCGTGACAATGCCCAGCGCCGCGGCGAAACCCGAGCCGTAGTCGAAGATATGCGCGCCGGACTTCACCGGCCCGCCGTCCGCCTCGCCGCTCAGGCTCATCAGGCCACTGGCCGCCTGGATGATGGTGTCGTTGGCCGGCTGGCGCTTCTTCGGCCCGGTCTGGCCGAAGCCGGTCAGAGAGCAATACACCAGGCGCGGATTGGTGGCGCGCAGGCTCTCATAGTCCAGGCCGTACTTGGCCATGGAGCCGGTCAGCAGGTTCTCCAGGACCACGTCGGCGTCCTTGGCCATCTTCCGGAAAATTTCCTGTGCCTCGGGACTGCGCATGTTCAGCGTCATGGAACGGGTGTTGGCGCTTTGCGCGAGGAAGGCCGTGCCCATGCCCTGCTGGGTGAATCCCAGGTGCTTGCCACCGGTGTTGCGCATGCTGTCTCCGGACTGCGTGTCCTCGATGCGGATCACGTCGGCACCGTGCAGGGCCAGTTGATACGCAGCGAAGGGGCAGGCCACGACGCGGGCCACGGCCAGCACCTTGATTCCTGCAAAAGGTCGTGAATCGGGTCGGGAATCACTCATTGGATTTCATTGGTACAGGGGCATGCTTGATCCTCCGGCCTGGCAGCCGCAACGCTGCCGGCACCTGAATTCAGTTTGACGCGTCTATCTTGATTCCGGAATCCTTGACCAGCTTGGCCCAGCGAGGCACTTCCGCAGCAATAAAGGCGCGGAACTCCTCGGGCGTCGTGCCTACCGGCTCCATATTGTCATTGGCCAGCGACTTGATGACATCGGGGGATCGGGTGGCCCTGACCGCCTCGGCGCTGAGCTTGCTCACGATGGCGGCGGGCGTCCCGGCCGTGGTCGCCCAGCCATGGAAGGAGCTGGCATCGAAGCCGGGCACGCCCTGCTCCTGGATGGTGGGGATGTCGGGCATCAGGCGCGAGCGCTGTGCCGTGGAAAGGCCCATGGCGCGCACCTTGCCCGATCTGATGTGCGGTATGGCACTGCCGGTAGTGAAGGTGGAATCCACGCGCTGCGCCAGCAGATCGATCATGGCCTGGGCCACGCCCTTGTAGGGCACGTAGGTGGCCTGCACGCCGGCCTGCGACAGGAACCAGATGGCGATGAGGTGTGTGCCGGTGCCGGGCAGCCCGCCGGCGAAATTCACCTTGCCCGGATTGGCCTTGGCATTGGCGACGAATTCGACAATGTCCTTGGCCGGATAGGCGGCGTTCACCACCATGAGATAGGGCGCCCGGGACATCAGGGAAATCGGCGCATAGTCCTTCAGCGGCGATACCGGAAGCGTGGGAAAGAGCGCCGGGGCAAAAGTGAAATCGGGCAGCACCGGCATCAGCGTGTAGCCATCCGGTTTGGCCTTGGCCACCATCCCCCAGGGCACATCGCGACCCGGGATGTTTTCGATGACGAATTGCCGCCCGAGGTTCTCACCCACCTTGGTGGCAAACAGGCGCGTCACCAGATCGGCTGATCCGCCTGCGGCCTGGGCCACGATGATGCGCACCGGCTTGCTCGGGTACGACGCGGCCGGCTCCTGCGCCCATGCCTGCTGTCCCGCAATAAGCACCACCACCAGCCCTGCCAAGGTCTTCCTCATAGCCTCTCCTCCTGTTTGGATGCTGCTTTATTTGATCAGCCCATAAAAGCGCCCTGCGTTCTCGCAGGTGATCTTGCGCCGCGTGGCATCGGGCAGGTGCTTGAACTGCTTGTCGATGTATTCGTCGGAATCCGGCCAGACACCGTCGCGGTGCGGATAATCCGATGCCCACATCACGTTCTCCTCGCCCAGCTCGTCCAGGTTCTTGATGCCCAGACGATCGTCCTGGAAGGTGGCGCGGCATTGGCGGCGCCAGTAGTCACTGGGCCTCATTTTCAGGGCCGAGCGTCCTTTGTAGCGCTCGTCGTATTCCCAATCCATGCGCTCCAGCACATAGGGTATCCAGCCGATACCGCTCTCGCCCAGCACGATGCGCAGGGTCGGATATTTCTCCAGCGCCCCTGAGAAAATAACCGCCGCCAGGATGCTGCCCACGTGCATCTGGAAGGACACCAAATTCACTGCGGAGGCCGCCACCTTGGCGTACTCGGGCAGGTCCGCGTCCAAGGGCGGCTGGGGGATGCCGTAGGTGTGGAAATGCACCGGCAGGTTGGCCTCGGCCGCCGCCTTCCAGAACGGGTCCCACTGCGGATGGAACAGCGGCGCCATTTTCCAGTTGGGCGAGAACTCTACGCCGCCGATGCCGGGCTTGCCCTTCACCCGCTGCACTTCGGCCACTGCCGCCTCCACGGTATGGCTGGGGATGCAGGCCAGGCCGACCAGGCGCCTGAGGTCGTAGCTGCAGAACGAGGACAGCCACACGTTGTAAATCCGGTAGAACTCCAGCGCCCCTTCCTGGTCGGTGAACTGCAGGCCCGCGCCCAGCAGCCCGTACAGCACCTCGGCCTGGGTCTTGTCGCGGTCCTGGTCTTTCAACCTCAGTTCCGGCGTGCTCGGGCGGAAAATGCCTTCGTAGGCATCGGTGAACAGGCCGGTCTCGGCGAAACGATCGCCGCGCGGCTCCATCCCCGGCACATAGCGCCGCTTCCCGGTGCTCATGGTGCCCTGGAAGCCCGCGCCATTGGCCAGGCCCATGTCCACACCGCTTTTGGTGCGCCAGTAGGGCCCATTCGGTCCTTCTTCCACGTAGGGCATGCGCTCGCGCAAGGCGGCGGAGGAATTCTTGACGAACAGATCGTGCGGCAGCCAGCACAGGTCGATGTGGCAATCCGCAGAGATACGCTGGTAGTTCATTGCTGCTCCTTGATCGGGGGTTGGCTTGACCATTGACTCAATCGGACTAAATCGGACTCAATCGGACTCAATCGGACTCAATCGGACTCAATCGGATTCAACGGCATGTACGGCAGGTGTCGGCAGCGTACTTCAATCTTCTCCGCCTTGAATGTTCGCCTCTTTTGCCACCTTGGTCCATTTTTCGATTTCCACGGCAATGTGCTTGCGGAAATTTTCCGGCGAGCTGCCGATGGGCTGGGCGCCGCCCTTGGACAGCCACTCGACGGACTCGGGGTGCTGGACCGCCTTGGACAGCTCCGCACTGAGTTTCGCGATGACCGGAGCCGGCGTGCCGCCCGTGGTGAGGATGCCGAACCAGCTGGAATAACTGAAACCGGGTACCCCTTGCTCGGCAATGGTAGGCAGATCGGGAGCAGCCTTGGTCCGCTCCAGCGTGACAACGCCCACGACGCGTACCTTGCCGGCATTGGACAAAGGCAAAATGCCATTGAGCGGCCCCACCACCACCTGTATCCGGTTCGCGATCAGATCGACATAGGCCTGCGAATTGCCTTTGTAATGCACGAAGGTCATGGGGATGCCGGCGGCGCTCCCGAGGTAGGCGCCGGCAACATGTGTCAGGCCGCCGGCGCCGGTGCTGCCGAAATTGAACTTGCCCGGGTCCTTGCGCGCGTTCGCCACAAATTCACGGAAGTCTTTTCCAGCCGCAAGGCTGACGGTGACCACGGCCGGCCGCTCGCTCATCAGCGACACCGGCGCCAGGTCCTTCATCGGATCGTAGGGCAGGTCCTTGCGCACGGCGGGAACGACACTGAAGGCCGCGGTCGAAGCCAGCAGCGTATGGCCATCGGGTGCCGCCTTGCCCACATAGGTGGTTCCAACGACGCTGCCCGCGCCGGCCTTGAAGTCCACCAGGAAGGATTGCTTCATGGATTCCTGCAGCCTTCTTCCATACAGCCGCGCCTCCGTTTCCGTGCTGGAGCCTGGCGCGTACGGGACGATGATGGTGACCGGCCTGACCGGATAGGTAACTGTCTGGCCGGTTTGAGCGTGAACCGCCGGCGCCGCGGACACCATGAGCAGGCCCGCGCCAAGAAAACCCAGTCTGATTTTTTTCATGTGCCTGTCCCCAAATCCCATGTCCCCAAATCCCAATTGTCAAGATCGCTCGTTACCCGGAACACTGAGGGTATCCCGGACTGCGGACTATGGTTCATGCCTCGGGCTGCCGCATGCTGATTTTTGGAAGTCCAGTCGCAAATAATCCAATGCCACCTTTAATCCTCCAACTGGATACCGGTGTCCTGGACCAGTTTGCGCCATCTGGCTGCCTCTGCAGCAATAATTTGCCTGAACTGTGCCGGGGTGCTGCCAACCATCATGGTGCCCTCGGCCGCAAGCGGGCCGGCGACATCCGGTGCTTTGGCGACCCTGGCGAAACCCTCGCCGAGCGTGTTCAAAATGCCCGCTGGCGTGGCACCCGGAGCAAGGAACCCGATCCAGTTCGAGTAGCCAAATCCGGGGACGCCCTGTTCGGCCACCGTCGCCAGCGCGGGCAGCAGTTCCGAGCGCCTGTCGTCTAGGCTGGCCAGCGCCCGCAACTTTCCCGACTTGATCAGGGGCATCGCGGCCAGCTGCGGCACCGCGTACACATGGATGCGGCCCGCCACCAGATCCACCGTCGCGGGGGCGGCTCCCTTGTAATGGATATAGGTGACCTTGGCATTGGCGGCGATGTGCAGCCATGAGCCAACGAGATGGCTGATGCTCCCCGATCCGGTGGTGCCATAGTTGATCCCGCCGGGATTGGCCTTGGCGTAGGCAAAATAATCCTGCATGTTGGTTGCCGCAAACGCCGGATGGGCCATCAGCAGTATCGGTCGCCTGCTCATCAACGACACGGGCGCAAAATCCTTGAAAATATCGTAGGGCAGGTCCTTCTTCAGGGACCCCGAAACTACAAATGTTGCCGCAGTCACCAGCAGCGTATAGCCGTCCGGGGCGGATCGGGCGACATGGCCAACGCCGATGGTGTCGGCAGCACCGGGTTTGTAGTCGACCACGAATTGCTGCCCGATGATCGCGCTCATCTTGTTCGTGTACCGGCGCGCTTCACTGTCAGCCGCTCCACCCGGCGGGAATGGGGCAACCACCGCCACCGGCTTTGACGGATAGGGGCTTGCCGTCCCCTGCGCAAACGAATTCGCTGATATCAGTGCCAGCACGGCTGCGCAGAGCTTCACCAATTTCACAATCCTCACACTGCCTGCAAGTTGCATGGCCCGTCCTTTGTTCATGTCCAGGGAAACTGTACTATTCTGCTCCTGGTTAACGAACCGGATACAGACCCTCCGAAACCCTTCCATTACCGGAGCCGAACATGAGTTCTCCCGCCATCAAAGTCGTCAGAGCCGTCCGCGAGCAGGTCAGCAAGGAGGAATGGGAGGTGCGCGTCAATCTCGCCGCCTGCTACCGCCTGGTGGACCTCTACGACATGTCCTGGGGCATCGCCAATCACATTTCGGCGCGCGTGCCGGGCACCAAGGATGAGTTCCTGATCAACCCCTACGGCATGTTCTACGACGAGATCACCGCCTCCAGCCTGATCAAGATCAACCTGGACGGCGACATCCTGCTCAACGCCACGGAATACGGCGTGAACAAGGCCGGCTTCGTCATCCACGGCGCCATCCATGCCGCGCGACATGAAATTGATTGCGTCGCGCACACCCACACCACCGCCGGCATGGCGGTATCCTGCATGGAGGACGGCCTGCTGCCGCTGGCGCAGATCTCCATGCGCTTCTTGGACGTCACCTATCACGACTACGGCGGCGTCACCAGCGTCATCGAGGACCGCGACAACCTGGTGCGCGATCTGGGCAACAGCGATGCCATGATTCTGCGCAACCACGGCCTGCTCGCCGCCGGGACGACCATAGGCGTGCGCTTTCGCACCCTGCTCTATCTCGAACACGCCTGCCGGCTGCAGGTGGCGACCCTGTCGTGCAACACCAGAGTGAGGATGCCGCCACGGGAGGCGCTCGATCAGGCCTTCGCCGAGCTGAAGACCGGCGACCGCAAGAGCAGGGGCGACCTGGCCTGGCCGGGATACCTGAGGAAGCTGGACCGGATGGATCCATCGTTCAGACAGTAGCCTTTACAAAGGAGAATATCGTGCGGATTGCCCATGCTCTGCCTGCCCTCTTAATTGCCTCAGCCATCGTCCAACCCGCCTTCGGGCAGAAACCGCCGGCCGACAACTATCCGTCCAGGCTGGTGTCCGTGGTCATTCCCTACCCGGCCGGAGGCAGCACCGACGGCGAGGCGCGCCTGTACACGGAAAAACTGCAGGCCAGCCTGGGGCAGCCCTTCGTGTTCGACTTCAGGGTGGGCGCGGGCAGTTCCATCGGCGTGGCCTACGCGGCCAAGGCGACCCCGGACGGCTACACCCTGCTGGTGACGCCCGTGGGCATGACGGTGCTACCCAACTTCTACCCGGAAGTAAACGACACCGTGATCAAGTCGCTGATCACGATTTCCGAACTGTCCAACCGCGCCACCGCCATCCTGGTGAGCCCCGCCGCATTGCCCAATGTGCATACCATCAAGGATCTCATCGCCCACGCCAAGGCCAATCCGGGCAAACCGCTCTTTTGCGGCACCACTGGTGCCGGCGGCATCGGCCACACGGTGTGCGGATCCATCGCGGTGGGCACGGGCATTGCGCTCACCTTTGTGCACTACAAGGGCGTGGCCCAGTCGCAGACCGACCTCATCGGCGGACGCACGCAATTGTCCGCGGGCACCCTGTTCGCGGCCATGAGCCAGATCAGGGCCGGCAAGCTGCGCGCCATCGCCATGATCGGCGGGGAGCAACGCTCCACGCTGATGCCCGACCTGCCCACCGCCGTGGAACAGGGCGTGGACGTGAAGTATCCGAGCTGGCTGGGCGCCTTCGCTCCGGCCGGCACACCGCAGCCCATCATCAACAAACTCAACGCGGAACTGGTCAAGGCGGTGCGCTCTCCGGACGTCGTGCAGATACTGACCAAGCAGGGCAACGTGCCAGTGGCCAGCAGCCCGGCAGAATTCCGCAAGAAGGTCGACAGCGAGATCGACTACTGGAAACTGGTGGTCAAGGAAGCCAGAATCAGCATGGATGAAAAATAGCGGCGCCGGCTGCTGCAGGAAACCGGGCTGAAGATTGATCCGGAGTGATTGATATCACTTTTAATACGAATCCAGCACCATCAGTTCGTCAATATGGTAATTATAATCAGTCTTGTCCCAGCGGCGCCGTCACCGCGTCATAGCCGTACACCCAATCAGGCTCGGCCTTCTCCTTGACCGGTGCCTCCGTCGCATTCGGATCGACGCGCATCCAGTTGCGCTTGTTCTTGTTCGACAGGCTTTGTATGCGCGACACGCGCGGCCGGCGCGTCTCCTCGTAGCGCTTGAAGGCGCCAGGTATGCCGCTTGTATCCTCGCCCGTGTCCACACCCTCGAAACAGCGCGCAAGGATGAGCGCATCTTCTATGGAACTGGCCGCGCCCTGCGCCATGTAGGGCGTCATGGGATGGCAGGCATCACCCAGGAGATAGACGCGCCCCTGCCCCCAGCTTGGCTGAGGATCGCGATCAAAGATGGGCCACTTGTGCGCCTTGGGGCAGGCGGCGAGCACCGCGCGCACCTCGGGATGGAAATCGGCAAAGGCCGTGCGCAGCTCATCCATGTCGCCCTCCAGCGACCAGGACTCCAGGTCCGGCTTCTCCGCGGGCACGCTGGTGGTGAAGTACACCTCGTCCTTGTTGCGCGTGACGTAGTAGATGACGATGTGCCGGTCCTTGCCCCACCACTTGGTGGAGATGTCACCGATGTCCAGCCCGCCCAGCCGCGAAGCCGGATAGGTGGAGCGGTAGGCGATGCGCCCGGTGTAGCGCGGTGATTCGTCGCCGAAGAGCTGGGCGCGCACCACCGAGTGCACGCCGTCGGCAGCCACCAGGGCGGCGGCGCGCACGCTGGAGCCATCGGTGAAATGCAGGGTAACGCCCTCGGCATCCTGCTCGAAGCGCTCGAGCTTCTTGTTCCGGTGAATGATGTCATCGGGCACCAGCGAGGCCAGCGCCGCATGCAGGTCGCCCCGGTGCATCATCAGGTGCGGCGCGCCGAACTTCTGCTCCACCACCGACATGTCGAATTCCGAATCGATGTCGCCGGTATCGTAATTGCGGTGGCGCCGGGCGCTGTGCTGGAAGGCGGTCTTGCGCAGCCGCTCCTCCAGCCCCAGCGAGCGCAGCACCTTCATGGCATTGGCCGACATCTGGATCCCGGCGCCGATGCGCAGGAACTGCTGCGCCTGCTCGTAGACCTGCACGGCGATGCCGCGCTGGCGCAGGGCCGCCGCGGCGGCCAACCCGCCCATGCCTGCACCGACGATGGCGATGTGTTGCGACATACGATCTCCTGAAAATCTACACCTCAAGAACCGATTTAGGGGAGCATGAGGGGATGTGTCCCCTCATTTCAATAGCCCTCACTACTCCAGCATCGGAACATTCATTCTTTTGTAATCCCGGGCGAGCTGCACGGTCTCCTCGCGCACGCCGGCCATGAACTGCTCCAGCGTGCCGCTGTAGGGCTCGTAACCGGAGCTCTCCACCATGGCCTTCATCTGCTCGGTGGCGCTGGCCTTGGTCCAGGCCTCGCGCAGGCGGCGCACCATGGGCACGGGTGTCACCACCGGCACGAACACCGCATTCCAGTTCGAGCCCAGCACCGTCGGATAGCCCAGTTCGGTGAATGTCGGCACATCGGGAATGACCGCCGAACGCTGCACCGCGGTCACGCCCAGCACGCGGATCTGCGGGCTTTTCATGCGCACCTTCACCGTGCTCAGCGTGGCGAAATACAGCTGCACCTGGTTGGCCAGCAGAGCGGCCGATGCCGGATCGCCGCCCTTGAAGGGAACACCCAGTATGTCCAGCCCGGCCGCCTCCTTGAAACGCTCGGCGCTGAGCGTGCTGCCGGCGCCGGCACCCAGTCCGCTGTAGGCCAGCTTGCCCGGATTGGCCTTGGCATAGGCGACCAGTTCAGCCACGTTCCTGGCCGGCACCGCGGTATTGATCATCAGGCCGTAGTAGGCCTGTCCCATGACGCCGATGGGCGCGAACTCATCGGGCTTGTATCCGGCATCCTTGTACACCAGCGAATTGCCGATCAGCGCCGGATTGGAAAGCAGCAGGCTGTATCCCAGCGGCTGGGCGCGCAGCACGTCCTTGATGCCGATCAGGCCACCGGCACCGGCCTTGTTCTCGACCACCACTGATTGCCCGAGTTGCTCGGTGAGCCGGACCGCGATATGCCGCCCATGCTGGTCAGCGGACGACCCCGGCGTGAACATGACCACCAGACGCAGGGGGCGGACCGGATAGTCCTGGGCGAGTGCGATCTGCGAAACGCCGATGCCGACACCTACAACGAGACCGAGCGCCATCGCCCCCGCGGCAAACCGTGCCGAAATAGCCATTCATCCTCCTGTGACAACCCGCCTCCACTTCACCCGGACCATCCGGATGCGGGAAATCTTCGTGTCTTTGAAGGGCGTATCTTAGCGCGTCTTACTCCTCATCCACCTTCATCCCGGTTTCCTTGATGAGCTTGTGCCAGGTCTCCACCTCGGCAAGGATGTGCGCGCGCGCCTGTGCGGGCGAACCACCGATGATGTGCGTGTTGTCATCCAGCAGAGGCTTGCTCACCTCGGGATCTTTCAACGCGGCGGCGAAGAGCGCGTGGATCCGGTTGACAATGGCTGGCGGAGTCTTGGGCGGCGCCACCACGGAAAACCAGTTGGTGAATTCGTATCCCGGCACGCCCTGCTCCGCCACGGTGGGCATTTCTGGCAATTTGAGTTCGCGGCTTCCACCCGTCACACCCAGCGAACGCAGCTTGCCTGAACGCAGATGCGGATTGGCCAGCGCAAAGCTGACCACGGCAGCATCGACCCGGCCCGCGAGCAGATCCACCACTCGCTGCGGTGGCGACTTGTAGTGGATGAAGGTCACCTTGGTCCTGGTCAGGTAGTGCAGCAATTCGCCCGGCAGGTGCGTGGATGCACCCAGGCCGCCGGTGCCAAAATTGAGCTTGCCCGGATTGGCCCGGGTAAAGGCGACGTATTCCTGCGCGGTCTTGTAGGGTGCCGAGGCCTGCACCACCAGCATCAGGGCGCGCTTGGTCAGCAGGATGGCCGGCACCAGATCGGCCACTTTGTAGGGGAGATCGG
>CAXNIK010000014.1:0-24126 GCA_964202115.1 Burkholderiales bacterium
CGACATATTTTGCCTGGCCTCGCACAGTGACCGAGGCCTCCTGGCGGTCGGCGAGGGCCTGTTCAATGGCGCCGACGCCCTTGGTCTTCAAGTCATTCGCAGAGATTGAGTTCATGTGAATAACACCATTAATCATACGAATGACCGTATTGTATAGGATGCGATTGCGGTGGGCCAGTCGCTGGGGTTTCTCAGTTTGAGGTCGCAAATTGCGACCTCAAGTTCGCAAGCCCCTGATCTATCGCTCGAAATTCATGCCGCCCGACCCGACCGCGACCGCAGCACGTACCAAAGCACGGCAATGCCGGTCAGGGCCACCGGCACGAGCGTTCCGTAATTGAGGATGGTCCAGCCCTGTGTGGTGACCAGCGCGCCGGAGGAGAACGAGGACAGCATCATGACCAGGAACACGCAGAAGTTGATGGCACCCTGCGCCTTGTCCTTTTCTTCGGGCCGGTAAGCCTGGAGCGACATCGCGGTGCCGGCGGTAAACAGGAAGTTCCAGCCCACGCCGACCAGAAACAGCGCAATAAGGAAATGCATCACCTCGACGCCTGACAGCGCGATGACGATGCACAGCAGGTTGAGCACCACGCCCGCAGCCATGATCGACATGGCGCCGAAGCGCCGGATGAGATGCCCGGTGAAAAATCCCGGCGCGAACATGCCGATGACGTGCCATTCGAGCACCAGCGCGGCATCCTTGAACGGATGGCCGCACACCTGCATGGCGATAGGGGAGGCGGCCATGAGCAGATTCATCACGCCGTAGCCCAGCGCCGCTGCCGCCGTGCTGACGATGAACACCGGCTGGCGCATGATCTGTAGCAACGGACGGCCGCCGCTCGCGCCGTGCTTCCGTGGCGCCTCAGGGGGGAATTTCACCATCGCCACCACGCCCATCGATATGAGCGCAATGACCGCCAGCGCCGCGTAGGCACCGGCGAACGGCTTGTCGCCCAGGTGCTGCGTCCATTGTGCGAGGTTGGGCCCGGCCACCGCACCGACGAGGCCGCCGGCCAGCACCATCGACACGGCGCGTTCGCGGTAGTCCGGCTTTGCCAGCTCGGCCGCAGCAAACCGGTACAACTGGCCATTGGCGCTGTAGTAGCCGGCCACAACGGTCGCCGCCACCAGCAACCAGAAATTCGTCGTGATGAGTGCATAGGTCGCCACCACCGCCGACCCGAACGCGACCGCAAGGCCGAGCTGGAATGACACCTTGCGCCCCCAGCGCGCCTGCGTCCATGCCACGGGCCCCGTCGCAAGCGCGCCTCCCACCACATAGCCCATCACCGGCAGCGTCGCCATCCAGCTGTAGGGCGCAAGGGACAGGCCGACCAGGCCGTTGATGGCCATGAAGACCACGTTGTTGGTCAGGAACAGGCCTTGGGCTGCAACCATCAGCCAGAGATTGCGATTCATGGTGCGGGGAGTCTAGCGGCAAACTCCTGATTCGTGAACTTTATGCTTTCTGGTAAGCCTTCGGAAGGTAGCGGGTATAGCGTCGATTCTGTGTGAGGTGATGCACCATTGTGGCTGCCAATGCGGCCCCGAGCATGTTTGCGGTCAGCTCGTTTGACAGGTTGGCTTTTTCCATTTCACGGATGGTTTGAAGCAAACCAAAATGCTCTCTGATGTGGCTGTCGACGTCGGGGAATTCGTGAATTCGCATCAGCACTTCTTCCACCGCGAAGCAAGACTCGAGATCCTTGATCAGGACTGCAAGCTCTGAGTGGATGTCATTCCAGCCTCCACCCTCGACAAGGATATTCTTGATGAAGGCAAAACGCTCGAACAGGCGTTTGTGTCGTTCGTCCAGTTCTGGTATCCCGACTGAACCGTCATATGCCCAATTCATAATGTTCTCCGATTTTCAGAAGCGAGCTTGCTTGACGTAAAGTGCTGCAAGAAAGGGACCCGTTGCTTTGACGTTGTGCAGAATGTTTCACATATGGAAGTATCAGCCGACAGGCGGTGGTCATTCGCCGTCTAACGGTCGTCAAAGCGCTGATCCGCCCTGGCTGTGCGTCTTTTGCATGCGAAATTCATCAGAGGAATTGTCGAACTTGCGTCAGGTGTACGACAGGTCGTCGCTAATCAATGAATCAATGGGGCCAGAATCAATGGGGCCAGGCTCACAGAATCAAATGGGGCCAGGCTCACAGAAGTGGTCCCAGGAAACTGGACAGGGGGATAAGTGAAGTTCTGCTCTAATCGGGGGCGATGTCCCCAAGGAGCGAAGAAGTTGAAACGACCCTGCCGTAACCATTCTGCGGAATTCAAGGCGAAGGTAGTTCTGGCCGCGCTGAAGTCGGACCAGACCTTGGCACAACCGATCACTCCACAAGGCGCAATTGAAGGAAAGACACAGATCAAGGCTGAGCGTAAGCCGGGAAGTCGGGATGAATAAGGTCTCCCGCGTTCCGGCGGGAATTTGCGCGGCATGACCTTCGCTTTGCAACTGACGCCCAAGGGGCATCTCCAGTTCGGCCCCGAACGGGACGCGCCGCTCTTGCCTGAGATGCTGTCTGATCGGCTTGCTGCGGCCTTTGCGCGAGGCACCGGGCACGGCCTGCTGCACCTGGGCGCGGCGGAAGTCATCACCGCGCTGCCGCCACTATGGGCGTTCTGGCGTGACTTCGCGGCGCGCTATGTGACGGCGCTGACCGCGACGCCGGAAGACGGCGAGATTGCTGTCGCAGACCCCGATGCGCTGACCTTCGAAACTCTGTGCATGGATGCCCCGCCGATGACGGGCTCGGAGTATCTGGCACCGGAAACGTTCCGTGCCCTCTGGGTGGAGATCGAGGCGGCGGTGAAGACGGAGTTGGCCGCTTCCGGCTGGTTGCTGCAGGATTTTCTCAAGTCGAAACATCCGGCCTGGAATCTCGTGGGCCGCGTGCATTTCAATCTTGCCGAAAACCGCAAGGATGCGGAGTACCCCTTCGCTTTTCTCGCCACCTACACCTCGCGCCTGTCGGCGCACGGCAAGGCGCAGCACCTGCCGCTGTCGCAAGCCCTGGCGGAATTCTCCGGCGGCAGGAAAAAGGCGCAGCTTCTGTCCCTGCTCCTGCCTGTGCAAAAGGCGGCTGATAACTGCGCCTGGCTGACCGATATGGTCAACGAGGGCGAGATCTATCATCCATTGCGCTGGGGTGTGGAGGATGCGGTGCGTTTTCTCAAGGATGTGCCGCGTCTGCAAGGGGCGGGCATCGTCGTGCGCATGCCCAAAACCTGGGTCGCGGATCGTCCCGCCCGGCCCAAGGTCTCCGCTACCGTCGGCACCAATAATCCCTCGCTGCTCGGCATGGAATCGCTGCTCGACTTCCGCATGGAAGTCACGCTTGACGGGCAACCGCTGACCCCCGCTGAAATTCAGTCTCTGCTGGAAGCGAGCGCCGGGCTGCAATGGATACGCGGCCAGTGGGTGGAGTTGGACCGCGACCGGCTATCACACCTTATCGCGCGTTTTCAGGGTATTGAGGAAGCGGCGGCGGAGGGGCTGCCATTTGGCCAGGCCATGCGCCTGCTGGCGGGTGCCGCGCTCGACGATGCCGATTTTGCCAACCACGCTGCCGATCCGGACTGGTCGGAAATCGTCGCAGGAGACTGGCTGGCCGAGATCCTCCAGGGATTGCGCTCGCCGGAAGGATTGGCCGCCGTGACCCCCGGCCCGACGCTGAAAGCGAGCTTGCGTCCCTACCAGCAGGCGGGTGTGCGCTGGTTGCACTTGCTCACCCGGATGGGGCTGGGAGCCTGTCTCGCCGATGACATGGGTCTGGGCAAGACGATCCAGGTGCTGGCACTGCTGCTCACTTTGCAGCGAACGCGTCCCAGCCTGCTGGTGGCCCCGGCGTCGCTGCTGGCCAACTGGCAACAGGAAGCCGAACGCTTTACTCCCACCTTGCGCTGCCTCATCGCGCACCCGTCGGCGATGGCGCAGGAGGAACTGCGCGCACTGGACGCCGAGCGGTTGGCGGCCACCGACCTGGTCATCACCAGCTACGGTACGCTGATGCGCCTGCCGAATCTGCTGGCGATGCGCTGGCACCTGGCGGTGGCCGACGAGGCGCAGGCGCTCAAGAATCCATCCGCAAAGCAGACCAGGGCGGTCAAGCAACTCCAGGCCGAGGCGCGCATCGCACTCACCGGCACGCCCGTTGAAAACCGTCTTTCCGATCTCTGGTCCATTTTCGACTTCACCCATCCGGGCCTGCTGGGATCGCAGAAGGCCTTTGCCGGATTCACGAAAAACATGGCGCAACATCACCAATTCGGCTCGCTGCGCACGCTGGTCAAACCCTACATCCTGCGCCGCCTGAAGAGCGACAAGCGCATCATCAACGATTTGCCGGACAAGACGGAAATGACCGCCTGGTGCGCTTTGAGTCCCGTCCAGGCCGCCCTTTACCAGCGCGCGGTCAAGGAATTAGCCGCCAGACTGGAAACGGCGGAGAGCATCGAGCCCATGCAACGTCGGGGACTGGTGCTGGCTTTCTTGATGCGCTTCAAGCAGATCTGCAATCATCCGTCCCAATGGCTCGGCGATGGTGCCTGGAAACCGGAGCACAGCGGCAAGTTCGGGCGGTTGGCCGAAATCGCGGATACCATCGCCGCCAAGCAGGAAAAGATGCTGGTCTTCACGCAGTTCAGGGAGACCATCGCACCGCTGGCGGCTTTTCTGGGCAATATCTTCGGGCGCGAAGGCCTGGTGTTGCATGGAGGTACGTCCGTGGGCAAGCGTCGCGAAATCGTTAAGCGCTTCCAGGAAGATGAGCAGTGCCCTTTCTTCGTACTTTCACTCAAGGCGGGCGGAACCGGGTTGAACCTGACCGCAGCTTCTCACGTGATCCACTTTGATCGCTGGTGGAATCCTGCCGTGGAAAACCAGGCCACCGACCGCGCCTGGCGAATCGGCCAGCATCGCAATGTGCTGGCGCACAAGTTCGTCTGCCGGGGCACCATCGAAGAGCGCATAGATGATCTGATCCGCTCCAAGCAACAACTGGCGAAGGATGTGCTCGAAGGAGGCGCAGAAATAAAACTGACCGAGATGAGCGACGCGGAACTGCTCGATCTGGTCAGACTCGACATCCACTCCATTAGGGAATGAGCACATGAGTTTTGGATACTGGAAACCCTATGTGCCGGTCGCCAGGCGGCGGGCACAGGCCGAAAAGGCGGCCAAGAAGGCGAAGAAGTCCGGGCAGGACATGCGCCCGGTGGTCATTGAGGGCCGGGCTATCGCCAAGACATTCTGGGGGAAGGCCTGGTGCGACAACCAGGAAGCCTACAGCGACTTCGAGAATCGTCTGCCGCGTGGGCGCACCTACGTGCGCAACGGCTCGGTCATTGATCTGAAGATCGAGCCGGGCAAGGTGCGCGCGCTGGTGATGGGGTCCAGCCTGTACAAGATCGAAATCGGCATCACTGCCGTGCCGGACACCCGCTGGAAGTTGCTGGCGAAGGAATGCACCGGCTCCATTGGCTCGCTGGTCGATCTATTGCAGGGCAAGCTTTCGAAAGCCGTGATGGAGCGCATTTGTCAGCCGAAGACAGGCCTGTTTCCCGCGCCCAAAGACATCCAGCTCGACTGCTCCTGTCCGGACTGGGCGACGATGTGCAAACACGTCGCCGCCGTGCTCTATGGCGTGGGCGCGCGCCTGGATGCGCAGCCTGAACTCCTCTTCACGCTGCGCCAGGTGGATGCCAATGACCTGGTGACTCAGGCGGCGGAACTGTCCGTCAGGACCAGAAAAGCGCCTGCCAGGGGCAAGGTGCTCGAGGATGCTCAACTTGCCGACGTGTTCGGCATCGAGATGGCCAGCTCAGAGGTATTGCCGGACACGAAGAAGAAGGCGGACAAGAAAGTGGAAGCGCGCCGGACTAAGCCGGCGGAACCGCCTGCCGTCGCGAAGAAAACACCGGCCAGGGCATTGGCGAAAAAGAAGGCTGTGGCGGTAACGAAGAAGACGACGACAGATCCACGGGCCCGGAAAGAGAGAGCTCAGGCCACGGCGGAGCCTCCCGCCACCCGAAAATCGGTTACTCCCGCCACTGGAAAACGCGCATCGCGGCAAGTCGCCCTCAACACTCCGGCTCAAACGAAAAGGGAAAAAGTGCAGACCTGATCCGGCGATGGCCTGGTCGTGTGTGGAGGGCACCATGCTCGATGAAGAACCAACTGCCGGGGCGGCTTCCTTGCTGAGACTCCTTTAGGCAGGCGCTTCCGGTGGCACAATGACCCCACAGCCGGCGAAGACCGGCCATTCAATCCGGAATCACTCCTAGAAAATGACCATATATTGGGTTGTATTGATGTCCGTTCTGAGCCAGGCAGGGTTCAGTGGCAGCAGGGTGGCCGTGTCCCTGTATGCCCTTGAACTGGGGGCCGATCAGTTCACGGTGGGCGTGATCATCGGGCTCTATGCCATTTGCCCGATGCTGCTGTCGATATACATCGGTCGGTTCGTGGATCGCACGTCGCCGAGATTGCCGGTCATTGTGGGGAGCATTGCGCTGGTGGCCGCGATGGTGCTGCCGTCGCTGGCCGGAGGGCTGATCGCGCTCGCAGTCGTCGCCTTCGTGCTGGGTTTTTCGCATCTGTTGTTCAGCATTCCCATCGATGCGCTGGTCGGGGGCATCGGTGGCCCGGAAAAACGCGCCAGCAATTACACGCTGATCACCATGGGCTGGTCGATCGCCAACATGTCCGGGCCGATCATGGCCGGATTGCTGATCGACTCCATCGGACATGTGCAGGTGTTCCTGGTGCTGGCCGTATTCGTCGGGGCGCCGCTGCTGATCCTGTGGTTGCGGCCCAATCTGCTGCCCAGGGAGGCTGCGCACCGCGCCGAACCGGGCGCTCAGGGCGGCAGCATCGCCGATCTGTGGCGCATCCGGCCGCTGCGCGCCATCATCATCGCCAGCGGCGTGGTGGGCTCGGCGCAGGACCTGTTCCAGTTCTACATGCCGATCTACGGGCACGCCATCGGGCTTTCGGCCTCGGCCATCGGCGCCGTGCTCGGCATGGTGGCTTTCGCCTCATTTGTGGTCAGGAGCTTCATCCCGTTTCTGGTCAAGCGCATGTCGGAAGTGAAAATTCTCACCCTGGCGGTTTTTCTCTCGGCGTTTGCATTCGTGCTGATGCCGTTCTTCGTCAATGCCTACGCGCTGGGGACTCTCGCCTTCGCGCTGGGGCTGGGTGTGGGCTGCGCCCTGCCCCTGACGCTGTCGCTGCTCTACCTGCTCAGCCCGGCGGGTCGGGTCGCCGAGGCCATCGGCCTGCACAGGATGGTGCGCAACACCACCCACCTGGTCGTGCCGGTCATCTTCGGCAGCGTCGGCGCGGCGTTCGGTTACTTCGCGGTGTTTCTTTCCAATGCAGCGGTATTGGCGGGCAGCGGCGTGCTGATGCGCAGGGCGCAGGTGCCGGATCCCCACACCTGACAAAGCTGCTTTGCCAGGTGTGGGATGTTCAGAAGAAACTGTCGCTCCTACACTTCGGTGAAATTCCAGGGTGTTCTTCAGGGCGGAACCGACCTGATGCCGGGGGCAAATCAACTCGAGGATAGGTGAGGAATATGATGCAAAAGTCTGCTCTGCAGGTTCTGGCAGTTGTCCTGTCTGTTTCCGCGTCAGGACTGCACGCCCAGCAAAAGCCGCAGTTGCCCGGCGGCTATCCGAACAAGCCCATACGCATCATCGTCGGTGCTGCGCCAGGCGGCGGGTCGGACACCCTGGCCCGGCTGACTTCGGCCAAGCTCAGCGATCGCTGGGGCAATCCAGTGCTCGTGGAGAACCGCGCCTCCGGCGTTGGCGGGCTGGTCGGGATGGAATTCGTCTCAAAAGCCGCCCCGGACGGATACACGCTCATGATGGCCGGCAGCAGCTCGGTGATGAGCTCGGTCTTCATCATCAAGACTTCTTTCGATGTCAGAAAAGATTTCGTGCCGGTGGCGCAGCTCACGGCGCTGCCATGGGTGCTGTCTTCTCCGGCAAGCCTGCCGGTCAATTCAGTGAAGGAGCTGATCGCCTATGCCCGAAGCAGGCCGGGCCAGCTCAACTATGCATCCCCGGGCACCGGTTCAGCCGCCCATATGGGCATGGAACTGTTCAACTACCTGGCGGGCACGAAAATCACGCACATTCCCTACAAAGGCACGGGCCCGGCCATGGTCGACATGATGGCCGGTCGCGTGCAGATGCTGCTCGGAACACCGATTGCCGTAATGCCTCAGGCCAAGGCCGGCAAGGTCAAGGCGCTGGCGGTGACCACCGCCAGGCGTTCGAGGCTCATGCCCGATGTGCCCACGCTCATGGAAAGCGGCCTTGCCGATTTTGATGTAAGCGGATGGTTGGGAATATTGGCGCCTGCCGGCACGGCGCCGGCTGTGGTGCAGGCACTGAATCGCGAATATGTGCAAATACTGAACCTGCCGGATGTGCAGGCGGCGCTGGTCGCGGACGGCTCGGAACCGACGCCGAGTTCGCCGGAGCAATTCAGGGAGGCGATGATGCGCGAACTGGATCGCTGGGACAAGGTCATCAAGGCGACCAATCTGAAGCTCGATCCGGAGTGAAAGCAAGTCGCACTATGTACTACGACACCAGCGCGTCCGCACCCGGGGCACAACCGTAAATGGCTGCAAGAAAATCCGGCGCCTCCATGGCCGACTTCTTTGTCCCGCACATATCGCGCGTGCGGGCAAATGCCGGCCAACTGGTGGGCCTGCACGTGCGCCAGCGTATCGCCGCGGGTGCCGGGTCCAAACCCGGCAAGGGGCGAGTGGTGCTGTTCGTCCATGGCGGCAGCGTGCCGGTGGTGCCGGCCTTCGACCTGGACTACAAGGACTACAGCTGGATGGCCTTCCTGGCGCTCCAGGGATTCAGGGTCTATGGCATGGACCTCAGCGGCTACGGGTCTTCGCCCCGGCCCATGATGGACGATCCGGCCAATGTCAGCGCCGACTGCCAGGACGTGATCATCCCCGGCCAGCTCAAGGCGCCTTGTCCGCCTAACTATCCGTTCCAGTCGCACACCATACGCAGCGACTGGGCCGAGATCGATTCGGTGGTCGATCATCTGCGACGCCTCCATCGCGTCAGGAAAGTCTCCCTCATCGGCTGGTCGGCCGGTGGCCCCCGCACCGGTGGCTACGCCGCGTTGCATCCGGACAAGGTCGATCGTCTGTTTCTTTTTGCGCCCTCGGAGCCGAACGCGGACCTGAAAGCAATTCCCGCCCAGCCGGGGCCGGGCGCCCCCACCATCCTGCAGACGCGGGAAGACCTTGAGAAAAAGCGCTGGGACCCCAGCATAGGCAGGCCGGGCCAGGTGGCGCGAGGTGTGCGAGACGCCATATGGAAGGACATCATGCGTTGGGACCCGATAGGAGCGAGCTGGGGGCCGCCCGGCGGCGTGATCCGCTCTCCCGCACGCACGAGTTCGGGCTGGTCGCTGGCCATGGCCTCGAAGGTGAAGGCGGCCACACTGGTGATCGCCGGCGACCTGGATCGTCCCGAGGAGCGGCGCCGAGCCTATGAGCGGGTGAAAGTCAGGGACAAGGCCTTCGTGCTGGTGCAGTCGGCATCGCATTTCATGGGCTGGGAGAAGCAGCGCCACGTTCTGCACGCTGCCTCGCTGGAATGGCTGGCCGGGGGCAGGATCAACGGCCAGCCGCGAGGAACCTTCAAAGTCGACTGGCAGGGGCGCTATAGCAAGACCTGACCCCGGGGTCCGGGGTGAGCGTTTTTGAGGAGGTAATGCATGTCCGCGCAGATCACCATCACGTCCGAGCCCCTGGTCGACCCGCGGGGAAGCTTCCGCGGCAAGCCGGTGCGCCTTGCAGCACGCTTGAGCAGCTTGAGTGGGAAAAGCGTGCTGCTCCTGGACAACGGCCAGCTTGCAGCGGAGTTGCAGGTCTACGGCCCGGTCTTCCAGTGGCTTTCCGGGCAGTTGCAGGATGCGCATGGCGCGCAGTGCACCCGCGAAAGCCGCAATCTGCTGGCCGGAGGAAAGCCGGGTCTTGAGGCGCTGGCTGACGAGATCTCGCGAACCAGGGTCAATGCGGTGGTCGTGGCCCTGTGCCATGCCGGCGTCACGCAACCGTCCTGCCTGTTTGCGGCTGAACTTGAGCGCCGTGGCATCCCCTGTGTGCTGCTTTGCACCGGGCTTGGCCTGCCGTTGGCCAGTGCCACTGCGGCCAGTTTCGTGCCGGGGTTGCCGCTGGTCCTGGCCAGGGCCGCTGTGGGTCTCGCTGCGGGAACACAGGAAAGCTTTGGTCGGCAGGAGACGGCGGCCATTGCACCGGAGATAGCGGCAGGGCTGAGCACGTCCGTGGATGCACTTCTGGAGCGCTTCCGAGAGCGTTTTTCCTCAGACAGCCCGCGCATCATCGATAGCGATGGAGCAATGCGTCTGCCTGATTCAATCACCGTGCCGGTCGGCGGCAGTGTCTCGGTGGAGATCGATCCCGGCAAGTTCGCGGTGGATCTCTATTCGGAACTTTGCGCCGCCAACATGTGCGACGGCTTTCCGGTCATTCCTCCCACCAGGGCCCGGGTTCGCGACATGCTCGCATTCACGGACCTGGATGCCGGCCACGTCCTGATAGCGGAGTGCCCGCCCAGCGGCGCCAGCGTGACTGTGCACAGCGTGGCGGTCAACGCTGTCATGGCCGGCTGCCGGCCCGAGTATTTCCCGATTCTTATCGCGGTATTTCAGGCCATGGCTGATCCTGCCTACCGCATATTCCAGGGTGCGATCACCACGCACCCGGCCGGGAACGCAGTCCTTGTGAGCGGTCCGCTGGCGGAGGAGCTGGGCATCCATTCCGGGGCCGGGTGTCTGGGGCCGGGGTTTCGCGCCAATGCCACCATCGGCCGTACCATCACGCTTACCATCCTGAATGTGTCGCGCGCCATACCCGGTCAATCGGACCTGACCGTGTTCGGTTCTCCCGCCGAGTTCACCTACTGCTTTGCCGAGAGCGACCAGTCCAATCCGTGGAGTCCCATTCATACCGAGCTGTATGGTCCGGAAGTCACTTCGGTGACCGTGCACAAGTGCGAGGGGCCGCACAACGTGATAGCACCGCATGCCGGCGGACCGGAGCCTCTGCTCAGAACCATCGCCTCCACGGCCGCCACCCAGGGCGGCAACAATGCCACTTACCTGGGGCAGCTCCTGATCATGCTGAACCCGGGCCAGGCACGGATGATTGCGCAGGCCGGATGGAGCAAGAGGGACGTCAGGGAATTCCTGTTCGAAACCGCCCGTCATCCGGTTGAGTTCGCCATTCAGCAGAAAGGACGGGCGATCTATCCACCTTACTTCCTCGAACTTTCGCGTGTGCCGGTGATGCGCTCGCCTGATGATGTCATCGTGGTCGTGTGCGGCGGCGAAGGGCCGCATGCCATGGTGGGCGTCCCCTGGGGCCTCGCGGCGGCAGTCAGCCGTCCGGTCACGCTCAAGGATGGCCGGCCGCTGCGAACTGTCGCAGAATTCGGTAAGCGCAGATCCTGACGCATACAGCACCGAAAATCTTCAATCAGCCAAGGGAGAAAAGCATGAAGGATCTTTTTACCAGCTTCATCACCGGGCGAGATTCAGCTGGCAATCTGTTTGTCGAGTTCCGCCTGGCGATTGGGATAATCCTGATCGGATTTGTGACGGCCCCGATCATCGCGCCCCTGGGTTACGTGCTGGTCGGCGCGCCGCTGGGATATACATGGCCCATCATCGCCTGGAGTTCGTCATGCGCAACAATGAGCGCACGCCTGCCACCAACGGACATTACGGCATCAGTGAGGGGGATCGCACAAAACTGCTGGAGGCGCTGAACGCGGAGCTCAGCCTGCGGCGTGCCATGCTGTAGCGATCGCCTGGCCAACCCGCTGCGCTAACATAGCCGGAATCGAACACACCGATACCCATAAGCGGACGATCCACCCACAAGAAGGAAGATCACCATGCTTCGTTTGTTCCGCATTGCCACAGCCGCCGCGCTGCTCGCTTCGGCAGTCGCTCAGGCCCAGCCCAAACCGGCCGAAGCCTTCCCCAGCAGGACCATGCGCATCATCGTCGGCAACGCCCCCGGGGGCGGCACGGACACGGTGGCGCGCCTGGTGGCGGCGCAGTTGACCGATCGCTTGAAGAGCCCGGTGGTTGTCGAGAACCGATCCGGGGCCACGGGGCGCATCGCCATGGAAGACGTGAAGAACGCCGCGCCCGACGGCTACATGATCCTGCTGGGCAGCAACGCGCTGGTGATCAGCAAGGCGCTGAAGAAAATCGACTTCGACCCGCTCAAGGTCTACGAACCCATCGTGCAGATGACCACGCAGTCCTATCTGCTGGTCGCCCATCCCTCAGTGCCCGCGAACAACGTCAAGGAATTGGTCGCCTACCTGAAGAGCAAGCCCGAGGGCACGCTCAACCACGGCACCGCCGGCAACGGCTCCATGGCTCACCTGGGCATGTCATTGTTCGACGTGCTGAGCGGCACCCAGATCACGCACGTTCCGTATAAAGGCGGCGGACCGGCCATGACCGATCTGCTGAGCGGGCGCACCCAGGTGCTGCTTGGGCCATCGGTGTCGGTGATCTCGCATGTGCGCTCGGGCAAGCTCAAGCTGCTCGCGGTCACCAGCGAGAAGCGCCTGTCCGCGATGCCCGACCTGCCCACCGTCGCCGAGGCCGTCCCGGGCCACGAGTTGAGCAATACCTACGGCCTGTACGCGCCGGCGAAGACGCCGGCCGCGGTGATCAATGCCATCAATCGCGAGACCAACCAGGTCATCCGCAACCCGGCCTTCATCGAGAAGCTGACCGCCGACGGCGTGGAGGCTGCACCGCCCAACACACCCGCCCAGTACCGCGAGGCCATCGAGCGCGAAGCGCAGAAGTGGGAGAAGTTCTTCAGGACGCCGGGTCTGGACCTGCAGTCCTTTGGCTAGAACTTACGAGGGCTCATCTGGCCAGCCCAGGCAGGCTGGCCGGCGTAGGCAGTTGATCGAGGGCCATCAGAGCTTCGAACAATTCGCGCGCGGGAAGGGTCTTCCCGGATGCGTCTATGCAGCCCTTGAACTTCGACCACAGATCCTCCTTGGGAATCGGCCGGTCGACATCGCCGCGAACCTTCGTGATGTGGCCGCTGTTGAGCGGCGGCTGCCCCTCCAATTCGACGACTATCTCATCGTAGATTGCATATCCGGGCTTGGCCGGGTCGTCCCGTTCATTACCGCGAGCTTCCACTTTTCTCATGAGCGCCTGCACATCAGCCCTTTGTACGAAAGTTTCCGAGACCTCGGCCAGGCCCACGCGCTTTGCCAGCAGCGCCGCGGCCATGGCGAACTGCATGCTGAACTTGGCCTGCAGCACGGTTGTGGGTTCGGTGTAGCTCAACATGAACACGGCGCGCTTGCTGGTGGTGGCGATGACCTTGCTGACACGGGCAGGATCGATGGCGTGCGCATTCAGGATGTCGAACATGCCGTCCAGGGCGCGATGCGCGGCGAAACACAGGGGATACTTCTTGATGCTCAGCCCGCTTTGCAGGATCGCCCATGTCGCCGGGTTGAATTCGGAATCGAAGTCTATTATTGATTCATGCGAGGGAACGGTGTGCAGATAGCCGGCCGGTCCTTCCAGCGCACTGACTGAAGCCGTGAAGCCGGCCTGGGCCAGGCGGGCGGACAGGATGCCCGTGTGGGCGGCGTTGCCGGCATGGAAGGACTTGGTCATGGTCCCGAAATTGGCCACCAGTCCGGCTCCCTGTGAAGCGGCCAGTGCCAGTGCCGTGGCACTGGCATGGGCATCCAGTCCGCGCAGCGAGGCGCAGGCCGCGGCAGCCCCGATGGCGCCCATCACGCCGGTTGCGTGCCATCCTTCATAAGACTGCAGCGGATCGCGGCGCAGCAGCTCCGCCCACACCTCGTATCCTGCCGCATAGGCCGTCAGCATGCGCTGGCCCGAAGCGCCTATGGCTTCGGCTTCGGCCAGGATCGCCGGCACCATGGGAGAGCTCGGGTGGCCGCGCAGCGCGGTGTCGTCGAAATCCAGGGCATGCGCCGCGGTGCCGTTGATGCGGGCCGCATCCAGGGCCGATGCGCGGCCCTCGCAGAACAGCAGTGATGACTCGGTCCCGCCTGGCTTGAGGACAGACTTGAGCAGCCGCGGCCCGGGCTCGCTCGATCCGGCGATCATCACGCCCATGCAGTCGGTGAAGCCCGTGCGGATCGTCTTTCTGGCTTCTTCGGGAATGCTGGTGTAATCCAGAGTGGAGATGAATTCACCGAGACGTTTTGTGAGCGGGAAAGTCATGTATGTGCTCCGAATGCCGTAGCCGCGACGCTATCACATCACCGCCAGGTGGCGGCGGAGGGAGCCCGGATGCTGGCGCCAATAAAAAACCCGCCGAAGCGGGTTTCTTATTGGGACAGACGTCTTTAGCGGCAGGTCGCCGGCATGTACTTGGCCGGTGTTCCGGAGCAGGACCAGGTGATCGTGCCGGTGGAGGTGTTCGCGGTCGGGGTGACGGTGATGGTCACGGCCTGGCCGGTGGAGCTGCTCGCGGTGCTGCCGATCACGACGATGATGCCTGCGTCGTCAACGGTGGCTCCGGTGACTTTTCCAACCACATTGATGGTCACGCCGGTGCCCATCGATGCCGTGGCGGACGGATCGGCCTGGAGTTTCTCGGCGATCGCAGTACGTGCGCTCGAGGCCGCCAGTATCAACTCCGATACCTTGGCACGAACGGTGTAGTCCTGGTAAGCGGGCAGCGCAACAGCCGCCAAAATGCCGATGATGGCCACGACTATCATCAGTTCGATCAAGGTAAAGCCGCGTTGGATTGTCTTCATGTGTACCCCAAAAAGTCGACGCAGGCTGCGTCGTGAGGTATCAAAGGCAATAACCATGCCCTGAGTGGTTTGGGGTGCCATGCCCCCGGAAATCGTGATTTTTCCGGAATCCGGGGGAAATCCTTGCCAAATAAGGGCACATGGTGACGTTAACATGCCCGTCAACCCGCCCTGGCCTGCCCGGCTAGCCTTGCGTTCCGTCCTGGCGCTGTTCCCGCTCGGTGGTGGGGTCCTGGGCCTGCTTCTGTGTCCAGCGTGCCGGTTCCTTCCACAGCACGTACAGCAGCACGCCGGCGCCGGCCACTGTTGCCGCCACCATCAGTATGCCGATGGCCAGGTAGATGCCGTCCATTGCCGCGGGGCGGATAGCTAGTGCTTTGTCCCGAGCATGCGCACGTGCATTTTCTCGAAGGTGCACTTGATCCAGGCATCGGTGCCCTTGGCGAGCACGCGGTAGTCGCCATCCTGTTCCAGGAAGCTGGGCGGGGCTTCGGCGCGGAAGCACCAGAATCCGCTTTGCCAGATCAATACATCGTAGGCGCTCATGAAGACTCCTCGGTTCCAGTGCTTGCTTCTAGTGGCTGGTCTTGCCCTGTTCTTCGTTCACGCCGCGCGGTTGTATGCCGGCGTCGTCGAATATTCTTTCCAATTGTGCACCCAGAACGCTCTGGCAGGCCGGGCATTGCAGTGTGATGGCACGGTAGGCCGTCCCACCCGTGTCGGCGCTCGCCTGGACACGGCCGATGAGCAGTCTTTCAACCGGGCGATCGCACTTGGGGCACTTGCCGGTGGGCGTCATGGGAACCTGTGGGAGGATGGGGCGCGCATCGGGCGTGCTGGTGACCGCGAGGTGGCGGTCTGGCAGTCTGGGAATGTCTGCACCGGCGGGAATGGATGCGCGGCTAATGTCGGATCATTCTATGCCTTATGCCGGAAGGGAAGGGATAAAGATGGCGCCGATCTACTGCACGCAACTGCATCTGACGGCTTCGCAGACCGGCAGCGTCGTCGCAGTGTGCCTATACTGGCGGCAGCACAGGCGACAGGCAGGGCGCTGAGTCCCTGCCGGCCACAAAACAACAGCAGCGACAACAGCAGCGACAACAGCCGTATCCAAAGGAGAAGCAATGAAGCAGGATCAGACAAGTCCCGCTCGGGGCTTGCCCGAAGTCGTGGGCACCGCGCATTGGGCCACCAAGCGCGTCGGCAATGAAAACATCCGCATCTGGGTGTGGAACAAGCGCCTGCGCAATCGCGCTGAAGGCGGCAGGCGCAGCGGCGTGGTGCTGTTCGTGCACGGATCATCCATGGCCTCCACGCCGGTGTATGACCTGCAGGTGCCGGGCCGTCCGGAAGCCTCGCTCATGGACACCTTCGCTCGCCTGGGCTATGACACCTGGTGCTTCGACTGCGAAGGATACGGCCGTTCCGACAAGCATCGGGACATGAATGCCAATGTCGCCGACGGCGCCGATGACTGCGAGGCGGTGATGGAGGTGATCACGCGCGAGACCGGTGAGCACAAGGTGATGATGCAGGGCACGTCTTCGGGCGCGCTGCGCGCCGCGTTGTGCGCGCAACGCCATCCGGAGCGCGTGTCCAGGCTGATACTGGATGCCTTTGTCTGGACGGGAGAAGGCAGCCCGACGCTGGCCGAGCGCAAGAAGGGCCTGGCGCAGTACCGTGCCAGCAACCGCCGGCCCATCAACCGTGAATCGGTGGAACGAATCTTCACGCGCGATGATCACCCGGAGTCGGCTGCCGATCCCATCATCATCCAGAGCTACGCCAACGCCATCCTGGAGCTGGACGATTCCATACCCACCGGCACCTATCTGGACATGTCGGCCAACCTGCCGGTGGTCGATCCGGAAAAAATCCCCGTGCCCACGCTGATCATGCGCGGCCAGTGGGACGGCATCGCCTCCGACGCCGACATCGCGGCTTTCTTCCAGAAGTTGCCCAATCCGGACAAGCAGCTCACGGTGATGCCCGGTGTTGCCCACAGCTCGGTGCGCTCGAAGAACTGGGAAATGGTCTATGACCTCATGGACGCCTGGTTGGGGCGTCCGGCGCCTGTGTGCACGGGCTTCGACGCGCCATGAGTGAAAGCATTAGTCAAAAAAGCCGGCGGTACAGGCTGACGCTGGCGGCATTGCTGTGCGCCGGCGCCATGGTGCCGGCACAGGCGCAGAACTATCCGTCCAGGCCCGTCCGCATGCTGGCCGCCGAAGCCGGCGGGGGCGCGGACCTGATTGCCCGCATGATGGCCCAGGGCATGAGTGCGACGCTGGGCCAGCAGGTGCTGATCGAGAATCGCGGCGGCAGCGCCGCCATTGCGGCGCAGGTCGTGGCCAAGGCGGCGCCCGACGGCTACACGCTGCTGTTCTACGGCACCAATGTCTGGCTGCTGCCCTTCCTGCAGGATGACCTTCCCTACGATCCGGTGAGGGATCTCGCGCCCATCACCATGGTGGCGGTGTCGCCCAATGTGCTGGTGGTACATCCTTCGGTGCCGGTGAATTCTGTGAAGGAATTGATCGATCTGGCCAGGGCCAGACCCGGCTTCCTCAACTACGCTTCAGGCGGAAACGGCTCGTCTTCGCAACTGGCGGCGGAGCTGTTCAAGTCCATGGCGGCCGTGGACCTCGTGCGCGTTTCCTACAAGGGCAGCGGTCCGGCGCTCAACGATGTGGTGGCGGGACGCGTGCAGGTGATGTTTCCCAATGCCGCATCGGTGACGCAACATATTCGCTCGGGCAAGCTGAAAGGGCTGGCCGTGGCCAGCAGCAAGCCGTCGGCGCTCGCGCCGGGATTGCCCACGGTGGCGGCAACCGGCCTGCCCGGTTATGAATACGCCGCCAGCTATGGCATGTTCTCCGCCGGCGGCACGCCCGCGGCCATCATCAATCAGCTCAACCAGCATGTGGTGCAGGTGCTGGCCCGGGACGAGGTGAAGCAGAAGCTGGCCAGTTCCGGCGCCGAGCCGGTGGGCAACACGCCCGCCGAATTCGGTGCGATGGTGAAGTCGGACATGGCGAGACTGGGCAAGGTGATACGCGATGCCGGCATCCGCGCCGAATAGAAAGAGGCACGACATGCTGATCCGCACGCTGCTGCTCGTCCTCGTTGGCTGGTGCTGTGCCCTGGCGCCGGTCCGGGCACAGGACTTTCCCGGCAGGCCAGTGCACATTGTCACCTCCGAGGCCGGAGGCGGACTGGACTTCGTCGCGCGGTTGATGGGGCAGGGTCTGCTCTCCGCCATGGGACAGCAGATCATTGTCGAGAATCGCGGCGGCGCCAGCGGCATCATCGCCGCCCAGTCGGTGATCAAGGCGCCGCCTGACGGCCATACCCTGCTCCTTTATGGCAGTGCCATCTGGGTGCTGCCTTTTCTGCGCGATGATGTTCCCTTCGACCCGGAGAAGGATCTGTCGCCGGTCACGCTGATATCGAAGTCGCCCAATGTGCTGGTGGTCAATCCTGCGCTGCCGGTGAACAGTGTCGCCGAGCTGATCGCCCTGGCCAGGGCTCGGCCGGGAGAGCTGAACGATGCCGGAGGATCATCCGGTGCATCGGCCCATCTCGCAGCCGAGCTGTTCAAGGCGATGACCGGCGTGAACATCCAGCGCGTGGCCTACAAGGGCAACGGGCCGGCGCTGACCGATGTGGTGAGCGGCCGGGTGCAGCTCATGTTCGTGCCCTCGGGCACGGTATCGCCGCACCTGAAATCGGGCAAGTTGCGGGCGCTGGCGGTGACCAGCGCCGAGCCCTCGGTGCTCCTGCCTGGCTTGCCCACGGTGGCTTCCTCCGGACTGCCCGGCTATGAATCGGTGTCGTTGTACGCGTTGTTCGCTCCAGCCAGGACGCCTGCGCCTGTGATCGCGCGCCTCAATCAGGAGGTGGTGAAAGTGCTCAACTCCGCGCAGGTGCGCGACAAGTTCCTCGCTGCCGGCCTGGAGACCGCGGGTGGTTCGCCGCAGCAGATGGCCTCGACCATGAAGTCCGAAATGGCCAAGTTCGGCAAGCTGATCCGGGAGCGGGGTATTCGTGAGTAGGATGCAAAGCTCCGGTTCGACGTTGAGTGCATCATCATCACCGCCGGTGATGCAGGCATCAGGAGAAACTATTGTCGCCGGGCGCGCGCTTTACATAGCATAGCCTGGCAACACCATGGCCGCGGCGCAGCGTCCTGCCTGCCATTACCAAAGGAGCAAATCCGTGCGCAATGTTCGCCTCATGATGTACCTGATCGCTGCCACGGCGCTGTCGGTGCCGGCTCTGGCCCAGATTCCGGCCGGCTTCCCGACCCGGCCCGTGACCTTCATCAATCCTCTGGCTCCGGGAGGATCGACCGAAGTCGAGGCGCGTCTCTACGTCAGGAAGCTGAACGAAATGACCGGGCAGTCCTTCCTGCTGGATTTCAAGATCGGGGCGGGCGGGACCATAGGCGCGGGCTATGTCGCCAGATCGGCCCCTGATGGCACGACGCTGCTGATCAGCACCAATGCCATCAGTTCCTTCCCGGCCCTGTACAAGGATTTGTCCTTTGATCCGGTGAAGGACCTGGCGCCGGTCTCGTTGATGAGCGAGAAGGTCATCGTGTTGCTGACGCGCTCGACCTTTCCCGCGAAGAACATGCAGGAATACCTCGCCTACGCCAGGGCCAATCCGGGCAAGATCAACTTTGCGACATCCGGCGCGGGAGGCGGAGTGCATCTGGCCGGGGCTTGGCTGCACAGCGCCACCAGGACCCAGGCCACCTTTGTTCATTACAAGGGCACCGGACCGATCATGCCGGACCTGCTTTCCGGGCGGGTGGATGCCACGACTGCCGCGCTGGTGGTGGTGTGGCCGCTGATCAAGTCGGGCAAGCTGCATGTGATGGGTATCACTGGCGACAAGCGCTCCAATCTGCTGGCCGGTGTCCCGACCGTGGCGGAGCAGGGTGTGCCCGAGTTCAACTACTCCAACTGGGTGGGCATTCTTGCGCCAGGCGCCACGCCGGCCGCAGTGATCGATGCGCTCCATCAGGCGCTGAGTCGCATCGCGAAGATGCCCGATGTTGCGGCCGCGCTTGAACCCGACGGCAATGCTCCGGTGGGCAGCACGCCCGCGGCCTTCCGGCAGTTCCTGAACAGGGAAACCGATCGCTGGAAGAAGGTGGTCGCCGAAGCGGACATCAGGCTGGAGTAGTCCGGCCACGAAAGGACATGACATGGCAGCCTCCCGGAAAACAGCCGAGCAGCAATACGAAGTGTTCTGGCCGCGCACGCCGCGGCAGACGCGGATCAAGCCGCTGGCCAAACGGCTGGACACGCTCAATGGCAAGACCGTCGCGCAGCTTTGGGATTTCCTGTTTCGCGGCGACGAAATTTTCACTTTCCTGGAGCGCGGGCTCAAGGACCGCTATCCGGATATCCGCTTCGTCAACTGGCGTGAATTCGGCAGCACCCACAGCCCGCAGGAGCATGAAGTTCTCGCATCCCTGCCGCAGCGCTTCAGGGAACTGGGGGTGGATGCCGCCATCTCCGGCATGGGGCATTGAGGCAGTTGCACGCCCGCCGTGTTGCGGGCCAGCGCAGTGTGCGAGTCCCTGGGCGTGCCTTCGTCCTCGCTGGTGGGTGAACAGTTTCTTGGACTGGCGGCGGCTGCATCGATAGGGCAGGGCATGCCCAACCTGCCGGTGGCCGTGGTGCCCGGCCAGCATCCCGGGGTGCAAAGCACCGTGGAATTGAGGAGCAACATTCTCGAGACCACGCTGGATGCCGTGATCAAGAACCTGCTCGGACAGCCGGCGCAGGCCACCGAGCAGTCCGAACCCGGGCCGCGTGACATCATCTTCAAGGGCACGCTGGACGAGATCGACGAATACTTCATACGCAATGAGCTGTCCGACGGCCTGCCCATACGGCCGCCGACCCGGGAAAGGGTCGAGGCCTTTCTGCGCTACACCGACCGCAGTCCTGACGATGTGCTGGGCATCCTGCTGCCCGACAGCCGCGCCGCCACGGTATGGAGCGTGGCTGTCAACGGCGTCATGGCCGGCTGCCGCCCGGAATACATGCCGGTGCTGGTTGCCGTGGTCGAGGCCATGGCCGACCCCTACTACGGCATGGAGCACAGCGGCAGCACCCCTGGCGGCGAGGCGCTGATCATGCTCAACGGTCCCATCATCAAGGAGCTCGGTTTCAATTACACGCAGGGAGCGATGCGCGACGGCTTCCAGCCCAATACCACCATAGGCCGCTTCTGGCGGCTATACATGCGCAACGTCGCCGGCTTCCTGCCGTACAAGAACGACAAGGCCACCTTCGGCAACACCTGGCGGGTGGTGGTGGCGGAGAACGAGGACGTGGTGAAGAAGATCGGCTGGCAGCCGCATTGCGCCGACATGGGCTTTGCCGCCGGCAGCAATGTCGTCACCATCGCGCGCTTTACCGGCGGAAACCTCATAGGCTCGGTGTCGGGCAGCACGCCCGAGCTGATGATGCCTTACCTGGCGAACGCCATGCAGCAGCAGCATTCCTGGCATGTCTGCTTCACCGCCAGTCAGAATGGCGGCAGCCTGAGGCCGCTGGTGCTGCTCTCGCCAGTGATCGCCGAGACCATGGCCGCAGGCGGCTGGTCCAAGCAGGACTTCAAGCGGGCCCTGTACAAGCAGGCGCGTTTCTCCGCTGAAGAGGTCGAGCGCCGCCTGCGCGACTGGACTTTCAAGTATCCCTGGGACCTGAAGGAGGGCGTGCGCATGGGGCGCCTGCCCAAGGTCTATCACGAGTCTGACGATCCGCAGCGGCTGGTGCCCATCGTCTGGGAGGCCGACGATTACATGGTGATGGTGACCGGCGATCTCGGGCGCAACAGCGTGTACATGTTCGCCCACCAGGGGGTGCTCGGCTATCCGACAGCCAAGGAAATCAGGCTGCCGAAGAACTGGAAGGCCCTGCGCGAGGGGAAGACGGCCTGAGCGCTCACTCCTCGGGTTTGATGCCGGCGTCCTTGACGACTTTCTGCCAGCGGGCGAATTCTGCGGCGATGAACTTGCGCATGTATTCCGGGTTGCTGCCGACAAAGTCGATGTCGCCGACGGCGAATTTCTTGATCACATCCTCGGCTTTGGCGACCTTGGCCATCTCCGCGCTCAGCCAGTCCACCACGGCCGCGGGCGTGCGGGCCGGCGCCAGGAACCCCGCCCAGCCGACATATTCGTAGCCGGGCGCGCCGCTTTCGGTCAGAGTGGGCAGATCGGGCAGGTGTGGCTGTCGCGTCAGGGTTGTGACCCCGAGGATGCGCACCTTGCCGGCCTTGGCCAGCGGCATGCCCGATATGACGTTGGTGACCGCCAGATGCACCCGTCCGGCGACCAGGTCCGTGGTCAGCGGACCGGTGCCCTTGTAGTGGATGAAAGTGAGAGGCATGTTCGACACGCTGGCGAGGAAGCGCCCGGCCAGCTCTGTCGCGCCGCCCGCGCCGGTCGTGCCGAAGTTGACCTTGTCCGGATTGGCCCTGGCGTAGGCAATCAATTCCTGCAGCGACTTGACCGGCAGTGCCGGGCTCATCATCAGCACCGAGGGTTTCTTGCTCATCAGCGAGACAGGAGCGAAGTCCCTGATGATGTCGTAGTCGAGATTCTTGTTCACCGCCGGCGTGATGGTGAAGTTAGAACTGCCCATGAGCAGCGTGTAGCCGTCGGCCGGCGCCTTGGCCACGTAGGAGATGCCCACACTGCCCCCCGCGCCGACCTTGTAATCGACCACGAAGGACTTGCCGGTCTGCTCGGTCAGTTTCGCGGTGTACAGCCGGGCCTCGGTGTCCACCGGCCCGCCGGGGGCGAGCGGTACGATCACGGTGATGGTCTTGGCGGGGTAGCTTTGCGCGCCTGCCTGCGCAGCGGCAAGCAGCAGTGCCGTCGCCAGTGCCGAACGGAATGACTTGCAGCGGGATCGATTCACGATGTTTCCTCCTCGTAGTGGAAAGGGCTCTTCGTTGCCGGCGATGTCTTGCTTGTTCTAGTGATCATTTGACCGGGACGGCGTGGCGATCACACCGTCCTTTGTCAGTTGTTGCACCTCGGACTCGGAATAGCCGCATTCCCGCAGTATCTCGACGGAGTCCGCGCCCAGCTCGGGGGCGCCGCGGCGGATGCTGGCCTGCGCATTGCTGAATCGCAGTGGATTGCCGATCACCTTCACCGTGCCGGCCGTGGGATGTGGCGCATCCACGATCATCCTGTTCTCCAGCACCTGCGCGTTGGTGTAGAGATCGCGCAGCATGTTCACCTGGGTGCAGGGCACGTCGTTGCCCTCCAGGATCCGGATCCACTCGGCGGTGGGCTTCTGCGTGAGCTTGTCCTCCACCCGTTCGGTGAGCACGTTGCGGTTCTTGACGCGGGACATGTTGTCCTTGAAGCGTTCATCGGGGATGAGCTCGGGCAATTCGATGGCGTGCGCGAAGCGCTGCCAGAACTCCTCGGTGAAGCAGGTCACCACCATGTGGCCGTTCTGGGTGCGATAGACGCGCGAGGGCTCGATCTGCGGGTGTGCGGTTCCGGCCGGCTTGTCCGGCTTGCCGGTGACAGCGAAGCCGGGCATGTGATTGGCAAAGAGGGCGAGTTGTCCATCGAGCAGGGCGACGCCCACTTTCTGTCCCTGGCCGGTGCGCTCGCGGTCGTACAGCGCCAGCGAGATGGCCGACAGCGACAGGAAGGCGGCGGTGAAATCGGCAATGGGCACGCCGATGCGCGTGGGGGTGCCGTCGGGCTCTCCGGTGTGGCCCATGACGCCGCCCATGGCCTGGATGACACCGTCCATACCGGGCTTTTGCACCAGCGGACCGCTCTCGCCGTAGGCGGTAATGGCGCAGTAGATGAGGCGCGGGAAGTCCTTGCGCAGCGCCTCGTAGCCCAGGCCCAGCCGGTCCATCACGCCCGGACGGAAGTTCTCGATGACCACATCGGCCGTGGCGATGAGCTTGCGCGCCACCGCCTTGCCCTCCTCCGAGGAGAGGTCCAGGGCGATGCTGCGCTTGTTGCGGTTCATGCCGGCGAAGTAGGAGCTGTTGCCGGGGCCGAACATGGTGTCGAAGGCGCGCGAGGGATCGCCGCGTCCGGGGCGCTCGATCTTGATGATGTCGGCCCCGAGGTCGCCCAGGAAGGAGGTGCACCATGGGCCGGCGGCGAACTGGCTGAAATCGACGATGCGTATGCCGTCCACCACGCCGCGCTGGGGGACATTGGTCTCAGCCATGGCCGCTTTCCTT
>CAXNIK010000015.1:0-23353 GCA_964202115.1 Burkholderiales bacterium
AACCCATCGCAGGAAAGGAAGATCAGGCGGGCGGACTGATCTGGCGCTGGAAGGATGGTGACAACTACTACGTCGCCCGGGCCAACGCACTGGAAGACAACGTCTCCCTGTATTACACCCAACAAGGGCGAAGGATCACCATCCAGTACGTCGATGCTCCGGTTGCAAAAAACACATGGCACAAGCTGCGAGTGAGAAATTGGGGACAGACCACGGTTTTCCGGAAGCATGAAAACCGTGGTATGTCCCCAGTTTTCAGTGGTCTGTCCCCAGTTTGCATGCAGTTTGCCCTTTGACTTTATTAAAGTGCGCTTCCATGACGCCTGAATGCGTAACCGCGACGACAGTAACATTCGATACCGATGCAGCAGGTCAACTGCCCGAACAATGGCTCGCAGGATTGACGGGCAAGGGAGCGCCTCATTGGACAGTTGAGGCGGACGCCACGGCGCCGAGCCAACCCAATGTTCTCCGGCAATCTGGCCATGGCACCTTCCCATGGTGCGTGAGAAGGGATGCATCACTGACAGACGGATTTTTGGAGGTGAAATTCAAACCCATCGCAGGGAAGGAAGATCAGGCGGGCGGTCTGATCTGGCGCTGGAAGGATGGCGACAACTACTACGTCGCCCGGGCCAACGCGCTGGAAGACAACGTCTCCCTGTATTACACCCAACAAGGGCGAAGAATCACCATCCAATACGTTGATGCCCCGGTCGCAAAAAACACATGGCACAAGCTGCGGGTGGAATTTCAGGGCGTCCAGATCAGGGTTTTTCTTGACGACAAGCTGTACATCACGGCAGAAGACGCCCACATCACCGGCGCAGGACTGGCAGGTGTCTGGACGAAAGCGGACAGCATCACTGCATTCGATGACTTCAAGTATGGAAGCGGCGCCGTTTAATCGTTGTTTCAGGATATGGCGGTGATCATGGACCCACGAGCGAAACATCAAAACCCCAGGCCCGGCCGGATTGCGATCGTCTACCCCGGAGACCGTACCGCGAGAACGCAGGCAACAAATGAGAACAATCGATTCGCTGAATTGATCAAGGCATTCATTGCCAAAGGCATTCTCGTCGAGCCCGCCGTGTACAACGACGACTTCTGCGAAGAAGTACGCGAGCAGTTGCTGAAGGTGGATGGCGTCCTGGTCTGGTTCAATCCGAGCGAGGCAGGGCGGGACAGATCCGTTCTCGATGCAATGCTGCGCGAGGTGGCCGCGACCGGCGTTTTTGTCAGCACCCACCCCGAAGTCATTCTCAAACTAGGTACCAAGGAAGTTCTGTATCGCACCCGCGATCTCGGCTGGGGATGTGACACCCATTTGTATGAAAGCATGCATCAATTGCGGCAGGAATTGCCTGGACGGCTTGCTGCCGGGCAGCCACGCGTCCTGAAGCAGTATCGCGGAAGCAGCGGGGATGGTGTCTGGAAAGTCGAACTGGCGGCCGGTTCCAGCATCTCGATGTCAAATGCGGCCAATATTGTTCGCGTGCGTCACGCAAGGCGTGGAAGCAATGAAGAAGAGATGGCCTTGCAGGACTTCTTCAAGATATGCGAGCGCTACTTCGTGCCGCACGGGAAGCTGATCGATCAGGAGTACCAGCCGAGGTTGCCCGAGGGAATGATTCGCTGCTACCTCGTCCAGGACAAGGTGGCTGGCTTCGGCCACCAGGCCATCAATGCGCTTTTCCCCGCGCCTCCAGGCGCCCTCCCCTCCGATGCTCCGCAGCCAGGCCCCCGCCTGTATCACCCGCCCACAAAGCGGGAATTCCAAATGTTAAAAAACAAAGTCGAGCAAGAGTGGGTGCCGGCCGCACAAGCAATGCTGGGGATTGAGACCGTAAGCCTGCCGGTCCTGTGGGACTGCGATTTCCTGCTGGGGACGATGAAAGATAATGGCGAGGATACTTACGTTCTTTGCGAAATCAACGTCAGCAGCGTAGCTCCCTATCCTGAATCCGCCATCCCGTACATTGTCGATACGACGCTGAGCATGATCCGGTCGAAAAAAGAACGGCGAGGCTGACCAAGCCGGCCTGATCGCTCATCGATGCCGCGGCGGCCGTCAGTTGTGCGGCATGCATCACAAAAGGCATCGGGGGAGGCCACGGCAAGGGTGGCAACGCCCCCCGTTCAGTTCCGTGGCTAGCTCTTGATATCGACCAGGAAGTCCTTTTTCTGGATGAAGACGCGCGCAAGCCTGGGGCGCTTCATCAGTTCCTTGAAAAGACTTACCGCCGGCAGGTCAAAGCGGTATTCGGTCTTGAGTGGCCCCTTGGCGAACATGTCATCGACCTGCGTGCCCGCGTACGAATGCCGCAGCAGCCGTTCCTCGTCGCTCATGTTCGGAAAGCGCTTGCGCAGGGCAGGGACGCCGGGACCGGACTCCTCCGGCTTGAGGGCGATCCTGGACGATCCGTTGTGGATGATCTTGTCCAGGACGTTCGGCTCCACCGGCGCGAGCAGCTTGCCGTAATAACCCAGCGCGTACTTCTTGATCTCGTCGGGAACGACCTTGTAGCGCTCGCCGCTCATCACGTTGAGCACGGCCTGGGTGCCGACGAACTGCGAGAAGGGCGTAATCATGATGGGCCAGCCCAGTTCCCTCCTGATCAGCACGCATTCGTGCAGGACCGCATCGAGCTTGTCATAGATCCCCGCCTGCTCGAGCTGGGCCTTGAAGTTGCTTTGCATGCCGCCCGGGACCTGATGCTCGAAATGGAAGGCGTCGTATTCCATGGGCGCCCCCAGCGGCTTGCCCTCCTGGAGCGCCACCTTGCGGAAATGCTCGCCGACTTCGTCGATGAGCCGATCGTCGACGTCCAGCTTGTACCCCATGCCGCGCAGGTTGCGCACCATGGTCTGGGTGGCCGGCTGCGCCGCGCCGTTGGCCAGCGGCGCGATCGAGGTGTGGATCTGGTCGACCCCCAGGCGCACCCCTTCGATGTAGACCAGAGGCGCAAGCCCGGTAATGCAGTGGCTGTGCAGCTCAAGCGGGCGGTCTCCCATGACCTTCTTCAGGGCGGGAACCAGGGTGCGTATGCGATCGGGCGTCAGCAGGCCTGCCGCATCCTTGAGCATGATGGCGTCCACGTCCGCCAGATCGATCAGCTCCCTGGCTTTTTCCGCGTAGAGCTCATCGGTGTGTATCGGGCTCAGGCCATAGGCCAGCGCGCCCACGGTGAAGGCACCCAGGCTCTTGGCATACTTCAGCTGCTCGATGATGATGCCCTGGTCGAACAGCGCGTCGTACATGCGAAAGCGCCGCACGCCGTTGTCGATCAGGCGCTCCACCCACTACGGTCGATCTTGTCCAGCACGGGCAGCATCATGGCCGCGCTCATGCGGGTGGCCCACAGCGACTGGTGCGCGTCGCGCAGGGTCTGGTCGACGATCTTGATTTCTCTCATGGGTGATGGTCTGCGGTTCAGTCGTTGAGCTGGATACCGACCTCCTGCCCCAGCTTTTTCCAGCGCACGATCTCGGCCGATACCAGCTGGCGAAACTGCTCGGGCGTGCTGCCGATGAGGCTTCCTCCGTCACCCTCGATCTTCTTCCTGACGTCGGCGTCGCGCGTCACCTTGGCGAATTCGCCGCTCAGCTTGTTGATGATGGCCACCGGGGTCTTCGCTGGCGCCATGAAACCCAGCCAGGCGCCCACGTCGTAACCGGGCACCCCTTGCTCGGCGATGGAAGGCGTGTCGGGAATCATCCTGGAACGCTCCGCGGTGGAGACGCCTATCGCCCGCACCTTGCCGGAACGGATATGGCCGATCATTGCCGCGAATCCGCCGAACGCCACGTTGACTTCACCGGAAAGCACCGCGGCGAACGCCGGGGCCCCTCCCTTGTAATGGATGAAGGTCACTTTCGTGCCGGTGCTGCTGTGCAGCCACTCGCCGAGCACATGTGGCAGGCCGGCCTGTCCGGACGTGCCGAAGTTGATCGCGCCCGGATTGGCTTTCGCGAACGCAAGATACTCCTTCAGGTTCCTGGCCGGCACGGAGGGATGCACCAGCAAGGGATAAGCCACCCGGCTCATCAGGCTGATGGGCGCAAGGTCGTTGATGGGGTCAAACGGCAGCGACGGATACAGCGCGGCGGCCGTGGTGTATCCAGACGACGTCGAGAGCAGCGTATGACCGTCCGGGTTGGCCTTGGCGATGTATGCGGCGCCCAGCATGCCTCCCCCTCCGGGCTTGAAATCGACCAGCACCTGGCTGCGCAGGCCCTCGCTGAGCTTGATGCCGTAAAGCCGGGTTTCGATGTCCACGCTGGCCCCGGGCGACAAATTGACAACCAGTGTGATCGGCCTGGTCGGGAAATTGTCGGCCGCTCCCTGCGCAAGAACGGGAGCAGCCTGTCCCAGGGCCCAAATGGCCGATCCCAGCACCAGCTTTCTGCCAACACGATTCATTTTCTTTCCTCCTTGACTGGTTTGTCTATTGTGCTCTGTCCCCTGCAATCCAGCCGCCTTCACGCTATGGGCGAGAAAACGGCCGCCGGTTCCTCGACCTGCGCATGGTCCGGGATCCGCTCCGATATTCCCGCGGCGATCGGCACGTTCGCCGCAGCCTGGCGTATCCATTCGTCCGTAAGCGCCAGGCCGGCGGACCGCGCCAGGCTCCTGATCAAAGCGCACTCCGGCCCATCCAGGCGAAAGGCGCTCAGGTCGGGGCTAGGCCGGTTCTTCTGCAAAGGACTGACCCCGGTGCCGGGAACCAGGCCGGGACGCCGTTCATGCCAGGATGTCGCCTGCTCGTAGGCATGCGCAAGGGCAAGCAGAGTGGCTTCTTCGAACGGGCGTCCCGCCAGCTGCATGCCGATGGGCAATCCGGTCTTGCTGAAACCGCTGCACATCATCAGGGCCGGCGCGCCCGTCACGTTGAAAATGGTGGTCATGCTCGGCCCTGAGCGGCGGCCCAGCGCGCCCTTGGCGTACTGATCATCCAGACGCGGCGCCGGACCCGATCCTGCGGTAAGCAGCACGTCGTAATCCCGGTAGAGCGGCGCCATGTCCCGCGCCAGCACGCGGCGCTGGCGCTGGGCGCGCACGTAATCGCTGGCCTGGAAGCTCAAGGCCAGCAGCACCTGGCTGAGGTAATCCACGCCGAAATCGGCCAGGCGCGTTCTGAGGTTCGCCCTTTGCACCGCGAACGCCTCGCTTTCGCAGATGATCGCCTTGACGTCGGTGTGCAGCTGCGGATTAGGGATGCGCACCGTTTCCGTCACCGCGCCAAGCCCCTTCATCACGGCCACGGCCTCCTCGGTGGCCTGGCGCAATTCCTCGTCCGCCGGGATGTCTTCCTCCCAGAGGTGGCGAATGACGCCCACCTTCAGGCCCTTGATGCTCCGCCCCAGGCCACTGGCGTAGTCGGGAATCGCCACCTTCGCGCTGGCTGGATCGCGGTGGTCGTGTCCCGCGATGACCTGCAGCACGTGGGCGCAGTCCTCGATGCTGCGCGTAATGGGACCACAGTGATCCAGGGAGAACGAATGCGGAATGACTCCGTAGCGGCTGACCAGTCCATAGGTGGGCTTGAGCCCCACCAGCCCGCAAAATGACGCCGGCCCGCGAATCGATCCGCCCGTGTCGGTGCCCAGCGCCGCCGGCATGAATCCAGCAGCCACCGCTGCAGCCGAGCCACTGCTCGATCCGCCGGTGAAATGGTCGGTGTGCCATGGATTGCGGGCCGGTGGCCACGGCAGGTCATAGGAAGGCCCACCGTGCGCCAGTTCATGCGCCGTCTGCTTGCCCATGAGCACGGCTCCGGCATCCGCCAGCCGCACCACGGCGGTGGCATCGAAATCGGGTGTGAAATCCGCGGCCACCCTTGAATTGCCGGTGGTCAGCACACCCTTCGTGTAGTAGAGGTCCTTCAGCCCATAAGGAATGCCGTGCAAGGCACCCAGGTATCGCCCCGCCATCACTTCGGCTTCGGCCCGCCGAGCCTGGTCCAGCGCCAGTTCATAGGTGGGCGTGATGAACGAATTGAGCTGGCCGTCCAGGGCCGTGCACCGGTCGATCAACGCTTGTGTGAGTTCGACCGGAGAAAGCTGACGGGTGCGGATCAAGCGGGAAGCCTCGGCGATGGTCAGCTCATGGAGATGGGTTTTTCGGGTTTCCAGTTTGGTTCTCCAAAGGAAGGTAATGGGCCGGACTCGGGAGAGGCCTTCAGAACCCCATCATCTGCCCGCCATTGGCGCGCAGCGTCTGCCCGGTCACGTATCCCGATGCCTTGCTGCACATGAACAGCACGGTGGAGGCGATTTCCTCGGTGCTGCCGTAGCGGCGCATCGGGATGTATTCCGGCACGGCCGCCCGCGCCGTGCGATGCGATGGCCGGCTGGTGTCGATGTGGCCGGGCGCCACGCAGTTGATGCGGATGTTGTGCGGCGCCAGTTCCTTGCCCAGTGCGCGCACCAGGCCGGCCAGTCCGCTCTTGGCGGCGGAGCTGTGCGCCTTGCCCACGATGCCCCACTCGGCCCCGCCCAGTGTCACGATGGCGCCGCCGCCGGCCTTGAGCATGTGCGGCAGGCAGGCCTTGATGCAGTGAAAGGCGCCATCCAGCGTGGTGTCGATGGGTTTGCGCCATTCCTCGTAGGTCATGTCCAGGAACGGAATCTCGCGACGGACCGAGGCATTGAGGATGAGGTAGTCCAGCCGGCCGAACCTGGCCACGATGCCCTCCACCATGGCCTTCACCGCGGCCGCATCGATCACGTCGGCCATGAACACCTCGGCGCGACCGCCCTCTTTCCTGATCTCGGCCGCGGTGTTCTCCGCCGCTTCGCGCGAGGAGCGGGTGTTGACCGCCACCGTCGCACCCGCCTCGGCGAAGGACAGCGCAACCGAGCGGCCGATGTTGACGCCCGCGCCGGTCACCAGCACCACCTTGCCTTCGAATTCCCTGACTTGCATGTTCACTCTCCTTGAGTTCGAACCATCACTCCACCTTCGCCCCCGACTCCTTCACGATCACCGCCCACTTGGCCAGTTCGCTCTTGAGGAAGCTCTCCGCTTCGGCGGGGCCGGTGCCCACCACTTCGATGGAGGCGATGGCCAGCTTTTCCTTCACGTCGGGCATTTTCAGCGCGCGCACGACCTCGGCCTGCACCTTGTCCATCATGGCCTTGGGCGTCTTCGCCGGGGCGAGCATGATGTACCAGGCCGAGGCTGCGTAGCCGGGCAGCGCCGCCTCCGACACCGTCGGCAGATCGGCGAGGGAACTCACGCGCTGGGGCGTGGTGACCGCCAGGGCCTGCAGCTTGCCCGCGCGCACCATGGGCAGGGCGCTGGATGAGCCGAAGGTGAGCTGCACCAGGCCCGCCACCAGATCGGTCACCGCCGCCGGCCCGCTCTTGTAGGGGATGTGGGTCATTTTCACGCCGGCCATCTTGGAGAACAGTTCTCCGGCCAGGTGCTGCGAGGAGCCGGTGCCGGCCGAGCCGTAGTTGAGCTTGCCGGGATTGGCCCTGGCATGGGCGATCAGTTCCTTCACCGTGCGCGCCGGCACCGACGGATGGACGATGACGATGTTAGGCACGTCCACCAGCACCGACATCGGGATGAAATCGGCGACGGGGTCATAGGGCAGCTTGCTGTACAGCGCCGGGTTGATGGCGTGCGCCGGGCTGGTGATGAGATAGCTGTAGCCGTCGGGCGCGGCCTTGGATGCGGCCTCGGTGCCGAGGATGCCGCCGGCCCCTGAGCGCCCGTCGATGATGATCTGCTGGCCCCAGGCCTCGGTGAGCTTGGGCTGGATCAGCCGCGCGGTCACGTCGGGCGCGCCGCCGGGGGCGCCGAAGGCCAGGATGAAGCGCACCGGCTTGGTGGGGAAATTCGCCGCGCCCTGCGCCAATGCCGTTGCCTGAAATCCACCCAGGGCCGTCGCCATGACCCCGGCCATGACCCCCGCCATGATGCCCGCCGAACGTCGCTTGTTTACTGCCTGCATGATTGTCATCCTCCAGCTTGTTGGTTACCGGGCGGGATTATCGCAGCAGTGGCGATTTGGAGCGTTTCAGGATCATGTCGTACAGCGCCTGCGCCGCCGGCGACAAATGCGCGCTGCGGCGCGCGATCAGCACGAAGGTGCGCGTCACCACCGGATCGGCCAGCGCCACCACGCGGATGTTGGGATAGGCCCCGGCCTGGATGGCCAGGCTGGGCACCACAGCCACGCCGATGCCCTGCGCCACCAGTCCCACCGCGGTGGAACTGCGCTGAACTTCGAACACGGAACGCAGCGCGACCCTGGCCTCGCCCAGGGCCAGGCGCAGGAGCGGCGTGTTGTTGCTGTCGTTGCCGGGAAAAATCACGCGATGCGGCTCGAGCTGCTTCCAGGACAGGCGCTTTTTCGCCGCCAGCGGATGATCATCGCGGCAGATCATGACGAAGCGGTCCTCCAGCAGCGGGATGCTGGTCATTTCCCTATGCTCGGGATGGTGCTGGCCGGCGAAGTTGATGCCGAACTCCGCCTCGCGCCGCAGCACCGCCTGCGCCACGCCGGAGGAAGCGTGATCCAGCACCTTGATGCGGTTGTCGGGAAAGCGTGCGCAGTAGTCCTGCAGGATGCGGGGCAGGTACTGCACGCCCACCGTGGGCACGCAGGCCAGGGTCACATCGCCGCGCAGCGCGCGGCCGGTTTCGCGTATCTCCACCAGCGCCGCCGACAGGTCGGTCATGAGCCGCCGCGCCTGCGGCAGGAAGTTCTCACCGATGCTCGTCAGCGACACCGAGCGGGTGGTGCGCTCCACCAGCTTCACCCCGAGAAAACTCTCCAGGGTCTGCAGCCGGCGGCTGAGCGCCGTCTGGGTGATGTTGAGCGTGCCCGCGGCGCGCTGAAAGCCGCCCTGGTCGGCGATGGCGACGAAGGCCTGCACTCCGAGCATGTCAATTTTCATGCGCGGCTCTCCTCATTAATTGGCATCGATTTAATGCGTATTTCTCATCAATACTATAAATAAATTCATTTTACGCAGGCCGCCAGACTTTGCACAATGTCGCCATGCACACCGCTTGGGGGAGACCGCCGGCATGAACATCACCGTCCTTGACGACTACTTCGACACCATCCGCACCCTGCCCTGCTTCGCCAAGCTCTCCGGACACAAGGTCACCATCTGGAACGACCACGTGCAGGACAACGACCCGCTGGCCGAGCGGCTCAGGGACACCGAGGCGCTGGTGCTGATCCGCGAGCGCACCCAGATCCGCGCGCCGCTGCTGGAACGGCTGCCGAAACTGCGCCTGATCAGCCAGCGCAGTGTCTGGCCGCATATCGATGCCGATGCCTGTACCAAGCTGGGGATCATCATTTCCTCCGAGCAGCATGCCGATGTGCCCTCCTATGCCACCGCCGAGCACACCTGGGCGCTGATCCTGGCCTCGGCGCGCCGCCTGCCCGAGCAGGTGAATTCGCTGCGCGCAGGACGCTGGCAGTTCGGCATGGGCGACACGTTGCGCGACAAGACCCTGGGCATCTTCGGCTATGGCCGCATCGGTGGCGCCGTGGCCGATGTCGGCCGCGCCTTCGGCATGAAGGTGCTGATCTGGGCACGCGAGGCCTCGCGCCAGCGGGCGCGCGCCGACGGCTATGCCACCGCGCCGGACAAGCAGAGCTTCTTCGAGCAGAGCGATGTCATCTCGCTGCACATGCGCCTGTACCCGGCCACGCGCGGCATCGTCGCCGCCGAGGACCTGGCGCGCATGAAGCCCACGGCCATGCTGGTGAACACCAGCCGCTCCGGCCTGGTGGCGCCCGGCGCACTGGTGGCGGCACTGCAGGCCGGCCGCCCCGGCCTGGCCGCGGTGGACGTGTACGACGAGGAGCCGCTGCGCGACACCGCGCATCCGCTGCTCAACATGCCCAATGTGGTGTGCACGCCGCACATCGGCTACGTCACCCGCGACGAATACCAGTTGCAGTTCTCCGATGTCTTCGACCAGATCCTCGCCTACGCAGCGGGCAAGCCCACCAATGTCATCAACCCGGATGTCCTGGCCAATCCTAGAGGGAGGTAGCCATGTCGAATTCCACTTCCGTGCAAGCGCTGTGGCTGGAGCTGAGGCAGCACCTGAAGCAGCGCTACCAGGCGCTGTTCGACGAGGTCCGCCACTACCCCACGCCCATCGCCCATTGCGACGACCAGTTGCCCAAGCTGATCGAGCAGCGCTCGCACGCGCTGTGGCAACTGCAGCGCATGGGCGATGAACCCGTGCCCACCGGCGATGGCATGCGAGCCTTTCTTGCAACCACGCCCTGCACCGACGACGACACCGAAGCGAACATCCTCGCGCAACTGCGCATCGCGCTCGACGTTCCGCCTCCGGCCAGGATTCCCCGCATCCGTGTTGCCCAGATGTACACCGACACCAGGGACTAGGGGCCATGGAGATAGGGACATGAGCTGGAGCCCCGAGCAGTACCTCAAGTTCGCCGCACCGCGCTTTCGCCCGGCGCTGGACCTGTTGAACCGCATCACCACCGCGAACCCCAGGACCGTCTACGACCTGGGCTGCGGCACGGGCAATGTCACGCGCGCGCTGATGGAGCGCTGGCCGCAGGCCGAAGTCACCGGCGTGGACGATTCAGACACCATGCTGGCGCAGGCGGCGAAGGACCTGCCCGGGGCGCGCTGGGTCCGGCAAGGCCTGGCCGAATGGCAACCGGCACAGCCGGCCGACGTGATCTATTCCAATGCCGCGCTGCACTGGCTGACCGCCCACGACCAGGTCTTTCCGCGGCTGGTGGGTTACCTCGCGCCGGGCGGCGTGCTGGCGGCGCAGATGCCGGCCAATTTCAACGCCCCCTCCCACACCCTCATCACCGAGACCATGCTGTCGGAGCGCTGGCGCGCGAAGTTCACACAGTTCGGGATGCGCAAGCCCATCGCCGAACCGGCCTGGTACTACGGGCTGCTCGCGCCTATGGCGGCATCGCTGGACATCTGGGTCACCGAATACATCCAGGTGCTGGAAGGCAAGGACCCGGTGAAGGAGTACACCAAGGGCACCTGGCTCCGGCAATTCCTCGATGCGTTGCCTGAATCCGAGCGCGCGGCCTTCGAGGAGGACTACGCCGCGCGGGTGCGCCTGGCCTATCCGCAGCGGTCCGACGGCAGGACGCTGTTTCCGTTCAAGCGGCTGTTCATCGTTCTACAGAAGGCCTGAGGAATAATATAGTCACTTATCAAGCCAAGTGCTCTTCTGACGGACATCCACCGACGAATTAATATCAAGCCTCCACGGCAGCGATATTGATCACTCCGCCGCCGGCTTCTTCTTCCCCGGCCGACTTAAATACCCGCCCGTTCCCAGCAGGATGGCATTCAACCAGAACATGGGCAGCAGTCCGAAGGCCGAGGCCACGGCACCGAAGGCGACAGGGCTCACCATCTTGGTGAACTGGTTGGTCATCATCTTCAGGCCGATGCCTTCGCCGGAGCGCCCCTCGGCCGAGTTCATGAACATCTGCATGGTGACGATGGGCTGTCCCACGCCCATGCCCATGCCGAAGATGAAGGACAAGAAGCCCAGCATCCAGGCGCTCTGGAAGAAGGGAATGAGCAGCAGGCTCGCCGCGCCGAAGACGAAGGCCAGCATCAGCACGCCGTCCTCCTTCCAGCGCTGGATGAGCCGCGGCAGCACGGCGCGCACGACAAAAGCGGCGGTGGAGTGCATGGCCATGACCACGCCGATGAGGGAGGCCGAGATGCCGATCGAATGCGCATACACCGGCAGGTAGAACTGGTAGAGGTTCAGGCCCGAGTTGAGCAGGCTGCCGGTGTACAGCGTGCGGCGCACCTCCGGATTCTTCAGCATGGCCCAGGCGCCACCGGCAGCATTGTCAGAATGGGCTGCGGCTTCCTTCTTTTTCCTGTCACGACTGGCCACCCCGGGCGGCTCCAGCGGCTCGCGCCGCCAGCCCAGCATGACCAGCGGTATCGAGGTGAACACCGCCAGCAGCAGGCAGGCGTTGGTGTTGGACATATGATCGATGGAAAAGCCGCCGATCAACGGCCCCAGGAACTGCCCCGCGGAATTGGTCAGCGCGTAGTTGGCAAAATTACGCGGCCGCGTCTCGGCCGTGCTGTGCTGGCCGGTGAGGTTCTGCGTCGAAACATTGAAGAACACCTGCGAGAAGCCGCACATCAGCGCCGCCACCAGCACCATGGACAGGGTCGGCCAGAAGAACGGCAGCAGCATGCCCAGCGCCGTGCCCAGCGTGCCGAACATCATCAGGTAACGCGAGCCGAAGCGATCGCACAGCCGGCCGGCGTACACCGCCATCACCGAGGGAAAGAACGCGAACATCGCCCCCAGCACACCCACCATCAGCGGCGATGCGCCCAGCCTGACCGCGAACAGCGCCAGCAGGATGCGGTTGGCGAAATTGCTGGCGGTGCTGAAAACGTTGAGCGCGAAGACGAAATGGATGGGCATGGAGGCGCGATTCTATACTGCCGCTCCTTCGCTTCCGGCCATGCTCCATGGCATGACACTAGACGCTATACGATGGGCACATAGTACGATGGGCACATAGCCGCGCGACCGGGGTATAGTCCGGCTACAGAGGCGCCCAGCGCCCCCCATGGAGGAGATCGGATCATGCTGACCGCCAGCGCCCTGCGCATGCTTGCCCTTGCCATTGCCTTCCCCGCAACAATGTTTGCCTGCTTCGATTGCAGTGCGCAGTCCTACCCCAGCCGGCCCGTGCGCATGGTTTATCTCTACGCTCCCGGCGGCAATACCGACGCCCTGGCACGCTTCACCGCGCAGAAACTGGGTGATCAGCTTGGTCAGCAGGTCATCGTGGAAAACAAGCCGGGCGCAGGCGGACTGCTGGGCATCCGGGATACGCTGCGCTCGCGCCCCCTGGGCTACAGCCTCCTCTACACGACGCCCGCGCTGGTGGGCAACCTGCACACCTATCGTGATCCGCAGTACAAGCTGGAGGACTTCACCGTACTCGGCCCCCTGGGACTTGCGCCCTTCGTGCTGATCGTAAATTCCAATGTGCTGCCGGTAAAAACCGTGCAGGAGTTCATTGCCTACGCCAAGGCCAATCCGGGCAAGCTCAATTACGGTTCCATCAGCCCCAGTGCCGGCGGCTCGATACTTTCAGAACGGCTGAAAGTGGCGGCAGGATTGGAACTGGTGGGTATTCCCTTCAAGGGCGGCGAAGCGGCCAGCGTGGCGCTGCTCGCCGGACAGATCCAGGTGTATTACGCCGTGCTGGGCGTGGCGCGTGTGCGACTGAAGAACCAGCAGATCCGCGCGCTCGCGGTGGCCGGCGAATTCCGCACCAATGCCATTCCCGACACTCCCACATTCAAGGAGGTGGGTTATCCCAACATGATCTTCACATCCTGGAACGCCGTGGTTGCCCCTTCGGCCGTCCCGCAGCCCATCCTCACCCAACTGCAAGGCGCGATGGCCAAAGTCACCGCCCTGCCCGAAATGGTCGGGCAACTGGAAAAAATAGATGCTGAACCATGGAAAGGCACCCTGGAGGAGTTCAGCGCCAAGTTGAAACAGGAAAGCACCGCCATGGCCGAGGAGTACAAGCGGCTAAACATACCCACGCTGGACTGACAAGAGGAGGATGTCGCAATGAGCAAGGTGCAAGTGCAAATCTGGAGCATGGAGATCCCGCTGGATCCGCCCATCATCACTCCCAGCCGGACCACCATCGCCACCTGGGTGCTGTTCGTGGCCATGACCAACAGCAGGGGCGAGCGCGGCGTGGGCTATTCCTCCTTCCGCGAGAAAAAACACATGGACCTGTGCGCGCCCATCGCCAAGAAGCTTGTGGGCATCGCCGGCGGCGATTTCTCCAAACTGCTGGAGATCGAGCGCATCGAGGAGAGCTCCTTCTCGCCGGCCACTGTGCACACCCGCTCGGCCGCCAGCGCCCTGAGCATGGCCGCCTGGGACCTGGCCGGCGTGCAGACCAACACCGCCTGCGCCGACCTGTGGGGCCGGCCGTCGCATCGCACCAGCATCGGCTGCTATGCCAGCGCCCTGTGGATGGACAAATCGCCCGCGCAGCTCACCGCCGAAGCCGAGGAGCTGCGCAAACTCCATTACCGCATGGTGAAGATGCGCGTGGCCAAATCAACCAAGGACAATCTCGAACGCATCGCCGCGGTGCAGAAGGTGTTCAGCGCGCCCAAGACCATCGCCCTGGAAACGGGCTTTTCCTGGGGCGTGGACATCGCCAATGAATTCTTCCGCGAAGCCCCCGGCGAATACCTGTGGATCGAGGACCCCGCCCCTTACGACGTGATGCGCGAAGTGAAGGTCAACCCGAAGAACGTCATCAGCGCCGGCGAGAAATGCGTGACTTACCGGGAACTCACCGACCTGTACGCCCACGGCAACGTGCCCAACATGATCATCGACGTGCAATGCATCGGCGGTCCGGTGCGCTTTCTCGAAGCCGCCCGCGCGTTGCATGCCCAGGGGGCACATGTCGGCGGCCACCGCTTCTCGCACCACTCGCTGCACCTGCTCGCCGCCCTGCCCGACAGCATGCCGGTGGAGACCCTGGACTGGACCAATCCGGCCATTCCGCCGCTGGCGGGGCCGGATGCATCGGGGAACCTGCCCATTGTCGGGCCGGGATTCGGGACGACGGTGGATCAGGCCATCATCACCAAGTATGGAGTGCCGGTCTAGAATTCAGCCCAGCACCATCTTCGGAGGAGGATGCCACCGTGTCATTCAAACGCTATCGCCAGTTCATCGCCGTCGCCGAGGAACTGCATTTCGGCCGCGCCGCCGAGCGCCTGAACATCGCCCAGCCGCAGCTCAGCCAGTCGCTGAAGATGCTGGAGCGCGACTTGGGCGTGAAGCTGGTGGATCGCACCCACAACCGCGTGGCGCTGACCCCGGCGGGTCATGCCTTCCTGGAGGAGGCACGGCGCTGCGTGCTGTACGGCGAGCGCGCCGAGCGCATTGCCCGCACCGTGGGCGTCGGCGGCGGATCGCGGCTGCGCATCGGCTTCAGCGCCCTCATCCTCAACATCCTGCCGCCGGCGATGCGAGCCTTCTGGGCCGAGCGGGCGAACATCGAGATCTCGCTGCAGGAGGCAGGCTCGGTGGCGCAGTTGCAAAAGCTGCGCGACGGCGAACTCGATCTCGGCCTGATCGAGCTCAATTCCTGCGAGCCGCAGAGCATGGTGTCGATCCAGCGCCTGCGCGCCTACCCCTACATGGCGGCGATTCCGGCCGGCTGGCCGGAGGCGAAAAAGCAAAGCGTGCGCCTGGCCGATCTGGCGGCGCGCAATTTCATCCTGTTTCCCTATGCGCGCATGCCGCACATGCACCAGGCAATTTTCGATGCCTGCCGCAAGGCGGGCTTCGAGCCGGCCTTCGTGCAGGAAGCCCGGCGTGCCCACACCGTGATCAGCCTGGTGGCCAGCGAACTGGGCGTGTCCCTCGTCCCCGGCGCAGGCGGCTGCTACGGCATTCAGGGGGTGGTGCTGCGCCCGGTGGAAGACCTGCCCGCCTCGGTGTGCGCCGACATGGCCATGGCCTGGATAGACCCCATCGCCTCGCCCGCGCAGCGCAAGCTCATGGAGGCCCTGGCCACCGCCGCCGCTTCCACCGCCGAGGTGCTCAGCCTGGAAGAGGCCAAGCGCCTGCCCGGCCATCCGGAGGCGCAAGAGGTGCTGGCCTGGGTGAAGAACCGCGGCCATTAGAAAACCCTAATAAGAATTCCGCTGTTTGTTATTGGACGCAGGACACGGCACACTCTACAGTGCGGGTCCACGGTATTGCCTGTATTGACGTGCACGCCCTGCGCGAAGCGGCCTGATTTCCGGGCCGCGACAACCGAAAGCCGCCACAGAGCGGCCTCATTCGGTGCGAAGGCGGGCACCGACACCCCAGAGATCAGAGGAGATTTTCTTGCGTCCCTTCCACAATGTGCGCGTGCTGGATCTCACACGGGTCGTCTCCGGCCCCTATTGCACGCAGACCCTGGGCATGCTGGGCGCCGAGATCATCAAGGTCGAGGAGCGGGGCGAAGGCGATGCCACCCGCGGCGGCATCGGCATCGACGAGCTGAAAAAGGAAGGCCTGGCCGCCACCTTCATCATGTTCAACGCCGGCAAGAAGTCCCTCACCCTGGACCTGAAGAAACCCGAAGCCAAGGAAGTGGTGAAACGCCTGGCCAGGACCTGCGACGTGGTGGTGGAGAACTTCCGCCCGGGCGCGGCAAAACGCCTGGGCCTGGATTACGAGTCGCTGAAGCAGGAAAACCCGCGCCTCATCTACTGCTCCATCTCCGGCTTCGGCCAGACCGGCCCGGATTCCAAGGCGCCGGCCTTCGACGGCAATATCCAGGCCGCCAGCGGCATGATGGCCATGACCGGCGAGCCCGACGGCCAGCCCATGCGCGCCGGGTTCAGCGTCTGTGACACCAGCACCGGCCTGAATGCCGCGCTGGCCATATCGGCGGCGCTCTACCAGCGCCGCGACACCAATGTCGGCCAGTGCATCGACGTGGCCATGCTGGACTCGGGCATCTCGCTGACCTCGCAGACCATCGGCGCCTGGCTGAACGGCGGCGTGGTGCAGCCGCGCCGCGCCAACATGGCCATCAACTTCGAGCCCACCGCGGATGTGTACAACACCGCCGACGGCTCCATGATCCTGGCCATCATGCGCGACGAGCACGTGAAGCTGCTGCTGGACGTGCTGGGCCTGGCCGAGTTCAAGGACGATCCGCGCTTCGCCAACCGCGAGCAGCGCGTCAAGCACTCGAGCTTCATCCGCACCCTGGTGCAGGAGGTGCTGATGAAGGCCACCACCGCCGTGTGGAAGTCGAAGCTGGAGGCGGCCGGCGTCCCCTTCTCGCCCATCCTGGACCTCCCCGAGGCGCTCACCCAGCCGCAGGTGCAGCACCGCGGCCTGGTGCAGGAGATGACCGACGCGAAGACCGGCAAGCCCATGCGCATGCTCAACACGCCCTTCCAGTACGAGCACGGCAGCCCCGCACCTTCCGGTCCGCCACCGCGCCTGGGCGAGCATAACAACGAGATCCTCAAGGCCGCCGGCTACAGCGAGCAGGACATCGCCGCGCTGGCAAAGAACGAAGTCATCTAGGAGAACACCCATGAGCGCCCAGCCCTCCGAAATCCCGCACAAGCCCTTCATCGAACCCTACCCCGGCCTGAAGTACGACGAGCGCAGCTTCGTCATCGACGAGGCCGAGCAGAACCGCCTGCTCAATCTGTGCGGCATCGAACCGGGCATCTTCGGCGGCATGGTGGACACGGTGGCCTTCATCACCCTGGCGATCCGCGAAGGCGTGCGCAACGGCGTGAGTTCCGCCGGCGCGGTGAACATGGCGCAGACCATCACCCAGCATCGCCCCTTGCGCCTGGGCGAGCCCATCACCGTGGGCGGCGGAATCCTCACCGTCGATGAAGTGCCGCGCGGCAAGGTGGCCTTCAGCGAAACCTGGTTCGCCGGCGCCGACGGCCAGCGCGCCATCACCTCCACGCGCAAGTCGCTGCGCCCCGACCCGGCCAAGGCCGCGGTGCGCGGCACCAACCACAAGCCGGTGCCGGTGATCCAGGACATCAATGTGCTCAAGGAAGTGAACAGGATCACCCTGACGCCCGAATGCGTGGTGTCCTTCACCGGGCCGGGCAATCCCGTGCACACCGATCCGGTGGTGGCCAAGAGGAGTGGCTATCGCGCACCCATCATGGGCGGCAGCCAGGGCATGCGCTATCTCTCGGCCGAGATCTGGCGCCGCTTCAAGCCGCGCGTGCTCGACCTGGAAATCTTCTTCCTGCGGCCCATCTTCTGGGACGATACCTTCTCGGTGATGGTGGATGAAAGCAGCGACAAGTGGAGCGCGATCTGCCTGTCTAAAGATAACAAAGTCATGGTTGAAGCACGGATAAACAAGCTTGAAGTATGAAAATGATCATAAGCAATCCGGGCAACACGGCATGAAGTTCACCGATTGAACATGCGCATTCCAGCATGAGCAAGCAGCAGCCCACCACCAGCACTGCCGCCGCCACTGCCCCGAAGAGGGAAGCCGAGGCGCTGTTTCATCCGCGCTCCATCGCCGTCATCGGCGCCTCATCCGACGCGTCGCGCATCGGCGGCCGCCCCATCGACTACACCCGCCGCGCCGCCTACTCCGGCAAGCTGTATCCGGTGAACCCGAATCAGCGCGAGGTGCAGGGTTATCCCTCCTACCCGAGTATTTCGGCCATTCCCGGCGAGGTGGACCTGGCGCTCATCGCCCTGCCGGCCAAGGCCGCGCCCGCGGCGGTGACCGAATGCCTGGCCAAGGGCGTCAAGGCCATCGTCATGTACAGCTCGGGCTTCGCCGAGATCGATGCCGCAGGAAAAGCCGTGCAGGAGGAGATGCTGCGCCAGTGCAAGGCCGCCGGTGTGCTGCTGCTGGGCCCGAACTGCCTGGGATTCATGAACGTCGGCGCCGGTGTCATGCTCACCTTCTCCACCATACTGGAGAGCATCTGGCCGCAGCAGGGCAAGGTGTCCGTGGTCAGCCAGAGCGGCGCAGTGGGTGCCTATTGCGCCGCGCTCGCCATGGAGCGCGGACTGGGCCTGGGACTGTGGGTCTCCACCGGTAATGAAGCCGACATCGATGTGGCGCGCTGCATACAGTGGTTCGCCGAGGATGAGGCCACCGGCCCCATCATGGCCTACCTGGAGGGCTGCAAGAGCACCGAGCGGCTGCGCACCGCGCTGGCCAGCGCCTCGCGCAATGGCAAGCCGGTGATCATGCTCAAGTCCGGGCACACCGATTTCGGCAAGCGGGCCGTGGCTGCGCATACCGGGTCGGATGCCGGCGACGATGCCCTCTACGACGAGATCTTCCGCAGCACCGGCACGCTGCGCGCCCGCTCCATCGAGGAACAGGTGGATCTGGCCTATGCCTGCGCCAACGGCGTTTTTCCGCGGGGCAACCGCCTGTGCACCATCTCCATATCCGGTGGCGTGGGCGTGCTGCTGGCCGATGCCGCGCATGCCGCCGGACTGGAAATGCCGCCGACACAGGAGGCGACGCGGCACGAGATCAAGCAGCTCATCCCCTTCTCCACACCGATCAACCCGGTGGATGTCACGGCGCAGATCATCAACGACATCGGTGCGTTCAACCGCATCCTGGCGCTGCTTGCCTCGGACCCGTCCTTCGACACGGTGATCATTTTTCTGCAGCAACTGGGCAAGGTGGACAGGCACTTCCAGGGCTTTCGCGCCACCATGCTGGAGGCGCGCGAGAAATATCCGGAGAAACTATTCGTGCTGTGCGGCGGTTACTCGCCACAGAATCGGGCGGAGATGGAAAAATCCGGCTTCCTGGTGTTCGAGGAACCTCTTCGCGCCATCGCCGCGGTCAGCGCATTGGTGCGTTTCCGCCAGATGAATTCAGGTAATTGACGGCAAGCTGAACAGAGGAATCAAATAATGCGAGCAATGTTGTGCAGGCAGTTGGGCTCACCGGATGTGCTGCAGATGGAAGAGATCCCGTCTCCCGTACCCAAGGCCGGAGAAGTCCTGCTGGAAGTGAAGGCCTGCGGCGTGTCCTTCCCCGACGTGCTGATGGTGCAGGGCAAGTACCAGATCAAGCCCGAGCTGCCGTTTTCGCCCGGCATCGAAGTGGCCGGCATCATCAAGGCCGTCGGCGACCAGGTGAGCGGCTTCAAGCCGGGGGACGCGGTGTTCGGCCGCGCCATGAACGGCTTTGCCGAGGAACTGGTGACCACGCCCGATTTCCTCTGGCACCTGCCCAAGGGCGTGGACTTCAATGTCGCCGCCGGATTCAGCATGAATTACGGCACCAGCTGGTACGGACTCAAGTACCGCGCCCAATTGAAACCCGGGGAGACCCTGCTGGTGCTGGGCGCCTCCGGTGGCGTCGGCCTGGCCGCGGTGGAACTGGGCAAGCTGATGGGCGCGCGCGTCATCGCCTGCGCCTCCAGCGAGGAGAAGCTGGCCATCTGCCGGCGCGAAGGCGCGGACGACACCATCAACTACGAGACAGGAACGGAGGACCTGCGCGAGGCGGTGAAGCGGCTCACCGGCCTCACCAACAATGGCGGCGTCGATGTCGTCTATGACCCCGTAGGCGACCGCTTCGCCGATCCGGCGGTGCGCAGCCTCGCCTGGGGAGGCCGTTACCTGGTGGTGGGATTCGCCGCCGGCCAGATTCCCAAGGTGGCGCTCAACCTGCCGCTGTTGAAGGGCGGCGCCATCGTCGGCGTATGGTGGGGCGGCCTGATGAAGGCCGATCCGGACATGGCCCGGCGCCTGACGCAGGAACTGGTGGAGCTGATTGCCGCCGGCAGGATCAAGCCGCATGTGTCGGCGGTGTATCCGCTGGCCCGCGCGGCCGATGCGCTCAAGGACCTGATGAGCCGCAAGGCAACAGGCAAGATCGTCGTGAACATGGAAGCCTGAAGCAGAAAATAGTACACCTGCATTCTCAAGACACTGGAGGAGAGCACCATGCAGAACTCAGGATTGACACGGGAACAAATGACACAGCGTTTCAAAAAGGCGCTGCCGCCGGCGCTGATTTGCGCGCTGCTTCCGGGCGCGGTGCTGGCCCAGGCCGACCTCTGGCCTGCCGCCCGAAACGTCACCATGATCGTGCCCTATACGCCCGGCACGGTGGCCGACCTGGAAACGCGTCTCTACGCAATAAAGCTCGGCGAGAACATCGGCAAGAATGTAATCGTCGACTACAAGCCCGGCGCCGGCGCCATGATCGGCGCGGCCTATGTGGTCAAGGCTCCCCCCGACGGCTACACGCTGCTGTCGGCCAGCTCGGCCCTGACCATCGCGCCGCTCATTTCCAAGGATCTGGCCTTCGATCCGGTCAAGGACCTCGCTTACATTTCCATGATGAGCAAGCGCGCGCCGATGATGATCGCCAATCCCAGGTTCCCGCCGAACAATGGCGCCGAATACATCGCCTACGCCCGCGCCAACCCGGGCAAGATCAACTTCGGCACCTCCGGCGCCACCGGCGCCGGGCATCTGTCCATGCGGGTGCTGCATCAATTGACCAAGACCGAAGCCACCTTCATTCACTACAAGGGCGGTGCAGCCACCTTCGCGGCGGTGCAATCCGGCGAGCTGGACGTGGTCATCGGCAGCGTGATCGGCGCCATGCCCCTGGTCAAGGCCGGCAAGGTGAAGGTGCTGGGCATCATGTCGGCGCAGCGCACGCCGGCATTCCCCGACATGCCGGCCATCGCCGAGACCACGGTTGCGGGCTGGGAATACGCACCCTGGTTCGGGTTTGCCGCGCCGGCCGCTACGCCCGCGGCAACCCTGGACCGCATCAATGCCGAGCTGGTGAAAGTGGCCAAGGATCCGGAACTGGGCAAGAAGCTGGCCGGAGACGCCACCATCATGATCGGCAACAACCGGCAGGAATTGACCAAGTTCGTCGCGGCCGAAGCCGCGCGCTGGCGCAAGGTGGTGGCCGATCTCAACCTGAAGCTGGAGGAGTAGGAGACCCCCTTACTCAATTGAATTGAAGCCCGTGCCGGCGATACGGCGTGGGCAGTTCCCGTTGTCGTGCATCAGCGTCTTAGCGTCCTACTAAAGGAGACCAACATGCAACAGACCCGAATCATCCGTGCCTGTGCCCTTGCAGCAGCCTTGCTTCCCATGCAGGTGACCGCGCAACAGGCGGGCGACTGGCCCACCAAGCCGGTGACCATCATCAATCCCTTCACGCCCGGCGCGGTGACCGACATCGAAGGCCGGCTCTATGCGCAGAAACTCTCCGATAACACCGGCAAGAATTTCATCCTCGATTACAAGCCCGGCGCCGGCGCCACGATCGGCGCGGCCTATGTCGCCAAGACCACTGGAGATGGCCACACGCTGCTGATCGCCACCTCGGGCCTGACCATCGCGCCGATGATCTTCAACAACCTGGGCTTTGATCCGCTCAAGGACCTGGCCTACGTGAGCATGATGACCAAGCGCGCGCCGCCCCTGATCGCCAATGCCAAATTCCCGCCCAATAACGGCGGCGAGTACATCGCCTATGCCAAGGCCAACCCGGGCAAGATCAACTTCGGCACCTCGGGTGCCACCGGTGCCGGGCACCTGTCCATGCAGTTGCTGCATCAGCTCACCAATACCAAGGTGACCTTCATCCACTACAAGGGCGGCGGGCCCACGCAGACTGCGGTGATGTCCGGCGAAGTGGACGTGATCATCTCCAGCGTCATCGGCTCCAAGGGTATCCTCAAGACCGGCAAGGTCAAGGCCATCGCCATGCTTTCGAGCCAGCGCACCTCGGCCATGCCCGATGTGCCCACCATGGCCGAACAAACCATTCCCACGTGGGAGTACCCGGCGTGGCTGGGCATTGCCACCACCGGCACCACGCCCGTGCCCATCCTCAACCGCATCAACACCGAACTGGTCAAGGTGGCCAAGGACCCCGTTCTGGCGGAGAAGCTGGCCGACGATGCCAGCTTCATGGTGGGCAACTCGAGACAGGAATTCACCCAGTTCGTCAACGGCGAAGCCGCACGCTGGGCCAAGCTGGTCAAGGATCTTGGAATCAAACTGGAACCCTGAGACTGAAACCCTAGGCAAGGAACAAGAAGAATGAGTGCTGCACTGGCTGGAATCACCGTACTCGATGCAAGCGACAACATTGCCGGCCAGTTCTGCGGCCGCATCTTCGCCGACCACGGCGCCGACGTCACCCTGATAGAACCGCCCGAGGGCTCGGCGCTGCGACGCGTCGGTCCTTTCGATCCGAAGAAGGACGGTGTCGGATCGATGTTGTTCTTTCACCTCAACCTGGGCAAGGGCTCGGTCACACTGGACATCTCCTCGGCGGCCGGCAAGCAGGCGCTCATCGAGCGCGCGAAATCCGCCGACGTGATCATTGCGAGCCGGGAGTTGGACCGCGCAACGCTGGCTGCCGCCAACCCCGCCTGCGTCATCGTCGTGGTCTCCGATTTTGGCGACGACGGTCCCTACAAGGACTGGCGCGGCAGCGAAATGATCTTCCAGGCGCTGTCGGGCATGATGTACAACAACGGCGACAAGGGCCGCGAGCCGCTGTACGGCGTGGCCCACCGCGCCATCTGCGCCTCGGGCGTCGGCGCCTACATCACCGCGCTGGCCGCGCTGCACGGGCGAAAGATCCTGGGCAAGGGCCAGGTCGCCTTTCTCGACGTCGCCCACAACACCGCCGCCATGGCCCCGCCCAACACGCTGATGTGGAACTACAGCGGCATGCTGGAGGAGCGCGGCGAGCGCACCGCGCCCTTCACCATGTTGAAGTGCGCCGACGGCTGG
>CAXNIK010000016.1:0-23290 GCA_964202115.1 Burkholderiales bacterium
TGCGAGATCAACAGGTCATCGATATTGACGCCCACCTTCTGCGCGTACTGGGGATCGAGCGCGTTCTCCGCGTCGATGAAGGCGGCGGTACCGCCGATCTTCTGCATCTCGGCAATGACCTGCAGCGTGAGCGTGGTCTTGCCCGAGGATTCCGGGCCGTAGATTTCCACCACGCGACCGCGCGGCAACCCACCCACTCCCAGGGCCACGTCCAGGCCCAGCGAGCCGGTGGACACCACCTGCACGTCCTGCAGCGCCGCCCCGTCCATTTTCATGATGGAGCCCTTGCCGAACTGTTTTTCTATCTGCGCCAGAGCCGCCTGCAGGGCTTTTGCCTTGTTGTCATCCATGTACCGTCCCTCATCTTTTCCCATGTTTTTATCCTGCCTTATCGATTGAGATTATGGCACAAACGGACCACCCGCCCATGCGTTGACCTGTATTTTTATACAGTATCGGCAAAAGCGCAAGCCGTATATGCAAATCAATGACTTGGAAGGGGAATTTCTTTTTAGTACAGTCCTCCCGTGTTAAGATCAGCTCTCCTGCTGCGCATAACAACAAGCTGTTCTCTCAGCCTCCGGGAAACAATAGTGAAACCCAGTTCATCGTTTTATATGCCGGTGCGCGGCCTGCGTTACCACGTGCGCACCTGGGGCGATCCATCGGCCCCCAAAGTCATCCTGCTGCATGGCGCCCAGGACGTGTCCGCCTCCTGGCAGTTCACCGTCGATGCCATGAAAAAGGATTGGTATTTCATCGCCCCCGACTGGCGCGGCTACGGCCTGTCCGAATGGAGCGGCTCCCAGACCTACTGGCAGTACGACCTCACCGCCGACCTCAACGTGCTGGTCGATCACTTCTCGCCGGACGAGCCGGCGCGCCTCATGACCCACAGCCTGGGCGGCAATATCACCGGCGTGTACGCAGGCCTGAAGCCGGAACGCGTGCGCCTATTTATCAATGTAGAGGGCTACAACGTGCCTTCGGTGACGCTGGACAAGGCCCCCGAGCGCTACAAGGTCTGGCTGGATGCCACCTCCAAGGAAGAAGCCCGCGTGCGCAGCTACCCCAGCTACGAGGACTTTGCCGGGCGCATGCGCAAGGGCAACCCGCGCCTCAATGAGGAACGTTCGCTGTTTCTCGCGCAGCACTGGTGCAAGGAGGCCCCTGGAGGCGGCGTCACGCTGCGCTCTGATCCGGCCTATGGCCGCGCCAGCCCCTATTGCTACCGCCTCGATGAGCAGTCGCTGTTCTGGAGCGCCGTCACCGCCCCCACCCTCTGGGTCGAGGGCGGGCAGTCCGACTGGCTGCACATCCTGCTCAAGTCCGGCGAATACGCCACACGCCGCGCCTGCTTCCGCAATCTCATCACCGAGCGATTCGAGAATGCCGGCCACAACATCCACCATGAAGAACCGGAGCGCCTGGCCGAATTGTGCGAGGCCTTCCTGCTGAAGAACTGACATGGACACCCGCACCGTTTACCAGCCGCAAAAGACCAGCCGCTCCGAGTTCATCAATATCCGCGGCCTGAAATATCACGTGCGCCACTGGGGCCGCGAGGACGCGCCCAGGCTGTTCATGCTGCACGGCTCGCGCGACCTGTCCGCCTCCTGGCAGTTCACCGTCGATGCACTCAAGGGCGACTGGCATGTCATCGCTCCGGACTGGCGCGGCTGCGGCAAGACGGACTGGGCGCAGTCGGAACTCTCCTACTGGTTCCACGACATGATCGGCGACCTGCACGCGCTGCTGCGCCACTACTCGCCGGAGGAGCCCGCCACCATCATCGCCCACAGCAAGGGCGGCAACGTCACCCAGCATTACGCCGGGCTGCGGCCGGCGCGCGTGAAGAAGTTCGTCAATATCGAGGGCTACATGATCGGCAACCTCGACCCAACCTACAGCGTGAAACGCCTGGATCGCTGGCTGGGGTGGGTGGAAAAAGAAAAGCCGCCACACCCGCGCTACCCCAGCCTGCAGCACTTCCTCGAGCGCCTGATGAAAGGCAATCCGCGCCTGTCCGCCGATCGCGCGCTGTGGCTGGCCCGCGAATGGTGCGAGGAGCAGCCCGACGGCAGCGTGCTCCAGCGCATCGACCCGGAGCAGAAACGCGGCGGCATCTATTACTTCACCGAAGGCCTGGAGTGCTGGAAGCGCATCACCGCCCCCATGCTGCTGATCGAAGGCGGCAAGTCAGACCACCTCAAGGACATCCACGACAGCGGCGAGTATGAGCTGCGCGTCAGCACCTTCAAGACCAAGGTGGGCCTGGAGCATTTTGCGCAAGCCAGCCACAACGTGCATCTGGACGAGCCCGAGCGCCTGGCCGAGGTAAGCGAGCGGTTTTTGTTGCAGGATTAAAGAGCCTGCACAAGATTGAATATCCTGAATATCAGGATCAGGATTTCAGATCTGCGTTCCAGACTCGCCCACGCACTTTGACCATGCCTATTCCTCCAGAACGATGCCCAGTTCCTTTACCAGCTTGCGCCAGCGCTCGACCTCCGTCGCAATATGCTGCCGGAACTGATCCGGGCTGGTGCCCATGAGTTGGGTTTCAAGCCCCAGCCTCTTCACCACCTCCTGGGACCTGACCGCCTTGCCGACTTCAGCACTGAGCTGACTGATTATGGCGGGAGACGTCTTTGCCGGCGCAAGCAGCCCGCCCCAGCTTGAATATTCGAAATCCTTCAGCCCACCCTCGGCCAGGGTCGGTATGTCCGGGAATGCCGGATTGCGTTCCAGATTGGCCAGCCCCAGGGCCTTGAGCTTTCCGGACTTGATGTGGGGCATGCCCACGGTGAGAGTCATCGGCGTCATTTGAATGCGGCCGGCCAGAATGTCCGGAATGATCGGACCCGCGCCCTTGTAGTGCACGTAAGTCATATTGATACCGGTCAACGTGGCGAACCAGGCGCCGGTCAGGTGCTGTATGCCACCCAGGTTGCCGCTGCCAAAATTGACCTTGTCGCTGTTTGCCTTGGCATACGCGACAAATTCCCTGAGGTCAGAAGGCATCGACGGGTGAACCATCATCAGCGAGTATCGCTTGCTGATCAGTGACACCGGCTCGAAGGACTTGATCGGATCGAAAGGCAGCGGCTTGCTCATCAGCGGTACCAGGCTGTAGCTCGAACTCACCATCAGCAGCGTGTAGCCGTCCGGTACCGCCCTGGCGACATGAGCCATGCCGATGATGGTGCCGCCGCCCGGCTTGAAGTCGAGGACAAATTGCTGCCCCAGATTCTCGGTGAGTTTTGCCAGGTGTATGCGCCCCTCGGTTTCCCCAACCCCGCCGGGCGCAAGCGGGATGACCACCGTGACCAGCCTGTTCGGGTAAGCTGGTTGCGCTGTGACGCCGGTTGAAACCAGGCACGCGCAGATGGCTACTGACAGGCGCAGCATTTGACCATTTTGCATAACACCCTCCCTGGATAGATGTCGATTGTGCCCACAGGATTTCCAGTATCCCGGATATTCCATCGAATAAGGCATGGAAATTTCACAACCGGGCTGACTGCCTGTGGTTAGCATGACTCCCCTGCGGTTGGGACAGGCAGGGAAAAGCCCGCAGCGGTATATTCGAGGCAGCCAAAGATAAAGAGGAGGCGCAATGAAAGAAAGTCGTTCCGTATTCGTGCCGGTGCGCAATCTGAAATACCACTGCCGCACCTGGGGCCCCGATGGCGCCCCCAAGATTTTCATGTTCCACGGCTTCCAGGATGTGTCCGCCTCCTGGCAGTTCGTCGTCGACAACCTCAAGGAGGAATGGCAGGTCATCGCCCCCGACTGGCGCGGCTACGGCCTCACCGAATGGAGCGGCTCGGACAGCTACTGGTTCCCCGATTACCTGGGCGACCTGGACTTCGTGCTCGATCACTTCACGCCGGAGGAACCGGCGCGCATCGTCGCCCACAGCATGGGCGCCAGCATCTGCGGCGTGTATGCCGGCGTGCAGCCCGACGTGGTCTCCAAGTTCGTCAACGTCGACGGCTTTGGCATCGGCGGCGGCTCGCGTCGCCAGGACCCGGCGCCGCGGCGCATCTCCAAATGGCTGCGCCAGCTCTGGGAGGACACCGACCAGCGTCCCTACGAGAATTTCGAGGACTTCGCCACGCGCATGCAATCGGAGAACCACCGCCTCACCGACGAGCGCGCCGCCTTCCTGGTGCAGCACTGGGGCAAGGAAGAGCCCGACGGCACCGTGACGCGCCGCGCCGATCCGGCGCACAAGCGCGTCAATCCCCTGCCCTTCCCGATCAACGACGTGCTGGACTGCTGGGAGCAGACCACCGCTCAGGTGCTGTGGATCGCGGGCGGTGATTCCGGGTTGATGGGACGCATGATGGCCGATCCGCAGGGGTTCGAAGACCGCAAGGCCTGCTACAAGGACCTGCAGATCGAGACGGTGGAGGACTCCGGCCACAACATCCACCAGGACCAGCCCGAGCAACTGGCCGCGCTGGTGGAGCGCTTCATGCTGCAGGGCTGATTACATTTATCCTGCTGATGTCCTAGGGAAGCCGATCAGGCCTGTAAAAAGATAATATTCAAGAACTGTCTGCAAGGCCGGGACGCTCCATGCAGAGCGCGATGAACTGCTGGCTGGCGGCACTGCGGTACTTGCGCTTGTGCACCAGTATCGAGAAATCACGGCGCACGTCGAGAAAGGGCGTCTTCAGCGCCACCAGCCGCCCCAGCCGGAAATCGTCGCGCAGCGCCAGGCGCGACAGGCAGCCGATGCCCAGCCCCGAGGCCACGGCATGCTTGATGGCCTCGGCCTGGCTCAGTTCCATTTTCACTTTCACTTCGCGCAGCACGCCGTCGGCGGCACGCTCGAAGGTGTCGCGTGTGCCCGAGCCCGGCTCGCGAAGGATCCAGTCGGCCGCGGCCAGATCGGCGGGCGTGACGCGGCGCTTCTTCGCCAGGGGATGGGCGGGCGCGGCGAACACCATCAGCGCGTCGTCGCCCCAATGGATGACCTCGATGTCCGGGTCCTGGCAACGCCCCTCCACCAGCGCGAGATCAAGCTGAAACGCCGCCACGCGGGCGATGATTTCGGCGGTATTTTCTATGGTCAGCGCCACCCGGCTGCCCGGATGGCGGCGCAGATACTCGCCGACGATGGCCGCGCCCAGGTAATTGCCGATGGTGAGCGTGGCGCCGACCTTGAGCTCGCCGGGCAGGTCGTGAGCATGCAGCGCAGCCTCCAGCTCCTGCGCGCGATCCAGCAGCTCATTGGCCTTGGCCAGCACGCTGCGGCCCAGATCGTTCAGGCGCAATCGTTTGCCGGCGCGGTCGAAGAGCTGCATGTCGTAGGCGCGTTCCAGCTCCGCCAGCGCGGCACTGGCCGCCGACTGCGAAAGGGCCAGTTCCTCCGCCGCGCGCGACACGCTGCCGCAACGGGCGATGGCGGCAAACACCTCAAGCTGGCGCAGGGTCAGGCGCATGGGGGAAATCCTATATTTACCAAATCGATAATCAATACAAAATCAATTCAGATTATAGCTATACAGACCGCGTAGCATCGGCCTTCCTTACCTTCGTGGAATAAGCACCATGGCCGCCGTCGCCACCGAAAAAGTCCTGCGCGTGCGTCACTGGAACGACACGCTGTTTTCCTTCGCCACCAGCCGCCCCCCCAACCTGCGCTTCGAGAACGGCCATTTCCTGATGATCGGCCTGCCGGTCGAAGGCCGGCCGCTGTTGCGCGCCTACAGCATCGCCAGTACCAACCACGACGAGCACCTGGAGTTCTTCAGCATCAAGGTGCACAACGGCCCCCTCACCTCGCGCCTGCAGCACCTCAAGGAAGGCGACGAGATCCTGGTGGGCAGCAAGCCCACCGGCACCCTGGTGATCCGTGACTTGAGACCCGGGCGAAATCTCTACCTGCTCTCCACCGGCACCGGGCTGGCGCCTTTCCTGTCCATCATCCGTGACCCGGAGACCTACGCCCGCTTCGAGCACATCGTGCTGGTGCACGGCGCGCGCCACGTCAGCGAGATCACCTGCGGCGAGTCCTCGGTGGCGCAACTGCGGGCGGACGAACACCTGGGCGAGCTGGCACGCGAGCAACTCATCCACTACCCCACGGTCACGCGCGAAGCCTTCCGCAACCGGGGCCGCGTCACCGAACTGCTGGCCAGCGGCAAGCTGTGCGCCGACATCGGCCTGCCGCAGATCGATCCGGCCCAGGATCGCGCCATGATCTGCGGCAGCCCGGCCATGCTCGCCGACCTGCGCACGCTGCTGGATGGGCGCGGCTTCGAGATATCCCCGCATACCGGCGTGCCGGGCGACTATGTGGTGGAACGCGCGTTTGTGGAGAAGTGAGTTGTAGAGATAAGCCCACGAAGCCGTCTGTGCGCCTGGCCTTACCCGAGTGCGCACGGCGCACCGATATAATCCGCACTGACCTGCCGATCGATGCAGGCGAGCGGAAAGGAACGGGGATGGACGCAGCAGGCAAGCCAACGAATTTTGCTCAGCTACTCGACTTCAAGCGGGAGTCATGGAGGGACGGCGAAGGCTCGGTCAGCCTGGCGCTGGAGCCCTGGCACCTCAATGGCAACGGCGTGGTGCATGGCGGCGTGCTGATGACCATGCTGGACGTGGTCTGTTCCATGAGCGGCCTCTACTGCACCCAGAAGGGTAACCGGCGCCACAGCGTCACCGTGTCCCTGACCACCAATCTCGTCGGCCAGGAAAAGACCGGCAAACTGATCGCCACCGGGCGCGTCACATCGAGCGGCGGCAAGCTCTACTTCGCCACCGGCGAGATCCGCACCGAGAAGGGCAGCCTGGTGGCTGCGGCCAGCAGCGTGCACCGCTTTCGCAGTGGCAGCGAGAAGCCTGAGGGCGTGCCCAAAAAATAAAACTGGTTTTGGCGCGCCCCGCCGCAAACGCCTTGACTAAAAGGGGGCCGTCCACCCTTCCGGCATGGGCGTCCTGTCTACCAAAATGGTCATTCCAAGGAGCGTGTAATAACCACAGATGGCGGTGAGATCCAGGACACATGGCTCACCAAGAACATTCTTTACGCTTGTAAAAAGTTCGTCAGGAACGGACTTGTCTTTGTGCAGCGCCATCGCAAAGTCGTAAACCGCGGCCATTTCCTGAGTCATGTTGGACGGGCGCTGTTGCTTCGCCACCTCTTCCAGAATGGCCTCTGGCATCCCGTGCTTGATCGCAAGTGGAGCATGCGCCGCCCAGGCGTACCTGCAGCCCCAGACCCGGCAGGTGATCAAGATGGCAAATTCCGAGAGTGCCGGCGACAAATGACTTTTGTATCGACAGTATTCCCCGAGCTTTTGAATTACAGATAACAGTTCTGGATTCTGCAGTACCGGGTAAAACGCTCCTCTGAACGAATACACCCTGCCGCGCTTGGCCCCTCTGGATTCGATGACGTCATTGACCACTGCCTGCTGAGCAGGGGTCAGGTTTTCCGGATCCACCCTGGACAAGCGCCCGGGCAAATTGATGAACTGGTCCATCTGAAACTCCTCCAAGACTGGTGTGCTGTAAGCAGAAACCCGGCAAGACTCACTATGTGTCCGCCGCTGAAATCGGGGGTGAATCGGCCGGGCGATCAATCAGCGCCCTGAATGCCCGCCTCCTTGACGACCTTGCGCCAGCGCTCCGTTTCGGTGACAAGGAGTTGCCGGAACTGCTGCGGGGTGCTTCCAATCATCAAGGAGCCGTCGCCTTCAAGCTTCTTGACCAGATCGGGATCCTTGGTGGACTGGACAAAAATGGCATTGAGCCTGTCGATAATGGCCGATGGCGTGCGCGCAGGAGCAAGCACCCCGCCCCAGCTTGAATAGTCGTAGCCGCGCACGCCCTGTTCCTCGACTGTCGGCAATTCCTGCGCAATCGGCACGCGCTGATTGCTGGTCACCGCGATAGCACGCATTTTGCCGGCTTTGACCTGCTGGAAACCGCTGCCGAAGGCAACGACAGTCGCGTGAACCCTGCCTGCCAGCAGATCGACCAGCCGCTGATTCGGTGCCTTGTAGTGCACATAGGTCACCTTGATCCCCGACAGGTAATGCAGCAGCTCAGCTGCAAGATGGGTAGAGCTTCCCAGCCCGGAGGTGCCGACATTGATTGCGCCAGGATTCGCTTTTGCATAAGCGACATAGTCCGCAATGCTGCTGTAAGGCGTGGAATTATTGAATGCAATAAAGAACGCCCGCTTGTTCAACAGGCTGATGGGCGCGAAGTCCTTGATGTTGTCATAGGGCAGATCCGGATAAAGAGACGGTGCAATGGTGTGGGCCGGACCGGCGATGAGAAGGGTGTAGCCATCCGGAGCAGCCTTGGCCACATACGCAGTTCCTATGGTGCTTCCCGCACCCGGCTTGATGTCGATAATGAATCGCTTGCCGGTATGCTCAAGAATACTGTGCAGGAACAGTCTGAACTCAGCTTCGCTGGCACCGGTTGTAAACGGAGCAACGACTGAGACAGGCTTTGTCGGAAAATCAGATGGCGGACTTTGTGCGAAGGCAAGACTGCTTCCCGTGACAGCCGCGAGCACAGCAATTACCTTCCGTCCATTGCATATCATCATCTGCTCCTCCTTTGAAGTTCCGCCGATCCGCTGACAAACATGCGACGGCGTTTCTATTTTTTTGATCGATTGAACGTATTCGAAAAGCACACTGCCATGCATGGCGATAATACCCACCGTCAGAACTCATGCAACCCTATGTTGCTCTCAAGCTCATCCTGCGACCAGCTCGAAGAACGCGGGAAGGCAGCGGCCTACTTTTATACATAACCATTTGGTAATCAAAGCCTTTCTTTTTTTCATTGGACGGTAAGGCCGCCTGGCGACATACTTGTCACTGTCGCGTGAACATGCCGCGGCACTCAGAACACACTCATAACACTGGTGAGGCCAAGCACCTCGCCACATTGACAGGCCCCGACAGGAATTGCCCATGGACTTTGAACTCACACCCGAGCAACTGCGCCTCAAGCAGGAGGTGCGCGAATTCGCCCGCGCCGTCATCCAGCCCAGCGCCGACGAACGCAGCGCGAACCAGCGCTGGGATGACGCGCTGTGGCGCGAGATCGGCGCACAGAAATATCCCGGCGTGGTCATACCCACGGAGTTCGGCGGCATGGGCGGCAGCGCCATGGAGCATGCCATCCTCGTCGAGGAAGTCTCGCGCGTGGACGGCAGCCTGGGCGCCGGACTCAACCTGCTGCAGCAGACCGTCATGGCAGTGCAGTCCTTCGCCACGCCTGAGCAGAAGGCGCACTACCTGCCGCTGCTGGCCGACGGGCGCAGCTTTTCCATCACCGGCATCACCGAGGCCAGCTCCGGCTCCAAGATGGAGGACATGAAGACCTTCGCGGTGAAAGACCAGGAAACGGGTGACTGGATCATCAACGGCGACAAGACCGAGGTGCACATCCCCGAGCATGTGCAGATCTGCCTGGTGTTCGCCAAGACGCCCGGCGGCATCAGCGCCTTTCTGGTGGACACATCCAACCCGGGCTTCAGTGTCATCGAGAAGCGCGGCATCATCGGCCTGCGCGGCCTGCCCATGTCATCGGTGCGCTTTGCCGACTGCCGCGTGTCCGCCGACGCACTGCTGGCCGGCGAGGGCGGCGCCTATCACGTGTTCTTCAAGTCCTTCGACCTGACGCGCATCGGCAACGCCGCCAAATGCATCGGCATCGCCGAGGGCGCCATCGAGGCAGCCATCGCCTACGGGCGCGAGCGCCATGTCGGCGAGAACGTGGTTACCGACTTCCAGGGGCTGCGCTGGCAACTGGCCGAGTTCGACGCGCGCCTGCAGGGCGCCCGCGCCCTCACCCGCGTGGCGGCGCGCGAGTACCAGGCCACCGGCCGCTCCACCGGCAGCTCGGCGCGCGCCAAGCTGCTCGCCTGCGTCGCCGCCATGGACATCACCACCTCCTGCCTGCAGATCACCGGCAGCCACGGCTGCTTCACCGCATCACCCTTCCATCGCTTCATGATGGACGCCAAGGTGTCGCAGGTCACCGGCGGCACCATGGAGGTGCTGCGCAACACCATCGCGCGCGAGCTGCTGGGCAAGCCCAGCGCGCCGACACAGTAAGAGAACCACATGACCGCAGCATCGACGAGCGCACCCCTGGGCATCTGCCTGCGCCCCGAATACGACGAGCACTCCCTGGGCAAGCTCGCTGCCTACGCGCAAGTTGCCGAGAGCAAGGGCTTTCACTCGGTGTGGCTGGCCGAGAGCTGGGGCATGGACGCCACCGTGCTGCTCAGCCACATCGGCGCGCACACCAAGAACATCAAACTGGGCACCGCCATCCTCAACGTCTACAGCCGCACGCCGGGCCTCCTGGCCATGGCCGCTGAATCGCTGAACGAGCTCTACCCGGGCCGCTTCATCCTCGGCCTGGGCGCATCGACCAAGGCGGTGATCGAGGGTTTTCACGGCATCCCCTTCGACAAGCCCGCCGCGCGCATGCGCGAAGTGGCGCAGATCGTGCGCAAGGCCACCGCCGGCGATGAAGTGAACTTCAAGGGCAGGACGGTTTCACTGCAGGGCTTTCGCCTGCGCGTGCCGCCGCGCTGCCCGCCGCCGCCCATCTACATGGCCGCCCTGGGCGATGTCAGCATGAAAGTCGTGGCCGAGGTCGGTGATGGCTGGATACCCTATCTCACGCCGCTGCGCGGCATCGCCGCCAAGGCCGCGGAACTGCGCTCAGGCGCCAGGGCCGCCGGCCGTCCGGAGAACGCCGTCACCATCGCCCCGCTGGTGGAGACCGCCGTGTCGAATGATCGCGAGCAGGCGCGCGCCGTGGTGCGCCGGCACATCGCCATGTACCTGGGCGCCATGGGACCGCATTACCGTGGCTTTGTCGCCAGCTTCGGTTTCGAGCGCGAAGTCGAGGCCATACGCGTCGCCTGGGCCGACAAGCAGCGCGATGCCGCGCGCGCCGCGGTCTCAGACGAAATGATCGATGAGATGTCGGTGTGCGGCACGCCGGCCGAATGCCGCGCGCAACTGGCCCGCCTGCGCGCGGCCGGCGCCGACCTGCCCATCCTCTTCTTCCCCGGCGAGTGCACCAATGACATGGTAGAACTAGCCATAGACACCCTCACCGAAACCGAAAGCACCGCAAACGCATGAGCCTGCAACGACTCCTGGAGCCGCGCTCCATCGCCATCGTCGGCGCCTCGCCCGAGCCGAAGAAGATCCCCGGGATGATCATCGACTTCATCCGGAAGAGCGGCTTTGCCGGCAAGGTCTATGCGGTCAATCCGCGCTACCAGAAGATCCACGAGTTCGACTGCTACCCCAACGTGGACGCTTTGCCGGAGACGCCCGACCTGGTGGTGGTGGTGATACCGGTGGCGGTGGCATTTGACGCCGTCGAGGCCGCAGCAAAGCGCGGCGTGCCCTTCTGCCTCCTGATGAGCGGCGGTTTCGGCGAAGGCCGCACCGGCGATGTCGGCCGCGCTCGCCATGCGCGCCTGCTCGAAATGTGCCGTGCCACCGGCATGCACGTGGTCGGCCCCAACACCGTGGGCATGGTGAACTTCCTGCACAGGATGCCGCTCACCTTCGCCGACTGGTACGGGCGCGACACCGGCCAGCGCGGCGGCGTGGCCATCGTCACCCACTCAGGCTCGGTGGGAGGCCTCATCTTCTCCTCGCTGCAACTGAACCGCATCGGCGTGGATTACTGGGTGGGCCTGGGCAACGAGGCCACACTGGAATCAGCCGATTTCATCGCCCACTTCGCCGGCGTGCCCGGCGTGCATACCGTGATCTGCTACATGGAAGGCGTGCAGAACGGCCGCAACTTCATGGCGGCGGCGGACAAGGCGCGCAAGGCCGGCAAGCGCGTGGTGCTGGTCAAGGCCGGCGACAGCCCGGAGTCGGTGCGCTCCACGCTGTCGCACACCGGCAAGAACCCCTCGGGCGGCGACATCTACTCAGGCGCGCTGCGCCAGTGCGGCGTCATCCAGGCGAAATCCCTGGCGGAACTCTCCTATGTCATGACGCTGATCACCTGCGCCGGCGACCGTCTCGGTGACAAGGTGGGCATCATCTCGGCCTCGGGCGGCGCCAACTCACTCATTGCCGATCACGTCGTGGATGCCGGACTGCAGTTGCCGGAAATGCCGCTGGCCGCGCAGCAGGAATTGAACAAGGTCATTCCCGAATACGGCTCCTCGCTCAATCCCGTGGACCTGTCCGCGGACGTGATCTCGCGCCCGGAGATCCTGCACGGCACGCTGGAGCAGATCCGCAACGATCCGACCGTGGATGTGTGGATGGTGTTCGGCCGGCCGGTGATCGATCGCTATGCCCAGGCGCTGGTGGACTTCACCCGGTCCTCCTCCAAGGCGCTGGTGGTGTGCTGCGGCGTGCCGCTGGCGCCCGAGGTGCATTCTCTGTTGCAGGACAACGGCGTCGCCGTGCTGCCCGATCCGGAGCTGTGCCTGCGCGCGCTGGGCCGCGTGCGCCGCGCCGCCCATGCCGTCAACAGCGGGCCCGATGCCGCCATGAAGATGGACACCGCCGAACTGGAGGAGTCCACCACCGGCAAGCCCGTACTCAGCGTCGCCATCGAACAGGACCGCGATTTCGGCGCCGTGCTGGCGCTGAGCGCCACGCCCTCCTTCGGCCACGGCACACGCCGCGGTCATCGCCGCATCGTACGCGTGCTGCCTGCCACAGCGCTGGATCTGGAGGACGCCGTGCTGGAACTCGCGGCCATTGAAGGTGGTCTGCCGGCCGCGGCCGGGGACATCGTCGCCGCGCTGTACTCGCTCGCGCGACTGCATGCCGAAGAGAAACTGCATGTCGATCTCACCGTCGAGAACGGCGTGCTGCGCCGCTGCACTGTAAGCAGGGAAATGGAGCGCTGATGGTTGCCATCGTAGGCATTGCAGAACTGCCGCAGGGCCGCTCGGACCTGCCCCACACCATGGCGCTGCATCAGCGCCTGGCCGAGATGGCGCTCGCCGATGCCGGCCTGAAATTGAAGGATGTGGATGCGCTGCTGACGGTGTCGCCGCGCTCGGACTCCTACCTCATCCACGCCGACGGCGTGGCCGAGCACCTGGGCATCGCCCCGGAGGTCACCTGGACGGTCGAGGCTGGCGGCGCCGCGCCCGAGGCCATGGTGGACATCGCCCGCGGATTGATCGGCGCCGGTCGGGCAAAGACCGCGCTCATCATCGCCGCCGATATGCCCTTGGGTGGAGTCACACGCAACGCCTACGTGAACACCCTCGCGGAAGTCGGTCCGGTGCATCCCGACCTGGAACGCCCCTACGGCCCCAGCGTGCCCTCCATGTTCGCGCTGGTGGCCCGTGCCCACATGCAGGCCTACGGCACCACGCCCGAGCACCTGGCGGCGGTGGCCATACAGAACCGCCGCGCCGCCAGCCGCCATCCCAATGCGCATTACCGCGAGGAGTTCGATGTCGCGGCCTACCACGCCAGCAAGATGATCGCCGACCCGCTGCGCCTGCTGGACTGCGCCCCGGTATCCGATGGCGGCGGAGCCATAGTGATCACTTCTGCTGAGCATGCACGTCACATGGGCGTAAAGCACGTGAATGTAATCAGTGCCGGATTCTCCTCCGGGCACATGCATCTGTCCGGCGCGGCGTCGCTCACGGCCTTCGGCGCCGGCACGGCGCTGGATCGCGCGCTGGCGCTGGCGCACATGAGCCGCGACAGCCTGGACATGGCCATGGTGTATGACTGCTTCACCATCGCCATGCTGGTCAATCTCGAAGACCTGGGATTCGTCGCCAAGGGCGAGGCCGGCCCGGCCTTCCTCGAAGGCTGCTTCGAGCCTTCCGGTGCTGCCACCCAGATGCCCGTGAACACCCACGGCGGCCTGCTGTCGCATGGTCACCCGGCGCGCGCCGGCGGCATGGGGCACCTGATCGAAGCGGTGGCGCAATTGCGCGGCCAGGCCGGCGATCGCCAGCTGGACAAGGCCGACACCGCCATGGTGCACGGCATGGGCGGCGTGTTCGCCACCCACGGCGTGCTCATCCTGGGCAGGGAGTGAGCGCATGAAACATCCCGCTCCACGCGCCAACGCCACCTCCGCCTTCCATTTCGAAGCCGCGAAGAATGGGCGCCTTGTGCTGCCTTACTGCGAGGCCTGTGCGAAATATCACTGGCCGCTGCGGGCGCACTGCCCGCATTGCGGCAGCGCCGACCCGGGCTGGCGCGTCGCCACGGGAGCCGGCGCGATCGCCAGCTACAGCCTGGTGGTGCGCGCCGTGAACCCCGAACTCAAGGACGACGCCCCCTATGTGATCGCCTTCGTCGAACTGGACGAGGGCGTGCGGCTGTTCACCAATATCGTCGGCGCCAGGCCGGAAGACCTGCACTGCGGCATGCGCGTGCAATGTCGTTTCGAGGCATCGATGGATCCCGAGCTGTGGGTGCCGGTGTTTGCCCCGGCGTCCGAGTTGAATCAGTTGCACATGACCTGAGACAGCATCACCCATCAAAGCCAAAACAGCATCATCCATCAAAGGAGAAGGAACATGGACAAGACAATTTTGCTCAAGCTTTGCACCGTGGTGGCGGCCCTGATGTCCTGCACCAGCGCATGGTCACAAGGCGCGGCCAGCTATCCTTCCAAGCCTGTGACGGTGATCATTCCCTATGCCTCCGGCGGCCCGGCTGAACTGGAGACTCGCCTGTACACCACCAAGCTGACCAGCATGCTGGGCCAGCCTTTCCTCATCGAATTCAAACCCGGCGCAGGCACGGCGCTGGGCAGCGGCCTTGTCGCCAAGGCGGCGCCCGACGGCTACACCCTGCTGGTGGTCACCGGCAGCCTGACGGTGTTTCCGGCGTTGTTCAAGGACCTCAACTTCGACACGGTCAAGGATTTCGCGCCGGTTTCGCTGATGAGCGAGCGCACCTCGGTGCTGCTGGTCACGCCGGATTTCCCCGCCAAGACCTTCCCGGAATACCTCGCCCATGCCAAGGCCAACCCGGGCAAGATCAACTTCGGTACGGCCGGCGCCGGCAGCATCACCCACCTGGCCGGGGCCTGGCTGCACGGCGCCACCAGGACCAGCGCCACCTTCGTGCACTACAAGGGCACCGGTCCCATCATGCCCGACCTGTTCACCGGACGCATCGATACGACAGCAGCCGGCCTGCTCGCCTCGCTGCCCGCCATCAAGGCTGGCAAGGTGCGCGCCCTGGCGCTGATGGGCGAACAAAATTCCCCGCTGCTGCCCGGGGTGCGCACCATCGCCGAGACCGGCATATCCGGCTACAACTATTCCAGCTGGCTGGGTTTCTCCACCACCGGCGGCACGCCCGCAGCCATCGTCAACAAGCTGAGCGAGACCCTGGCCAAGGTGGCCAAGCTGCCCGATGTCGCCGGCCCGCTGGAGGCGCAGGGCGGTCGCATGATCGGCAGCACCCCGGCGCAGTTGCAGAAACTGATCCTGGATGAGATCGCGCGCTGGAACAAGGTGGTGGCGGAGTCCAATATCAAGCTGGAGCAGTAACAGGCATGCCTCTCGCCTGCTTCTTAACAAGCCATGGCTGAGCCAGCGCTTCCCCTGGCCGGCATACGCGTGCTGGACTTCAGCACGCTGCTGCCCGGGCCGCTGGCCACGCTGATGCTGGCCGAGGCCGGCGCAGCGGTGGTCAAGATCGAAGCCAGGGCCGGCGACGACGCGCGCGCCAACACACCGCACGACGGAGACGAAAGCCTGCATTTCGCGCTGCTCAACCGCGGCAAGAAAAGCGTGGTGCTTGATTTGAAGTCTTCCGAAGGCAAGGCCGCCGCGCTGCGCCTTGCTGGTGAAGCCGATGTGCTGGTGGACCAGTTCCGACCCGGCGTGATGAAGCGCCTGGGCCTGGACTACGAGTCGGTGCGCGCGGTGAATCCGAAAATCATCTACTGCTCCATCACCGGCTACGGCCAGACCGGGCCGCTGGCCGCCTCGCCCGGACACGACATCAACTACATGGCGCGCGCCGGCATGCTGGCGCTGGGCAGGGGCGAAGATGGTCACCCCGTGTTCCCCGCCGCCGCGGTGGCGGACATCGGCGGTGGCACACTGCCCGCGGTGATCAACATCCTGCTGGCGCTACTGCGTCGCAATCAGACCGGCACGGGCTGCCATCTCGATATCGCCATGACCGAGAACACCCTGGCCTGGATGCCACGCGCACTGGGTGCGGCCACCCTGGGCCAGCCCATGCCCCTGGCCAGCGAAGGCCGCCACCTCGGCGGCCGCCCGCGTTACGGCCTGTACATCACCGCCGACGACAAGGCGCTGGCGGTGGCGGCGCTGGAGCCGCATTTCTGGGAGCGCTTCTGCGATCTCATCGGCCTGCCCGCGGGCGAGCGCGATGACAGCAGCGATCCGCGCAAGGTGAGAAGCGCCGTGGCCGCGGCCATCGCCGCCCATGACTGTGCCTGGTGGATGGAACGCTTCCGCGGCGAGGATGTGTGCGTCGATGTCGTGCAGGACCTGTCCGCAGCGCTGCACGATCCGCACTTCAATGCCCGCGGCGTGTGGGACCGCAAGCTGCGCCTGCACAATGGCAGGACCATCGCGGCGCTGCCGCTGCCCCTGTCGCCTGAACTCAGCGCTCGCGGCACGCGTGCCTATCCCGCACTGGGATCGCATTCGGCCGACGATGCGGATCTGTGGAAAAACGACTGAGCGAAAATAGGACACGAACTACATATGAACTACGACATACCGGAAGAACTGCAGCAGTTGCAGGAACTGACACGCAACTATGTGATGAAGGAACTGCGGCCGCACGAAGCCGAGGTGGACCGCACGAATGACATGCCCCATGATCTGTACGCCAGGCTGCGCAAGAAATCGCTGGAAGTCGGGTTATTCGGCTACAACCTGCCCGCCGACGCGGGCGGTCCCGGCCTGCCCTGGTTCGGCCAGGCGCTCTTGCGCGAGCAACTGGGGCATGTGTCCCAGACCATGGCCGACACCGTGGGCCGCCCGCCCAAGGCGCTGCTGGCCTGCCAGGGCGAGCAGCGAAAGAAATACCTTGAACCGGTGTTGCGCGCCGAGATGACCTGGGCCTTCGCCCTTACCGAGCCCGAGGCCGGCTCCGACGCGGGCGCCATGAAAACCAAGGCGACCCGAGCGCGCGGACCAAACGGCGGCGACGGCTGGTCCATCAACGGCACCAAGCACTTCATCTCCCACGGCGACAGCGCCGACCTGGTCATCCTTATCGCCAAGACCGACGACGGAATGCCCACTGCCTTTCTCGTGGAGCACGGCTCACCAGGCTTCACCACCGGCCGCGTGCATCCCAAGATGGGCTGGAATGGCTACAACGTAGCCGAGCTGCGCTTCGAGGACGCCTATGTGTCCGACGAGCAGATCCTGGGCAAGCTGGGCGACGGCCTGCGCTTAGGGCTGGCGCAGATCGGCGAGGCGCGCCTGGGCGTGGCCTCGCATTGCGTGGGCATGGCGCAGCGCGCCTTCGACTACGTCCTCGAGCATGCCATGCTGCGCAAGCAATTCGGCCAGCCACTGGCCGCCTTCCAGGGCCTGCAATGGATGCTGGCGGAAATGGCCCTGGACATCGAGCAATCGCGCGCCCTGCTCTACGCCACGGCGCGCACCATGGACTCCAGCCAAAGTACAGGTAAAGGCACGGGTGCGGTAAGGAAGGAAATCTCCATGGCCAAGCTGTCCTGCTCGGAGATGGTGGGGCGCGTCGCCGACAAGGCGGTGCAGATCATGGGCGGGGCCGGCTACATGGCCGAGTCGCCCATCGAAATGATCTACCGCGATGCGCGCGCCTTCCGCATCGGCGAGGGCACCAGCGAAATCCAGAAGAACCAGATCGCCCGCTCGCTGCTGGGCCGGGACCTGGCATGAACCAGCCGGCAAAAGGCGTATTGCCCCCTCCCACCCTGCTGTCCCGCGAACTCGACACCTGGACCCATCCTTGGACCTTTGGCCGCTTCATCGACGATATCGGCAAGCGCCATGCATCGCTGCCTGCGATGGTCGCCAGCGATCATTCCCGCGGCGGCACCGTCGTGGGCCGGTATTCCTATTCCCAGATGGCGCGCGACGTGCAGGCGCTGCAATGGGGATTGATGGACCTGGGCGTGAAACCGGGCGATCGCGTGGGCGTGATGCTCTCCAGCTTTTCCGAATGGGTGCTGTATCTCTTCGCCGTCACCCGCCTGGGCGCGGCCTTCATGCCCATCAACATGCGCTTCAAGAGCCGCGAGCTGACGCACGTGCTCAGGCATTCCGGCGCGCAGACCCTGATCGCCATGGGCAGCTACCTCGGCCACGATTACGCCGCCACCATTGCCGAAGTGCTGGGTAACAAACAGGCGGATGGCAGCTTCGCCAACCTGCCGCACCTGCGCCACATCATCAGCGTGGGCGCCGCGCCGCATCCGGACGCGGTCGAAACAGAGCAACTGATGGAGGACGGCAGGGATCTGCTGTCGGACAAGGGCATCCCGCCGCGCGAGGACAATGCGCAGACCACCGCCATCCTGTTCTACACCTCGGGCACCACCTCATTCCCCAAGGGCGTGCCGCTCACCCATCACAACCTGCTCGGGCACTCGGTGAAGGCCGGCGAGCTGCTGGATATGCGCCCCGGTGAGCGTGTGCTCACGCTCTATCCCTTCTTCGGTATCTCCGGCGGCGCCAACAAGGTGCTGTCCACTTTCGGTTGCGGCGCCTGCCTGGTGTTCCAGGACGCCTACCGCCCCGAGGAGGCCTGCGAGCTGCTGGTGGCCGAGAACTGCACCATCATCCACGCCGTGGACGTGCAGATACGCGAGCTGGTGGCCATCCTGAAGCAGCACAGCACGGGGACAAGCGCTCCGCCCGAGCGCCGCGGCACCATCGCCTTCCTCACCGGCGTGGACGAGATCCTCGCCCAGGACATGGGCACGGTGCTGGGCCTCTCCCGCTTCATCCACCCCTACGGAATGACCGAAACCAATCCCATGGTGCTGAGGAACGAATTGCACGATGCCTTCGAGGTGAGCGTGCGGCCCGGCGGCCGCGTGGCGCCTGATGTGGAGGTGCGCGTGGTCGATCCGGACTCGGGCGAAGACCGCCCTGTGGATCAGCCCGGCGAGATCGTCATGCGCGGCAAGACCGTGACCCGGGAATACCTGAACGACCCAGAGGCCACCGAAGCGGCCTTTCGCAACGGCTGGTTCCACTCCGGCGATCTGGGCGTGAAGACTGAAGAGGGCTTCATCTTCTACGTCGGGCGCCTGAAGGACATGCTCAAGGTGGGCGGCTTCAACGTGGCGCCACAGGAAGTCGAAAGCTTCCTGAAGACACACGAGGCCGTGGCCGATGTGGCGGTCACCGGCGGCATCGACGCTCGCCTGGGCGAAGTGCCGGTGGCCTTCGTCGTGCTCAAGCCCGGCGCCAGCGTCAGTGCCGATGCCCTGCGCGATTTCTGCAAGCAGCATGTGGCCAATTTCAAGGTGCCCCGCGCGGTCTGGTTCGTCGATACGCTGCCGTACCACACCGCCGCCAACGGGACCAAGCTGCAACGCCATATCCTGCGCGACTGGGCGAAGGAAAGGGCGGAGCCGGTTTCAAAATGAGGTTGGCAGAAGAACGTGATATCAATATCAATGCCCATGATCTTGAGTTAATGACTTTAGTCTTAAAACGATCATAATTATCAGGCTGACAACAGCCCCACAGGAGAGATAGATGCGCATCTGGCACCAGAGTTTCACCGTCCTGCAGGATCTTCCCGGTTACGTCGAGGGACTGAAAAAGCGCATCGGTGAAGTCGTGCGCCCGGGCACCGAGGTGGTGCTGCACGGCCAGATTCCCGGCACCTACAACAGCAACTACCCGGGGGTGGATCTCGCCTATGGCGCCATCTACTGGATGCACGGGCTGCAGTGGATCGCCGCGGCGCGCGAGGCCGAGCAGCAGGGCTTCGACGCCATGGTGCTGGCCAGCATCGCCGGTCCCATGTCCACGGAGATCCGCACCATCGTCGACATCCCGGTGGTGGGCTATGGCGAGGCGGCCTTCAACCTCGCCGGCATCTACGGCCACCGCGCCGGCATGCTGTTCTTCATCAAGGAGCGCCTGGACTTCTGGCCCAAGCAGATCGCCGCCTGGGGCATGTCCGAGCGCTTCGTGGGCATCGAGCATGCGGGCGTCGGTTTTCAGGACGTCCTCACCGGCCTGATGAAGCCCGCCGATCGCGACAGCGTCGTCAACCGCATCATCGAAGCCGGCGAGAAGCTGGTGCGCGAGACCGGCGCCGACGTCATCATCCCCGGTGAGATGCCGCTCAACCTGCTGCTGTCCACCGCCGGCGTGACCAAAATTGCCGGCGCCACCGTCATCGACGGCATCGCCACCTCCTTCAAGTTCGCCGAGATGCTGGTCGAGCTGAAAAAAGTCGCCTGCATGGGGCCCAGCAACCACGGCTGGTTCCACGCCGCGCCCGACCGCAACCGCTTCGAGCAGGTGCTGGACTTCTACGGCCTGAAGGACCTGGGCAAACGCATTCCCTCGGCCTGATCCGGGTGGCAGGACATCATGGCAAGACTTGAAGTCACCACCCTGGAAGGCCTGCCCGAAATCAGGGCGGGCGACGACCTGGCGGCGATCATCCTCGCCTCGCTCAAGGCCAACGGCATGAGCCTGGCCGACGGCGATGTCATTGCCCTGGCGCAGAAGATCGTCTCCAAGGCCGAGAACCGCTTTGTCGCGCTGCGCTCGGTGGAGCCCACGCCTGAGGCGCTGCGCTATGCGGCGGAGACCGGCAAGGACGCGCGCCTGGTGGAAGTGCTGCTGCGCGAGAGCCGCGAGGTGCTGCGCACGCGGCCCAACCTGATGATCGTGGAGGACAAGCGCGGCCTGGTGCTGGCCAATGCCGGCATCGATGCTTCCAACGTGCCAGGGTCCGATGATGATGTGGTGCTGCTGTTGCCGGTGGATCCGGACGCGTCGGCCGAACGGCTGCGCCAGGCGCTGCAACAGGCCACCGGATGCAAGCTGGCCGTGCTCATCCTCGATTCCATCGGCCGCGCCTGGCGCTCGGGCACCGTGGGTACAGCCATCGGTTGCGCCGGCCTGCCCGCGCTGCTGGATCTGCGCGGCCGCAGCGATCGCGTCGGCCGCACCCTCATGGTCACCGAGATCGGCCTGGCCGATGAAGTCTCCGCCGCGGCCTCGCTGCTGATAGGCCAGGCCGCCGAAGGCACGCCCGTGGCCATCGTGCGCGGCGTGCCCTACGCGCGCGCCGAGGGGCGCGCCGCAGACCTGCAGCGGCCGCGCAAGATGGACCTGTTTCGATGAAGCTGGGTTCATGAAGGCGGGTTCATGACCGCACGCCCGGTACGCCTGGCGCTGTTCTGCGGCGGCGTGGGCGGTGCGCGCATGGCCGCCGGATTCGCGGCAGCGCTCGACCCCGGCGAGTTGCAGATCATCGTCAATGTCGGCGATGACTTCCGCTTCTGCGGCCTGGACATCTGCCCCGACCTGGACACGGTGATGTACACCCTGGCCGATGTGCATGACACCCAGCGCGGCTGGGGACTGCGCGGCGAGACCTGGACCGCCAGCAAGCGCACGGCGGAGCTGGGCGGCCCGGCCTGGTTTCAGTTGGGTGATCGCGACCTCGCCACGCATCTCACGCGCGCCGATCTGCTCTCGCGCGGGAAATCACTGTCGGAGGTGACCGCGGCGCTGTGCCAGACGCATGGCATACGTCATCGCATCGCGCCGGTCAGCGATGCGCCGGTGCGCACGAAGATCCGAACCGCCGATGCAATGCTGGATTTCCAGGACTACTTCGTGCGCCTGCAGGCCGAACCGGTGGCCAGTGAAATCCTCTACGAGGGCGCGCTGGAGGCGTCGCTGTCGCCAGAGGCCCGCGCCTGCCTGAGTGACCCGGCGCTGCAGGCGGTTGTGCTCGCACCCTCCAACCCCTGGCTCAGCATCGCCCCCATGCTGGCGGTAGCCGGCATGCGCGAAACGCTGCAACAACTCAAAGTGCCCATCATCGCCATCAGCCCCATCATCGCCGGCAAGGCCGTCAAAGGCCCCGCCGCCAAGCTGCTGGCAGAACTGGGCTGCGAAGTCTCGGCCTTCGGCGTCGCCCAGTACTACCAGGCGCAGTTAAATAGGGGACAGACCACGATTTTCGTCATCGACAACCAGGATGCCGCGCTCGCCCCGCGCATTGCCGCGCTGGGCATGCAGGTGCACTGCACCGAGATTCTCATTCCCACGCTTGTCGAGCAAACAAGGCTGGCGGCGGAAGTGCTGGCGCTGCTGTAGCCAGTGCTGAAAGGTGCCGATGGGCAAAGGTGGGCAGCTCGATTGATCCGCATGTCCTGCGTTCCCGCATGCCTTGCCTTCCCTATTCCACGTATCTACAATGTAGAAACATTCTGCCTGGAGAACCCTCATGGAAGCCATCATCCGCAAATGGGGCAACAGCCCCGCACTGCGCCTGCCCACCGCGGTCCTGAAGGCGGCCGGCTACCGGCTTGAGCAAAAGGTCAATCTGATCGTCTCGCGGGGTCGCATCATCATCCAGCCATCGGAGAAGGTGGAATACGACCTGGATGCGCTGGTCAGCGGCATCAAGGCAAGCAACCTGCACAAGGAAGCCAGCTTCGGCAAGCCTGTCGGCAAAGAGGTGCTTTGATGGCATCGCGGTATGTGCCCGATGCCGGAGAAGTCGTATGGCTGCAATTTGATCCGCAGGCCGGTCATGAGCAGGCCGGGCACCGCCCCGCCCTGGTCATCAGCCCCGCCAGCTATAACGGAAAAACAGGTTTGATGGTCTGCTGTCCGATGACCACCAAGGTCAAGGGACATCCTTTTGAGGTTGTCACCCGGGTTGATGGAACCGACTGCGCCATCCTGTCGGATCAGGTGAAATCCCTGGACTGGAAAGTTCGCCGCGCCGCAAGAAAAGCCGTTGCTTCAGCCGAGGTCATGCTGCACGTACGCGCCAAGCTCAAGGCCTTGTTGATGATTACCTGAGCGCTGAGAGGACAGACGCTGAGGTTTTCGGGAAAAAGTGGTCTGTCCCTGAGGTTTCCCCGCATTTTAAGCTGATGCCCAAGCTTGCCGAGCTTGGTTGGTCAATGGTGGTATTGCCGCCCATGGTGTGAGTTGATTGAGCCAGTGCGAGGGCGCAGCCAGGACTCGTCGGGCCAGGGACAGGACTGAGATTTGCGCACGGCTGGTCCGGTTAGTCGGACTGAATTGCAGTTCGAGTTGACGCGCCTTGGC
>CAXNIK010000017.1:0-22869 GCA_964202115.1 Burkholderiales bacterium
CCTTACAAAGCCACGCAACTGTATGCGCTCGCTATTCCCAGTCGTGGCGGAAACACCTACTTTGCAAGCATGTACACCGCATATGACCGCCTTCCTGCAGATCTGAAAAGGAGGCTTGAGGGTGTTTATGGGATTTACCTGTACGGGGGCCGAAAGGCAGCAGGTTCTGCCCTGCAAGATGAAGAAGACAAAAAGAAGCGAATTCCCGTGAGGCATCTGCTGCTGGGCAGGCATCGTGAAACTGGAAAATCCGTTCTTTACTTCGATCCGATTAAAATTTCCTCCATTGAAGGACTTGATCCGGACGAGAGCAATGAACTCATTGACACTCTTGCCGCTTACATGACACCCGAGGGCGCCCAATACACCCATAAGTGGCGCAAGGGCGATATCGTTATTTGGGACAATCGCTGCTCCTATCACAAGGCAGCGGGTGATTATCCGCCAGAAGAAGACCGCATTCACTGGCGAGTCTCCATCAAGGAAGCGTCTTCGGCTCGTTGAGCCTGCAGTTGCGGTAAAGTAGAATTTTGCTCTCAAGCGGAGGTAATGATGATACGAGCGGCAATGAAGGGAATCCTGGCCTCCACGCTGACCGCTGTCCTGTCTGTGCCGGCCTTCGTGCTGGCACAGGGTAGTTCTTCGCCAGCATCCACAGAAAAACCAATACGGGTTGTCTTGACCACTGCCCCCAGCGGGGGCCTTGACCTTATTACGCGGCCGGTAATGGAAAAGCTCAGTCAGCGCATTGGCCGAGCCATATACCTGGACAACCGTCCCGGTGCCAGCGGTTTGATAGCGGCAAACCACTTTATTGCGAGAGCCGAGGAGGAAGGATCGACGATTTTCAGCGCCACCGATTCATTTATTCTGAATGGCGCTCTTAAGAGATTTCCATTTGACATTAGAAAGGTGGTCGTCCCGGTCGCTCAGCTGTCAGTCCAGGATTACATTGCATTTGCGCCGCCAAACATGCCGGTTACTACTTTCAAGGATTTGCTCGACTATGCAAGAAAGAATCCTGGCAAAGTAAATTTAGGCTCTGCAGGCACGGGAACCACCTCTCACCTCGCACTGGAAATAATCAAATCCAAAACTGGCGTGGACATCGTACATGTCCCATATAAGGCAACTTCACAGGCTTCTTTCGATCTTGCGGCTAATCGCATACAGCTTCTAATCAGTAACATTGCCGGCATTCAGCTCGCGAAGGCGGGCAAGGCCAAGATGATAGGAGTCATGACCTCCAGAAGAATGCCTGAATTTCCGGATGTGCCAACGCTGATTGAGTCTGGGGTGCCTGATTTCACGCTAAGCAATACGTATGGCGTTTACATGGCAGTTAAAACATCACCTCAGACTGTAAATTCCTTGAATGCGGAAATCATCCGGGTGTTGGCTTCGCCGGATATCAAAGAGAAATACACTGCCATGGGCTCGGACGTGGCGCCACCACTCACACCTGCTGAATTGCGCAAGGTATTTTTTGGAGAAGTTGAAAGGTGGGAGGCTGCGGCGAAACTGGCCAATGTTAAACCGGAAGACTTGACCGATTAAAAGGTAGTGCATCCCGCTTACGCCGGGCGAAATGAATACCAAATGGAGGATGGTCGTGCACCGGAATAGAAGAACCATTATCTTGGCGATGATCCTGGCATCCCTATTGCAGTTGTCATTCATTGCAAGGGCGCAGACAGCGGATGGTTTTCCATCCAGGCCAGTCATCATGATTGCTGGTGTGGCAGCAGGCGGGCCAATTGACGTTGAGGCGAGATTGCTTGCCAGGAAACTGACAGAGACATTGGGACAGAATGTTCTTGTTGATTTCAAACCGGGTGACGGAGGAAGTATCGCCGCTAACTACGTTGCCAAGGCGAAACCGGATGGCTACACACTGTTTGTGACGGGTGCGACTTTCACCATTCTTGCGGCTTTCCGGCAACAGACCTATGACATTGAGAAGGATTTTTCGCCGGTCTCGATAACCAGTCAAAAGACCTCTCTTTTTGTGATGAGCCCGTCATTTCCGGCACGGAACGTCAAGGAATACATGGCCTTTGCAAAGGCTAACCCGGGCAAGATCAACTTCGGTTGGGTTGGCCCAGGTGTTGTTGCGGGCGCCTGGTTGCACAACTTGTCCGGAACGACTGTGACCTTCGTCCCCTACAAGGGCATTGCTCCCATCATGACTGACCTCATGGCGGGACGGGTGGATATATCCGCCGCTGCGTTGCCGGTAGCGATGCCGCTGATCAAATCGGGGAAGGTGCGCGCATTGGGAGTCACCAGTGACAAGCGATCTCCCCTCCTGCCGGATGTGCCTACGATCATGGAGCAGGGATTCCCGGATTTCTCTTATCAAAACTGGCAGGGGTATTTTGCGCCGGCCAACACACCTCCTGCAGTGGTCCGAAAGCTCAGTCAAAGTTTGGCAGTCGCAGCCAAATCGCCGGACATTGTCGCAGCGCTCGCGGCTGATGGCAGTACGCCATGGGGAAGCACTCCGGAAGAGTTCAAGCAACTGGTTGCCGCTGAACTGATTCGATGGCAGCGGATTGCGAAGGAAACTGGATTTAAGCTGGAGAACTGAACTGGGACTTCCCGCCACCAACAGAACTGGGGCTTGTCGGTGTCAGCCTTTCAATCCCTCGCTTTTAATGGACAACATTCCTTGTCCTGGTGAGATGACGCTAGCCGCCCGGCCCGTCGGTCATGATGTATCCGACAAGGTCACCGACATTGCGTTTCAGATCGTCCATGAGGTCGTATAAGAGGTATCGCAAGGCAAGCATGCCGACCAATTTTCCGTTGTCATCGACGACAACCAGGTGGCGGATATGATGCTGACGCATCATTTCAGCGGCTGATGCAACCGATGTCTTCAGCCCAACGGTCAGAGCGGGACCCGACATGACATCCCGCACCCGGGCGACGTTCGGATCCAGACCGCCCGCGACAACCTTTTGCATTACATCGCGTTCGGTCACTACACCTACGACCCCGGTAGAATCAACGACAGTTGCGGCGCCGACATGGCGCTCGGTCATGATCTTCGCCGCATGAATGACCGTTTCATCCGGAGCTACCGTCAAGGGCGGCTTGTTGCCTAGGCGAATCAATCCCATGATGACCTCCACTCGAGCAGATGGATTGCCCATACTACTCTTGCTTTTGAGAGCGTGTATCATCACCCAGACCGGCAATAAACCGCTCACACATTGAAAGGATCAAGGAAGCTATGTCTCGTACAGTGCCAAGTTTCGCAGAGCGCCTTCAGACCGCTGCCAAGGCAAAACAGGCCCAGTTGGAAAAGCTGCGCACTACGGCGCAGGCCAACGCCGCAAGTTCCGCCGAGCGCCAGGCTGCGTTGGTGGAAGCGGATAAAGCCCGCCAGATCCGTACCGCCGAGCGCAAAGCCGCGAACCGGATCGCCGCGGAACAGAAAGCCAAAGAACTTGCGGCTGAAAAAACCAGGCAGGCACAAGCAGCCGCCGAAGCCCTGGCGCTCAAGGAAGCCGAACGGGTCGCCAAGCTGCAGGCGGAGGAAGCGCGGCAAAAGGAGCAGAAGGCCGCACGTGACGTCAAATACGCCGCGCGCAAATCGCGCAAGCGATAAGCAGGGCCGGAATTGCTCTCCCGCCGGGACGGCAACCCGCTGAGAAGAGCGGGCTTTAGCTACTCGACTCATTAGAATGGGTGTGCCTGCCTCAATCACCCAGCTTTATTCCAGTCTTCTTGATCAGCTTGTCCCACATCTCGTACTCGGCTATGAACGCCTTCTTCAGGCCGGCAGGCGATACCCCTGAGCCCGGCTCGGTTGCATCGGCGGCAAACCGCTCCTTCATGTCAGGCATATTCACAACCTGAGTGACGGCGCGATTGAACGCGTTCTGGATGGGTTGAGGCACCCCGGCCGGCAGATAGAGATAGAAGGAATTGCTCATCTCGAAGCCGGGCACACCCGCGTCGGAGATGATTGGCACATCGGGGAAAGCGGACATGCGCCTGGCGCTGGCCACACCCAGGGCCCGCATTTTTCCGCTGCGGATCAGGGGTGCGGAGCCCGATCCCGCGACCAACAGCAGTTGCAGCCGCCCGCTGACGAAATCGGGCACCGCCAGCGCATTGCTCTTGTAGGGCACGTGCTCGAAGGTGAGGCCGGTGGCGGACTGGAACAGCTCAAAACCCAGGTGAGCGACGGATCCAATGCCGGAAGTGCCGTAGTTCAGCGTGCCCGGATGGCTCTTTGCATGAGCGAGCAACTCCTTGAGTGTCTTGATATTCATTGAGGGCGACACGACCAGGAAGTACGGCTGGGAGGTCATCTGTACCGCCACATCGAAGGCCTTGCGCACATCGTATGTAACACGGTTGCCCACGCCGTTCAGCACCACCAGGTTGCCCGAGCTGAGAAAGGTGTAGCCATCGGCAGTGGCCTGGCGCAGCATGTCCATGGCAATGACGCCGTTGGCGCCGGGCCGGTTGTCCACAACCACCCCCTGGCCGACGCGGGGGGTGAGCTTCTCGGCCACAGCCCGGGCGGTAATGTCATTGGCGCCGCCGGCGGCGGTGCTGGACAGTATGCGAATAACACGGTTGGGGTAGTCACCGAGCAAGGGCCCCGGCTTTTCCTGGGTATAGGCCGCTGAACTTACCGTCGCGATGATAATTGCAGGCAAAAGCAGCCGGCGAACAAAGTCTTTCATGATCTCCCCCTTCATCCTCTTGATTTGAAGTGCACCTGCAGGAAGCTGGTGTTCAAAGGGCTTCTGGCCCCTGGTATTGGCAAAGCCATCAGTACCCGGCCATTTTGGACCAGAAGCGCAGTCTGTTTGGTTACTCTTGCGCAATAATCCGCAACGATTTCTCACCCCACGGTGGCGGCTGACCCCACTACACTGAGGGACAGACAAAAATGCAGACAAAGGAGGAGTATATGAACAAGGCCTTGCTTTCCCTGTTGCCCTTGGGCGGCTGGACGCCGGAGCGTCTCGGTGAACTCGACATCACCGGCCCTATGGATCCGGTGCTGCCCACCCCGTTTCGCATCACCGAGACCAGCACGGCCACCTTGTCGACCATAGGCCTGGCCGTGAACGATCTCTGGGAGCTGCGCACCGGACGCCGCCAGCGCATCGCCCTGAACACGCGCCACGCCACTGCCTCGCTGCGCAGCACCGGCTATATCAGGCAGGGCGACAATCCCAAGCGCGAGCGCAGCGGGGTCATGGGCATGTTCCCGGCGAAGAATGGCCGCTGGTACTACGTGCATGCCAATTTCCCGCATCACCGTGCCGCCGCCCTGAAAGTGCTCGGCGTGACGGAAGACCGCGATGCCGTGATCAAGGCTATCGCGCAGCGCGATGCGCTGGAACTGGAGGAACTCATCCTGGCTGCCGGCGGCGCCGGCGGCATGGTGCGCACCAAGGAGGAGTGGGCGCAGCATCCGCAGTCTTCGGCGATCGCGTCACTGCCGATGATGGAAATCGTCAGGATCGGCGATGCCCCTGCGGAAAAACTCCCCGCCGGCGACAGGCCGCTGTCGGGCATCCGCGTCCTCGATCTGACCCGGGTCGTGGCGGGGCCGGTAGGAACGCGCACGCTGGCCGAGCATGGCGCCGATGTGCTGAGGATCACCTCGCCCCATCTGCCGCACATCGGCATACAGGATCTCGAGACCGGGCACGGCAAGCTGTCCGCGCAACTGGACCTGCGCCAGCCTGGCGATGTGGAGAAGCTGCGCGGCCTGGTGCGTGAGGCGGATGTCTTCTGCCAGGGCTATCGTCCCGGCACCATTGCCTCGCGCGGATTCTCGCCGGAGGAGCTGGCCAAATTGCGCCCCGGCATTGTCGCAGTCAGCCTGTCCGCCTTCAGCCATGCCGGCCCCTGGTCCGGACGCCGCGGTTTCGATACGGCGGTGCAGGCCACCAGCGGCATCGCCTGGCGCCAGGGCCAGTTGTTCCCCAAGGGCGGGCCCGGCCCGCAGTTCTATCCGGTCTCCACCATCGATTACCTGGTGGGGCATTTGCTGGCCGTGGGCGCCATGGTCGCGCTCAAGCGGCGTGCCGTAGAGGGGGGGAGCTGGCTGGTCAGAACCTCCTTGGCGCAGGTCGGCAAGTGGCTGGTCGACCAGGGCGAGGTGCCGGAGAGCCAGTTGAAAGACATTCCGGAGGAATTCACACCCGAAGAACTCGCGAGCTGGATGACCACCACGCAAAGCCCCGCAGGAGTGCTGCGTCACTTCAGTCCCATCCTGGGCCTTTCCGAAACGCCGCCGCGCTGGGACAGGCCTTCGGTGCCGGTGGGCTACCACCAGCCGGTGTGGCCCGCCCGCTGAACGGGCATTATTTCAACCAACGCACCTCCCCACTCCTCACGCAGCGCTGCGCGCGGCGGTATTCAATTCACAAGGACATATCAATGAGCAGGCTTTTCCGCAAACTGGAATCCAAACAGCTGGCCCTGGGTGCCTACGTCAAGGGTGCGCCGCATCTCATGCCCGGCCTGGCCAAGGCGGGCTTTGACTTCGTGCGCCCGGACATGATGTTCTCCTCCATCGACTGGAAGGAGCTGGACCACATCATCCGCGCCTCGGCCCTGGCGGACCTCACGACCATGGTGCGCGTCCCCAACAATCCCTGGTTCGGCGGCACCGACAACGTGCAGTGCGTTGTCGACGCGGCGCGCGCCTTTAGCATCGGCGCGGACGCGGTGCAGGTGTCGGTGGCCTCGACCAAACAGGTCGAAGCCTTGCTGCACATCTCAAAGGACTGGCATCGTTCCGGCGCCGGCGAGTTTCCATCCACGGCCGACGAGTTGAAGAACCATCAGAAGAAGATTGCACGCCAGGCCCTGATCGTTCCTTCCATCGAATCCAAGACCGCGATTGCCGAGATCAAGGACATCGCCTCACTGGAGGGTATGCGCGCCATCTTCATCGCCTGCACCGACTTCGCCGAGCAGCTCGGCCATCCCTTTGACTACGAGCACCCCGAGGTCTGGGCGGCCTTCGACAAGATCGCCCAGCTCGCGCGCGACAAGAACCTGACCCTGGTGGCCAACACCGGCTATGTCTACAAGACCATGGAGGCCAACGCCAAACGCGTCAAGGACCTCTACGACCATGGCGCGCAGGTGGTGATGGTTCAGGGCGTGGAGTTCCTGCTGGAAGTCCTGTGCAAGGAAATGATGGATCGCATCCAGGACAAGATGGCCTGACTGATGTTGCATCAAGTCTGAACTCTGACGGAGGTTCAACATGGTGGAATGCCCGCCGGCGATGGGGATGCTGGCCTCGATCTTCATCCGGCGCACGCCACCCAGACTGTTTGCATTCCGCGCCATTTCGCGACATCATCGCCGGCACCGGGCGGGATTAACCGCCTCCTTATTGTTTTCGCCGGTGAATCGATCCACATCGAGATCGACATCGAATCCCCTGGAGACCCTCATGCGTAGACCCTTTCTTCATCTGCTTGCCATCGGCCTCGTGGCCGCGAGTTGCGTTGCCACCCCGGTGCTTGCACAGACCCTCAAGGTGATGGTGCCGGCCAACGCCGGCGGCGGTTACGATGGCACCGGCCGCACCCTGGGCAAGGCGCTGGTCGAAACCGGCGCGTTCAAAACCGTGACCTATGAGAACCGGGCCGGTGCCGGCGGCACGCTGGGTCTGGCTCAGTTCGCCAATGCCAACAAGGGTGACCCGAATGCGCTGTTGATCATGGGCGCCATCATGGTGACCGGGGTAATCCAGGCCAACCCGCAGATCTCGCTGGCCAACGTCACGCCGATCACGCGCCTGATCAGTGAATACAACGTGTTTGTGGTCAAGAAGGACTCGCCAATCAAGGACATGAAGGACCTCGTGGCGGGGCTGAAAAAAGACCCGGGCAACGTCAAGTGGGCCGGCGGCTCGAAAGGCTCGACCGATCACATCGGCATCATCGCCGTGGCGCGCGACGCCGGCGTGGACAGCAACAAGGTGAACTACGTGCCCTTCGGCGGCGGCGGCGAAGTGGTGTCGGCGCTGCTGGGCGGGCACGTCACCGTGGCCACGGGCGGATATGCCGAGATGCTCAAGTACATCCAGTCCGGCCAGATGCGGGCCCTGGCGATTACCAGCCTGACGCGCCTGCCCGGAGTGAACGTGTCGACCTTGAAGGAGCAGGGCATCAATGTCGAGATCGCCAACTGGCGCGGTGTCTACGGCGCCCCCGGCCTGTCCGCTGAACAGACCAAGGCCCTGATCGACAAGGTGGTCGCGGCGACCAAAACCAAGACCTGGCAGGCGGCCCTGAAGGAAAACCTCTGGACCCCGAGTGTGATGACCGGCGACCAGTACGCCAGGTTTGTCGAAGACGAGCATTCACGCCTGCGCGCCATGCTGGTCAAGGCGGGTTTGTTCTGAGTTTGCTGATCGTCTTCGCGTTCGCAATCCAGCAAGGGCCGTTTCGGCCCTGCTTTTTTGGGGTGCCATCTTGAGCAGAGCCTGGCAGTTCGGCATTGCCGTGTTTGTACTAGTGCTGGGCATTGTGTATGGCGTGGGCGCGCTCGGCTTCCCGGCCGAGACCGGCTATGCCGGCATCGGCGCGCGGTTTTTTCCGACTTTGATCGCATCGGCGCTGGTGATCACTGGCGCGCTGCTGCTGTGGCAGGTCGCCACCGGAGGCTTGCGCAATTTCACCGATGAACTGGCCGACGCTGCGGTCAATCTGGGCGGCGGCCTGTGGGTCTCGGGCGGGGTGCTGCTGTATGCGCTGGTGATCACGCATATCGGCTTTGTGCTTGCCGCGACGCTGTTGTTCGTTTGCGTGGCGCGCGGCTTTGGCAGCAGGCGCTGGTGGCTTGACCTGGTGTTTGGCGTGGCGCTGGTGTTGCCGGTGTTCTGGCTGTTCACCATGGTGCTCGACGTCAGCCTGCCGCATCTGCTCAACGACTGGATCTGATCTTCCTGTTTGATACCAAGGGGTAAGCCGTATGCCGGAAACACTGGGTTTGCTGTTGGGCGGCTTCGAGCTGGCGTTGCAGCCGGTCAACCTGATGTGGGCCTTCATCGGCTGCCTGCTGGGCACGGCCATCGGCGTGCTGCCGGGTATCGGGCCGGCGCTGACCGTCGCGATGTTGCTGCCGGTGACCGCAAAGGTCGACCCGACCAGCGCGCTGATCATGTTTTGCGGCGTGTATTACGGCGCCATGTTCGGCGGCTCGACCACCTCCATCCTGATGAATACGCCGGGCGAAAGTGCCTCGATGATGACCACGCTCGAGGGCAATCGCATGGCCAAGAACGGCCGCGCCGGACCGGCGTTGGCCACCGCGGCCATCGGTTCGTTTGTCGCAGGCACCATCGCGACCTTGTTATTGACCTTGTTCGCGCCGCTGGTGGCCGACCTGGGCCTCAAGTTCGGGCCGGCCGAGTTTTTTGCGTTGATGGTGCTGGCCTTTGTCACGGTGTCGGCGGTGCTCGGCTCATCCATGCTGCGCGGCCTGACCAGCCTCTCCATCGGTCTGGCGATCGGCCTGATCGGCATGGACAACATCTCCGGCGTGGCGCGTTATACCCTGGGAGTGGCCGAATTCGTCGATGGCATCGAGTTCGTACTGGTCGCCGTTGGCCTCTTCGCCGTGTCCGAGGCGCTGTATACCGTGCTCTACGACTCGAAGGAATCCGACGGCAGCGTCAACCGCATGGGCTCCACCTGGATGAGCCGGGAGGACTGGAAGCGCTCCTGGCCGGCCTGGCTGCGCGGCACGCTGATCGGTTTTCCGTTCGGCTCGGTGCCCGCCGGCGGCGCCGAGATTCCGACCTTCCTGTCCTATACCACCGAGCGCAAGCTGAGCAAGCATCCGAAGGATTTTGCGACCTCGGGCGGACCCGGCGCCATCGAAGGCGTGGCCGGGCCGGAAGCGGCCAACAACGCCACCGCGACCGGTGCCATGGTGCCGCTGTTGACCCTGGGCATTCCGACCTCGGCGACGGCGGCCATTCTGATTGCCGCGTTCCAGAACTACAACCTGCAGCCCGGTCCGATGTTGTTCATCGACAACGCGCCGCTGGTGTGGGGCCTGATCGCCTCGCTGTATGTCGGCAACGTGATGTTGCTGATCCTCAATCTGCCGCTGGTGGGCCTGTGGGCCAGGCTGCTGCGCGTGCCCAAGCCACAACTCTATGCGGGCATCCTGGTGTTTGCCAGTATCGGTGTGTTCAGCATGCGCCAGAGCTGGTTCGATCTGGTGCTGATGTACATCATCGGCGTGATCGGTGTGATCATGCGCCGTTTCGATTTCCCGGTTGCACCTGTCATCATTGGCATGATTCTCGGGCCGATGAGCGAAAAGCAGTTACGCAATGCCCTGTCGATCGCGCAGGGCGACTGGCTGGTGTTTTTCAAGCAGCCGATCGCGGCGACGCTGATGGCGATGACGTTTCTGGTGCTGTTCGTTCCCATCATCCTGCGCCGTCGGGGTGTGCGGTTGCATGAGGACGACTGATTGGCAGGACGCGGTGTCGGCCTCAGGCAACCGACAGCCCCGATCCCGCCGCAAACGATCCTATCCTGCGGGCATCGCCAAATCCCTCCCGTGCAGACAGCGCCACCTTGCTCTCGGGTGAGCAGGCCACCAGCAGGCCGCCGCTGGTCTGGGGATCGGTGAGCAGGTTCTTCTGCCAGTCGGCGATGGCCGGCACCCAGGCGCACTTCGCTGCCGTAGCTGAAGCGGCGCAACACCTCGTTGATGTGTCTGTAGCGTTCTGCGTCCTCGCCTCGCGGCGAAAACCTCACCTGCGGAGTACCGCTCAGGAGCTGGCGTACCTGCTACAGCGTTCGGATCCTGGATTCGTTCATATCGATCACTATCCCGTGATGTCGACCTCCTCCACGGCCGTGCTATGCGGACCGTCTTGGCCCTATTTCAGGCGCATACCTCATTGGAGAAGACTCTGATTGGACTGCATACATTCATTGCTATAAAATTTGTTCTCTGAAAAGTCCCATTCTTATCCCCAATGCCGCGTCAACCAGTGCGCAAATCGAGTCAGCTTATATCTGCCAAACCCGCATTGGCTAGCACCGGAAAAATCCAGGACATCCTCAACCCGGATATCACCCTTCACCACCAAATTTACATGCAGCTGAAGGACGAGATCACGGATGGACTGTGGGTCGGCCGCAACGATTTCCCAGGCGAGGAAGACCTCGCAGATCAATACGGGGTGAGTGTAATTACCGCGAGAAAGGCGCTAACCAGGCTCTCGCATGAAGGCTTGATTTCCAGGGCGAGGGGGCGAAAGACCGAGGTTCTGTATCTGCCATCGAGCAGGCCCATTGCCAAGGTTTCCTCATCCAATCCCATAGGAAAGACCAAGCTGTTTTCCTATCGGGTCTTGTCGGTGGGAATTGAAGTCGGGGCTGCTGAAGCCTGTGCGGCATTTGGCATGAAGGCAGGCTCTCAGTTATGGACCTGTCGCCGGTTGCGGGTGCACCAGGGTCGTCCGCATAGCGTCAGTTTTCATTCGCAGCCAATGGCAATCGGTCAGTTGCATAATCTGGATAAGCTCCGTCTTCTGCCGATGTACCAGGCGCTAACGCAAGTAGGCGTGAAAATTTCAGGTATCACCCGGACGGCGGAAGCCCGATTTCCGCCTCCGTTTGTGGCAAGGCATCTGGGGATCGTCATCAATGACCCTACCCTGGTCTTCAACTACATATTCCTGACCAAGGATGGCAAGAAGGTGAATTGGGCGCGGATATTTCTGCACCCCAGCGAGCAAAGTCCCAAGGAATACATCAACTACGATACCGGGACCTGGACCAGCGACGATGTTCGCTAGGAGATACCGTTCCCAGCGAGGTCAGCATTGCCTTGTCACCCGTGCGCTTTCCTGCGATTGACGCCCGAATCAGGGAATGATGCATTCAATCGAATCTTGGTTCTCGAGATCCAACACGTCGCGGATGATGTCCTTTGCGTGCTGGTCGGTGATCGGCTTCGCGGAATAGCGTAGGCAGTCCAGGAATTTCTCCTCCAAAGCGCCTTTCTTTAACGGGTTCTGAGGACTGCCGGGAGCGAACTCGACCCGCTTCCTGAACTCCGCTCCACGGTTTGTCCTGATCGTCACGTCCCCCGGTGTCATGTCCGAGGCTCGAAGCTCTGGTTTGAAATGGTGGATTATCTTTTTCGCGGACGAGAGCACCCGTTCGTCCTTGAGTCCGGCCTCAAAGAAGTGCTCGATTTTGATCGTCTGGTGAACCATGGCTATTCCCAGCGTGAAAGGCATGCTATCGCCCGCCTCCACCGAACTCCTGGGCATCAGACGCCGTGCCGGGGGTTCGCTCAGGTCCTTGCCCCATTGGCTGACGTCAACATGCACTTCCTTGATATCTTCCCAGCTCAGGTTCTGCTCCTTCATGATTGCGGTGGTCGCCTCCACATATGTGTGCGTGAGCCGGCACGAAGGCCAGATTTTGTAGCTGACGTTGGCTACCTCGAATGTCTTTCCGAATTCATGAAGAAGGCGTTCGGGCGTGTACTTCCCGCGGAAATACAGGTTGTAAAGACCCGCTTTGCCTTCGAGAAAGCGTCCGGGACCGGTCAGTCCCTTCTCGGCCAGCAAGGCGGACATTACGCCAACTTTTGACGTGATCCCGTCCCGTACTCCTCGGAGGGAAGTACCTTCAGCCATCTCTCTGGAGCCTCCGGTCTGGGCATATGCAATGCCGATGGCGTTGCTCATCTGGGAAGGGGAGAAGCCAAGGATTTTTCCGGCGGCGGCGGATGCACCGAAGGAACCGTACACCGCGGACCCCAGCCAGCCATGCTCAGTGGGGCCCGCGTCCACGGCCATGGCCACCCGGCATGAAAAATCTCCGCCAACAGCAAGCGCTGTGATCAGGTCGCGGCCGGTGACATTGCCTTTTCGTTGTGCGACGGCCAGAGCCGCTGGCAGCGTCTGTGCCGTGGAATGATTCTTCGCGCCTTCGTGGACATCGTCGTAGTCCAGCGGATGGCACAAGGCTCCGTTTATAAATGCTGCTGCTGGAGAGGGTAGTCGGTCTCCGAAACCAATTACTGTGCTTTCGGGGCGTCCGCCCAATTCCCTCATTAGCGTATTTATCTTCACACAATCTTCGGAAGCAGTGCTCGAGACCAGCATCACGCCTATTGTGTCAAGGATGCTGGACTTGACGGCCCTGACAGCCGGTTCAGGGAGGTCCTCAAATCGGACTGCTGACAACTGGGCGCAGATCTTTTCCTCGATACTCATTCGATTTCCTTTCGTATGACCAATCGTGCGCGGGGCCAGAGGGACGTTCGCATAGATCAGTGTTTTCCGGCAATGGATTCGGCCGCAAGCAGCCCAAAGACAATGCCCTTCATCAGGCCTCCAACATAGCCAACGCAGGGACCGCCCTCGAGCCCTCCTGTGCTTGCACCTGCGGCATACAATCCCTGGATGGGAGACCGATCGGGCCGCAGAACGTGCGATTGTCCGTCGATGCGGATTCCACCCATGGTGTAGGTGATGCCGGAGCAGGCGGGAGCACCATAGAACGGCGCCTTGGCAATCACCTGCGCGTTGCGTCGTTTTGTGGAACGGGCGGGGGAGAGCGAACCTAACGTTCCAGCGGCCACCGCCGCGTTGTATTCCTTGACCGTAGCTTCAAGGCCTTGCGCATCGATGTCGAGTACGCTGGCTAGTTCGGCGATAGTGTTGCACTTGTGCAGGGTGCCCCCGTGTTTTTCCAGGGTAGGGTTCGGAGGCACCGCGGCGGCGCGGCCGGAATCTTCCCAGATGGCTTCATCCCAGATGGCACAGATTTCCTGGGGATCTTGTTCCCGGGCAATTATGTTGGCCATGAAGACCCCACCAAGGCCTTCATCGGCGATTCGGCGCCCTGTGCGGTTGACAAGGATGCCGGCCGCGGCGACCAGATCGAGCTGCGGGTAGGGCCAGAGCATGTCGTTTTTCATCGCATCCAGGGAAAGGACGTGGCCGTAGAATCCGTCCAGAGGCGTGATATCGGCACCTGCCTCCTTTGCCATGCGGGCGCCATCGCCGATGCCGGTTCCCGCGCCGCGCTGCTTCAGTCTCGTGGGGGCGGGCGAAATATGCTGCCTGACCATATCCGTGTTGCCCTGGAATCCGCCATCGCATATGACAACTGCTCGGGCTTGGAATGCAGTGTCTCCATCATGTGTGGCGGTCACACCTTTGCAAACACCGTTCTCCATGATGAGCGAACTGGCGGCCATGCCGCGAAAGACCTTGCCGCCGTGCTTTGTGAGCGCACTTTCCAAGGCGCGTAGAGTCACATCTGCTCCGCGGCCTTTCCATTCGAGCTGGGTCACCGGAGGACGTACAGGCGCGAGTATCCATGCCCGGGAACCTATGTCTGAGCGCTGCATGCTGGGATCGATGCGCATGAAGCGGGCGCCTCGCTGCTGCAACCAGTCCAGGCCGCGCTTGCAGTTCTCGGTGATGGCCTCAACCAGATCGGGCGCGGCGTAGTTTTCTGTGATCTCCACGATTGCGCGGGCCAGTTCCTCCTTGGGAAGTGCGGGGTCCTTGTAGGAGATGTGCATGACGCCGCCGGAATAGCGGGAATTGCAGGCATAAGCATCTTCGGTCCCGCGCTCAAGGACTGCAACCTTCAGCCCCAGTTCTGCTGATCGGACCGCTGCAACCATACCGGCTATGCCGCCCCCGATGCACACGACATCGTAACTGTCTACCTTGGCCATATTGTTGCTCCTCCCTTTTCATTCCGCCATTTTGATGTTCCGGCTCTGTATGAGGTTGCGCCAGCGGCTTAGCTCTTCGGTAATCAATTGACCGAACTGCTCTGGTGTGCTGCCCACCGATTCCGTGCCGTCCTTGTTCAGGGCACTGAGGACGTCGGGCTGTTTCAGCACCTTGGCCACTTCGGTACTCAGCCGGTTGACGGTACCTGTTGGGGTGGTAACTGGGGCGACGATGCCGACCCAGTTGACCGCGTCGTACCCGGGAATTACCTGTTCAGCGACCGAGGGCGTGTCGGGCATGGCGGGATTGCGGGCCACCGAGGTGACCGCCAGCGGCTTGACCTTGCCTGCGGCAATTTGCGGTTTCATGAAGGTGATGCTGGCAATGACGCCGTTCACCCGGCCGCTCAGCAGATCGGAGACATAGGCCGTGCCGCCCTTGTAGTGCACGAACGAAGCCTGGGTGTTGGTGGCGCTGTGCATCCATTCCGCGGCCAGATGATTGAAGGCGCCGCTGCCCGTGGTTGCGACGTTGATCTGCCCCGGGTTGTCCCTGGCGTAGGCGATATATTCTTTGAGGTTCTTGGCCGGAAACGCGCTGTTGACGACGAAGACATAGGGAGCACGAGTCATCAGGGAGACAGGGGCGAAACTCTTGATGGTATCGAAGGGAAGATCCTTGTACTGCATTGGCACGATGGTAAAGCTGGGCGAGACGATCAAGAGGACGTGGCCGTCCGGTGCCGATTTGGCCACGAAAGTCGAAGCAATGGTTCCGCTGGCGCCGGGTTTGTAGTCCACCAGGAAGGGCTGGCCGAAAATTCCGGCCAGCTTGTCGGCATACATTCTTGCGAATACGTCGAAGGACGCGCCGGGGGCATTGGGAACGATTATGGAAACAGGCTTGGATGGATAGCGTGCGGTGTCCTGGGCATGAAGCGCGAGGCTGTTCAATGCAAGCAATGCAGCGGCGAGAATGTGGAAATTCATCTTCACGGGTTCCTCCTGGATGGCTTCATTCATTGAATTGCGTTACGACAGCGCTCTGCGTGGATGCGACGACTGATTAGTCCCGGAGACGGCTTTGCCACTGCCCAGGCCGAGAAGAAGCGGCGCAATGTCGGGCTTGTTGTCAATGTTCAGGATGTCGTTTGCCAGCGTCTGGGCGGCAGCAGTGCTGAACCCGGCAAGACTGACATTGGCATTGAACTTGTCCAGGAGTTCCTGATCGCTGAGCGGATCGTCTGGATGACCCTTGGCATGGCTGTCCTTGACCTCCACCATGCCGAAGCTGCCGTGGGCACGCAGGATGCAGCCCCCTATATCACGGTCGGTGGCATCCTCGATGACGTGGCAAGTGATGCGATCCACAAGCGAGCGAATGGCGGGAGATGGAGGCACTTCCTCGACAAGTTGTCTCGGGGTCAGTTCTCCGTGCGTCAGGGCATTGGCAACGGCCCATGCAAGGCTGAACTGGGCATGCATGCGTGTCGGAGGGGACAGCCGATCAGGGTCGGGGCGGCCTACGATGTCGTGTGCCTGTGGCCCTACAATGACTTCCAGGCGCTCGATTAGTTGCACGGCGTTGCCCAGTTGCCGCCGTAACTTCAAGGCCGCGCTGATGCCCGGGTGGGTGAAACGGCAAGTCGGATACGGTTTGAACGAAAGTCTTTCCGTCTGGAAAGTCTTGCCGAGTTCACCAACGGCCGTGGGCAGGTCGAACAGGCCACGCAGGTAGACCCGCGCCAGCCCGTCTTCTCCCGATATCGGCTGCTTGACGCCGTCCAGGCCGGCGGCTCCCATGAGATTGGCCAGCACGCCATTGGATGCCGCGAAACCGGGCTGCACATGCTTGGTGGGCGCGCTTTCGCGGGTCGATTGGTGATTTCCGCATGCCAGGCAATAGGCGATTCCGAATGCGTTGCGTAGAGCCTCGGGGCGATTGTCCAGCAGATGGCCCGCGGCCAGCGTTGCACCAAAGTGGCCGAGAAGTGATCCGTATATCCAGCCGCCTTCGATGAGGTTGAGCCGCGTTGCAACACCCAACCGGCAGGTCAGCTCGATTCCTAGGAGCACGGATTCGCAGAAGGCGCTACCGGTCACGCCTTTGCGGCGTCCGGCTGCCGCCAGCGCCGCCGGAATGGGGGCTGACCCCGCGTGCAAGGTGGCTGCATCGTGCGTATCGTCGAATTCCAGTACATGCCCGAAATAGCCGTTGCATAGAGCGGCGAGCGGTGAAGGGACCGCGGGGCCGCCGATTACGACAGCTTCTTCTCGGCCTCCCATGTCCACCAGGACCTTCAGCCAGGCTGGTAACCCGACAACCGCGCGTCCTGCAATCGCACCACCAAGGTAGTCGAGTAACTCGCGCTTGACCATCTGGCGCGTAGCAAGGGGGACAGAACTCCAGTGGAGTGATTGCGACCATTCGATGAAGGGCTCAAGGACCGGATCCATGCCGGCAACGGGGCGGCCTGCGCTCATGGACAACTCCTGGATAGGACGGACTGCTGTGTGGGAAGAAATGAACAAGGAAAGCCAGGCTTGCGTCTGGTCAATCGTCAGGTCTTGGGGACCTCAGGCTCCACGAAGGCCGCATAGAACTGCCAGAGACCGCGGTGCAGCCGGCTGCTGAAGCGCCAGGTGCCGTCTTTGCCCTTGACCAGTTCGTCGGCGTACCTCAGGCCGCGCACAGCGACCCTTTCGCCAAGCACTACGTTGGAAATGGCATAGACATCCGCCTTGGCCACCGATCCTTCTACTGTGATCTCCGCGTGGCCTACATAGTGAGTCTTGGTCCTGAATATCTTGTTGCGATCCTGGAAGTAGTCGGCAATGACCTTGCCTCCGTTGAGTACCTTCTTTTCCGTCGGGCTCAGGTTGAACTCGAATTTGGCGTCGTCGGTAAAGCAGTCACGGAGCATTTCCCACGCGCCGGAATCGACGCAATGGAAGTAGCGGTCTATGGTCTTGCGAACTCGTATTTCTTCGAGGATGCGGAGATTGATTTGGTCTTCGGTTGCCATGGTTTTCCTCCTGATTGTTGTTAGGCCAGCAGCTTCATCAGTGAACCGATGTCCTGTACCTCTTCCAGGTGCTCGACGGTGTCGATGATCTTCAGGCACTGCGCTTCGGAAAGGGGATTAGCGGCCAGCTTTGAGCAGTCGAGGAACTTGCGCTTGCGCTGTTCTACCGTCATGGGATTGTTCGGGTGGCCGAGCGCGGTGTCGCATTCGCCGTTGAGCTTCTGTCCGGACGTGAGTGTGATTTCGACCCTTCCGTTTTCGAAGGAAGATGCGGTGTCCTGCCGTTCCGAATACTTCCACGACACCTTGGGCATGGCGTTGATGATGACATCGTCGGAGAACTTGCCGTCGTGGAATAAGGCAAGTGGGATGTTGCGGTGCCGTATGACGCCGGCGACGGCATAGGGAAGATTACTGAGCAGGTCTATGCGGTGGCTGGGCACGGAACCTACTTGCACCGGGCGGCAGCGCGTCAGATTGATCTTCCCCACCTCCATTTCCACCTTGGCTATCTGCTCGAACGTCAGATTGTTGCGCTCCATCACGTTGAGTACGGAAGTGACCATGTTGTGCAGGTTGCGCATGGAAGGCCAGGGTTTCAGTGAGACATAGGCGGACTCGTAGTGCTTGCCCAGGTCGCCGATGACGTCCTCGCGGCGGAACTCGCCGTTGTAGTAGGCCTTGAAGAAGCCGTATGGTCCCTCGAAGACTTCTGGATCGCCGCGCAGCCCACGCATGGCCAGTTCCGATGCGATGATGCCGTTGTGGTAGTTGAGGCCGTCTCGAATGGCACGGACGCTGGAATCGAAATGGTGAATGCTGGCCCAAGTGCCTCCAACGAGCGGAAGGGCTAGGCCTAATGCGTGGCGGTGCTGCGCTGCGGTGGCCTTGCGGACCTTGGCAGCGGCCGCCGTGGCCCCGAACAGGCCGCACACTGGGGCGCGGAACCAGGGATGGTCGAAGATCCGCCCGGTGATGGATTTGGACAGGCGGCAGGTCAGGTCATTGGCCAGCGCTACTGCTAGAACGATGTCCTTGCCCGAGGCATTGCCCATTTCCTCGGCGACTGCCAGGGCGGGCACTAGGCTTGCCGACGTCGGATGGGACGGTGCATTGTCGTGGCAGTCATCGAAATCGTCCTGGTGAATCGCCGAGCCATTGGCCAGCACGGCATTGACGGGCGACACCTTGATGCCTCCAGCGCCGATCAAGGTCGATGTGGGCTTGCCGCCCCAGTTCTTGGCCGTTTCCTGAATGGCCTTCACATCGGGACTGGAGGTGCCGGCATAGATGCACGCCAGGGTATCGAGAATGCTTGCCTTGACTGCCTTGATCGTGTTTTCCGGCAGGTCGTTGTACTGGACCCGTGCCAGGTGTTCTGCATAGATATCGGATGCATCTGGAGCGGCTGGCTTCTGCGCGTCGTGATTGGTGCTCATTCAAAACTCCTTTCAAAATCCATGGTAAGCGTCCATCTGGACTGAAGCGCAGGGCAGGAGTTTTCTATGTTACTGGTCCTGGTGAGCAAGTTTGGTCCTGTCATTGCTGTTTGTCCTGGGTGTGTGGCATGGCTGTGGTGCGTGCTGTCATTGAACCGGCGTGTCCTTCAGCAATTCAGACCATCGGGCTATGTTGCCTTTGATTGTTTCCACAAACTCTCTGGGCGTGCTGGCGATGACGACAAAACCCAGTTCAGCCAGCTTCTTCTGCATGTCGGGCATGCGAAGAGCTTCCACTGTGTCGGAGTTGACCTTGCTTATGATGTTTGCCGGCGTACCGGGTGCAGAAAGGGCGCCGGTCCAGTTTCCTGCATCGAATCCTGGTAGGTCCCCAGCTTCCGCGATCGTAGGCATGTTCGGATCGAAGGTGGTACGGCTCCGTGATCCCACGCCCAAGGCCCTAAGTTTTCCGGCAGCGACCTGGCTGGCCGCGGTTGCGACGCCCGCAAAGTACAGGTCGACTTCGCCCTTGAGGAGAGCGGTGAGCGCATCCCCACCGCCCTTGTATGGGACGTGCAGGGCCTTGATGCTGGCCATGTGCATGAACTGCAGCATCTGCAGGTTCTGGATGGTGCTGGTTCCTGCGGATGCGTAAGTTACCTTGCCTGGATTCGATCTGGCATAGGAGATCAATTCTTTCACCGACTTCGCCGGAAAGCCTGGATGGACCACTAACAGCGAAGGATTGGTTGTGGCCAGAATGATGGGGGCGATCCCATTGATCGGGTCATAGCTCAATTTCGTCGTGACCGGCGTGATGGCATGTGCACTGGTCACCCAGCCGATGGTGTAGCCGTCCGGAGCCGAACGGGAAACCATACCAGTGGCGATGGAACCATCGGCACCAGGGCGGGTTTCGATGATGACTGCCTGATTCCACTTTTCGTTGAGCTTCACGCTCACCAGCCGTGCCAGAACTTCCGTGGTGCCGCCGGCCGCGAAGCCGACCAGAAATCGTACCGGCTTGGTGGGATAGTCCGGAGTCGCGGCTCCTAATGCCACCCCCGGCAAGCAAGCCAATGCAATTGCCAGCGTACAAAATCGACGCAACGACATAACTCCTCCTTTTATTCCAGACAAGAACCGGCGGGTCTTAGAGTCATGTGCCCGCATCTCAATTCATTCGGCCTTAATGCGTTCGTCCTTGATTATTTTTCCCCACTTCAGGTTTTCCGCCTTCATGTATTCGCCGTACTCCTGGGGAGTGGAGCCCAGCGGCACCGTTCCGTAAGCATCAAATCGCTTTTGCAGATCCGGGTTCTTCAGTGCCTTTAGGATTTCCGTATTCAGCCGGAAGATTGCGTTTGGTGGCGTCTTCCCAGGTACGAGCATGCCTTGCCAACTGGTGGCCTCGAACTTGGGCATGCCGGATTCGTTCAGCGTAGGTACGTCGGGCAGTGCCCTGCTCCGATCCAGGCTCGTCACTGCAATCGCGCGGACACGGTTGTCTTTCAGAAAAGGTGCGGCGGAGGCGACAGTGGCGAAGTAAAACTGGGTTCGTCCTCCGATGAGATCGGCATAGGCCTGCGGGCTACCCGTATAGGGGATGTGCAGGGCGGTAATCTTGTGCGAATTGAGGAACAGCACCGTGGTGAGATGTGAAATTGCCCCCACACCGACCGAGGCGTAATTGAGTCTGCCTGCTTGCGAGCGCGAGTAAGCTATAAACTCCTGAAGATTCGTGGCCGGCAGCGAGGGATTCAGGACCAGGACTTGCGGCACAGTGGCCGTCAAGGCCACAGGAGCGAAATCCCTGAATGCGTCATATGGAAGGCTGGCATACATCGAGATGTTGAAAATCATGTTCGACGTGTTGTACAACGCGGTGTATCCATCGGGGGTTGATTTGGCCACATAGTCGGCGCCGATGTTCATGTTTGCGCCGGCCCGGTTTTCGACCAGCACCCCGGTGGGCATCTGTTCTCCCAGCTTCTGGGCCAGGACGCGAGCCACCAGGTCAGCGGATCCCCCCGGAGCGAAGGGAACCACTAGACGAACGGCCTTGGCGGGATAGTCCGATTGCGCAAGCGTCAGCGCCGGCATCATGGCTGTCAGAGACATAAGGAGCGTGTGGATGATGGTTTGTCGTCTCATTGCCTTTCTTCCTGATTGGCGGCGGCGCAGCTTTCTAGCCGCGCGGTTTGGCGCCGGACTTGGCAAGAAACTTGCTGATTCCTTCCTGTAGCTCCGGCGAGCCCATGAATGGAATGCGCATTGCACGTGCAGTTTCGATACCGTGAGCGAAGTCCATCTCAGCAATTTCGTTGAACGAGCGTTTTCCCATTTTCATGGTCAATGGGCCGATGGCCGCGAGTTGGGCGGCCAATGCATCGACTTCGCCGTCGAGTTCGGACAGCGGAACACAGCGATTGATCAATCCCATCGCCGCAGCCTCCGGGGCCTGGACGATGCGCCCGGTAAGGCACATGTCCACGGCATTGCGCCGGCCTATGGCGCGAATCAGCGAGGGAAGAATGAACAAGGGGAAAAGCCCTATCTTGGCTTCCGGCGTCGCGAAAGAAGATATGTCCGATGCAATGGCAAAGTCGCAGGAAGCGACTATTCCGCAACCGCCAGCCATTGCGGGGCCGTGGACGCGGCAAATGGTCGGCTTGGAAACTGTACGCAGCAGGGTATACAGCCTGCCCCAGGGGCCGCCTGTTTCCCAGTGATCCGTAGGCAGAGCGGACGTGGTGGCGAGAAATTCGCGCAGATCACCTCCAGAGGAAAAGCTGTCACCGTCTCCGGTGATGACGATTGCTCTGGCTTCCGGGTTCGCCTCGACCTCCAGCAGCCTGTCGCCGATCAGGGCTGCGGTTTCCGTTCCAATAGGATTGCGCCGTTCTGGAAAGGATACGAGCAGCCTGGCCACCTGTTTGTCGTAAGACAGTTCAACGCGCGTTGTCTGGGAGTCGCCGGACATCAGCTTCCTTATTTCGGGTTGGAACGATGTGGTTGCGATTGGATCGTCGGAGCGGCCTGGTCGCTGCGGGGCAAGGCTTTTCGAACCTTTCATGAGCTGGCCAAGCATGGCCGCTCTGCCCCAAGCAAAAATTAAAGCAGCTATACTATATTGATTAGTTCATCTCTGCCTGTCAACACCGCATCGGGTCGGGTCTTGTACGCGCGACAACTCGCAAGGATGGAATGAACCACGTGTGGTCCGGATATGGAGGGCGCATGGCACTGAATACCCCTTTCCTGGTAGGGCAGGAGAAGCTGGATGAACTGGCGTCGAGATATTTGTCGGTGGATGCGCTGCCTTGGAAACCGACACCCACTCCGGGAATCGACATGAAGATTCTTTTGCAGGACAAGGAGACCGGCCTGTTGACCGCTCTGTTCCGTTGGGCGCCCGGTACGGAATTGCCGCTGCATGAGCACGTGGAAGTCGAGCAGACCTATGTCCTGTCCGGAAGCATCGTAGACGACGAGGGCGAGGTGACAGAAGGCAATTTCGTATGGCGCCCAAAGAGAAACCGCCACGTAGCGCGCTCCCCCAAAGGCGCCCTTGTATTGTCCTTTTTTCTGCATCCCAACAAGTTCCTTACCGGCGATATCGCTGGCACTACCTTGGAATGAGACCATGAGCGATCTGCCTG
>CAXNIK010000018.1:0-22449 GCA_964202115.1 Burkholderiales bacterium
GTCAGACATTTCAGGCATGCGGCAAACACCAAAGGAGAAATGCCATGCAACCAATAACTCTGCGCCTGCTGCCGGGCACGCTGGCTCTGATGCTCGCTGCCAGCCCCGTGCTTGCGCAAAGCCCCGGGGCAAACTATCCCTCGAGGACCATCACCATCATCGCCCCCTTCGCCCCGGGCGGCCCGGTGGATGTGGAATCGCGCATCTACTCAAAAAAGCTGACCGAGATGACCGGCCAGAAAGTGGTGGTGGACTACAAGCCCGGCGCCAACAGTTCCATCGGCGGGGCTTACGTGGCGCGGGCCACACCCGACGGCTACACCCTGCTGGTAGGGACGGCCGGGCTGCCCCTCATCCCCACGCAATACAAGGACCTGTCCTACGACATCCTCAAGGACCTGGCGCCGCTGTCGCAGATGAGCGAGCGCACCTCGGTGCTGCTCATGCGGCCCGGGTTTCCGGCGAAGAACTTCAAGGAGTACGCCGCCTACTCCAGGGCCAACCCGGAGAAGGTCAGCTACGGCTACAGCAGCGGCTCCAGCCAGTTGGTCGGTGCCTGGCTGCATAACCTGGCCAAGCTGAAAGTCACCTTCATCGGCTACAAGGGCGTGGGTGCCGCCACCGCCGACCTCATGAGCGATCGACTGGATCTCTTGTCTTCGACGCTGGCGGTATCATTGCCGATGATGAAATCGGGCAAGGCGCGCGGCCTGGTGATCCTGGGCATGCGCCGCTCCAAGCTGGTGCCCGATCTGCAGACCGTGCCGGAACAGGGACTGCCCGAATTCGATTTCGCCGGCAACTGGTTCGGCTTTCTCGCCCCCGGCGCCACGCCACCCGATGTCATCAACAAGCTGGTGGAGCTTTTCGTCTCCATGGCCCATGCGCCCGATGTCGTCGCGCAACTGGAGGCACAGGGCAGCACAGCCATCGGCAGCAAGCCCCCCGAATTCCGGAAGCTCATCGCCACCGAGGTGGTGCGCTGGGCCAAGGTAGCCAAGGACTCGGGGATAGAGCTGGGGGATTGAGGCTGATACTGGTTGACTCGCACGAATGTATACACTCGACACTTGATCGGCCGTCACCACGTCACCAGAATCAGCGCAGGTCCACGAAATACCGCAGCAAGTCCCACATTGATCGAAGGAGGAGCAGTCCATGCGTTTCACCCGAGTATTGATCCCCATAGCCGCGGCGCTGGCCGCGCTGATGTCAGGGCCCCTGCAGGCCCAAGGTACGGTGGGCGCCGCAGCCTTTCCGAACAAGCCAGTCACCATCATCCTGCCCTTCACCGCGGGCGCCTCGACCGACATCGAGACACGGCTGTACCAGCCGCGCCTCATGGAGTTTCTCAAGCAACCGGTGCTCATCGACTACAAGCCTGGTGCCGGCTCTTCGCTGGGCACCATCTTCGTCGCCAAGTCGGCACCGGACGGCTACACCATTCTGGCCATCACGCCGGGCTTCGTCGTGTATCCGGCCTTCTTCCCGGTGGATAAACTGCCCTACGATCCGGTCAGGGATTTCGCGGCCATCTCGCTACTGAACAAGCGCACCGCCATGCTGCTGGTGACACCGGCCCTGGGCGTGAAGAGCTACCAGGAGTACATCAGGAGTACATCGCCTATGCCCGCGCCAATCCGGGCAAGATCAACTTCGGCACCTCCGGCGGCGGCGGAGTCTTCCACATCGCCGGTGCCTGGTTGCACAGCGCCACCAACACCCAGGTGACCTTCGTGCACTACAAGGGCGCGGGGCCAATGAACACCGACCTCATGGCCGGACGCGTGGATGCCGCCCCCGGCCTGCCCTTCGTGGTCGCGCCCATCCTCAAGGCGGGCAAGGCCATTCCCATCGCCAGCCTGACCGCCGGACGCTCCAAGTTCATGCCCGACCTGGTGCCCGTCTCGGAGCTGGGCATCCCCGACTACGACTACTCCAGCTACTCGGGTTATCTCGCGCCGGCCAGGACGCCACCGGCCGTCGTTGCCCGCTGGAACGCGGCCTTCCAATTCGTGGCCAAGTCGCAGGACATCATCGACCGCATGGCCCGCGACAGCGCCGAGATGGTGGGCAGCACGCCCGAGGCCCTGGCTAAGCAACTGGCGGCCGAGTACAACCGCTTCCGCAAGATCGTCGCCGAAAACGGCATCAAGCTTGAGGAGTAGGACGGCCCGCACAACAGGCCGGACCAGGAACCATCACCCCCGAATTGAGGAGCAAGCAATGCGTTACAGCCGTTATCTGGTATCGATTTGCGCAGTATTCGCCGCAATCACGTCCGGCCCTTTGCTGGCCCAAGGTACGGCGGGCGCCGCGAACTTTCCCAACAAGCCCGTCACCATCGTCCTGCCCTTCACGCCAGGAGCCTCGACCGACATCGAGACGCGGCTGTACCAGCCGCGGCTGATGGAGTTCCTCAAGCAGCCGATGCTGATCGACTACAGACCAGGCGCTGGTGCATCCCTGGGCACCATCTACGTCGCCAAATCGGCGCCTGACGGCTACACCATTCTGGCCATCACCTCCGGCTTCACCGTCTATCCGGCCTTCTTTCCGGTGGACAAGCTGCCCTACGATCCGAGCAAGGACTTCGCGCCGTTGTCGCTGATCAACCGGCGCACCGCCATGCTGCTGGTACACCCGTCGCTGGGCGTGAAGAACTATCAGGAGTACATCGCCTACGCCAGGGCCAATCCGGGCAAGATCAACTTTGGCACCTCCGGCGCCGGCGGCATTTTCCACATAGCCGGCGCCTGGCTGCACAGCGCCACCAACACCCAGGTGACATTCGTGCACTACAAGGGCGCGGGCCCCATGAACACCGATCACATGGCCGGCCGGGTGGATGTCATCGCCGGTCTGCCATTCGTGGTGTCGCCCATGATCAAGGCTGGCAAGGCCATCCCCATCGCCAGCCTGACCGCAACGCGCTCCAGGCACATGCCGGATCTGGTGCCCGTTGCCGAGATGGGCGTTCCCGACTACGACTACTCCAGCTACTCCGGCTATGTCGCACCGGCCAGGACCCCGCCCGCCGTCGTCGCCCGCTGGAATGCCGCCTTCGTGTTCGTCGCCAAAGCCCCGGAGGTCATTCAACGCATGGCGGCCGACAGCGCGGACATGGTGGGCAGCACCTCCGAAGCCCTGGCCAAACAGATCGTCAACGAGTACGGGCGCTGGCGCAAGGTGGTTGCGGAGAACAACATCCAGATGGAACCCTGAGACCCCCGGCCGGACGCGGCCAGGCGTCCGGCCAATTGCTCAGTCGGGACTTTGCGGCCCGACCTTGATCCCGGTCAATATGCCAGCCCCGCGCCAGGGGAAGATGTCAGCTGGAGTCCGCACCCGGACACACCGACATCAAGGAGCAGTTTCATGCCGCAAGCCCACGCCGTGGTACGCATCGCGCACGACAGCGCCCAGATTCTGGAATTCGACGCGGAGCATCTCGAAGTCCACAAGGTCAAGGCCCATTCCCACTACACCCGCCAGCATGGCAGCGCCGTGCGCACCGACCACGAATTCTTCGCCGAAGTGTGCAAGGCGCTCCACGGCGTGGTTGAAGTGCTGGTCACCGGCGGACACGTCATCCAGGCGGATTTCCGTCATTACGTGGACAAGCACAGTCCGGAGACGGCCAAGCGCATCGTCGGATGGGAGACCATCAACCAGCCCTCCGAAGGGGAACTGGTGGCCTTTGGCCGAAAATATTTCCTCAAGCTGGACAAGATGAAGGGCAAGGCATCGCTGGAATAAGGCCGCTCCTCCCTCCAGGGCTTTGGCATAAGATACGATCCTGTCTGCCGCGACACGGCAGACAGGATCGTCAAACGCAAGCGGCGACACAGCCGCACCCGGGAGGAACATGAAGACCCGCATCACCGAACTGCTCGGTATCAAGTACCCCATCGTCTGTGGCGGCATGGCCTGGATAGGCCGCGCCGAGATGGCCTCGGCCGTGTCCAACGCCGGCGGTCTGGGCCTGGTCACCGCCCTCACCCAACCCAGCCCGGAAGCGCTGCTGAAGGAAATCGCGCGCACCCGCGACATGACCGACAAGCCCTTTGGCTGCAACCTCACCTTCACGCCGCGCCCGAACAAGGTGCCCTACGAGGACTACGCCCACGCCATCGCCGCAAGCGGCGTGAAAATCGTGGAGACCGCTGGCAATAACCCCGAGCGCTTCATCCCCATCTTCAAGAAGGCCGGCGTCACCATCATCCACAAGTGCACTTCGGTGCGCCACGGCGTGTCCGCCGAAAAGCTGGGAGTCGACGTGGTCAGCATGGATGGCTGGGAATGCGCCGGATCACCCGGACGCGACGAAGTGGGCAATATGGTGCTCATCCCCATCGCCGCGGACCAGATCAGGATTCCCCTGCTCGCCTCCGGCGGCATGGGCGACGGACGCAGCCTCGCGGCGGCGCTGGCGCTGGGCGCCGACGGCATCAACATGGGCACGCGTTTCATGGTCACCAGGGAGGCGCCCATCCCCGATGAATTCAAGCAGGCGCTGATGCAGGCCGACGAGCGCGGCTCGGTGCACATCATGAAATCAATCAACCGGCCGCGTCGGGTGTTCAAGAACAAGGCCTCGCTGGAAATCCTCGAAATCGAAAGGCAGCAGCCCGATGGCGGCTATGCCGCTTTCGGCCACCTGGTCACAGGCGAGCGCAACCGGGTGGGCTACGAAAACGCCGATCCGCAGTACGCCGCTTTCAGCTCGGGGCCGGTGCTGGGCCTGATACACGACATTCCAACCTGCAAGGAACTGCTCGATCGCATGGTGGCCCAGGCGCAGGAGATAGCCCGCGGACGCATGGCGCAACTGATGCTCTCGTAGCCAACCAGGGACGGCGATGCCGTCCCACCATCACTACAATGCAGTAAACCGGAGGGACCCATGACTACCCGCATTGCTGCTGTCCGACTTGCCGCAGTTCTTTGCATGGCCACAGGCGGAGCTGTCGCGCAGCAACCTTCCTACCCGGCAAAGCCGGTCATGATCATCATCCCTACCGCGCCCGGATCGGTCTCGGAGAACGAAGGCCGCATCCACATGGCCAAGCTGTCGGAGAACCTGCGCCAGCCCGTGGTCATCGACTTCAAGGCGGGCGGCGCGGGCCTGATCGGCCTCGCCTATGTCGCCAAGTCCGCGCCGGACGGCTACACCCTGCTGATGACCTCGGCCAGCTTCAGCACCATGCCGCTGCGGGATGTGGCCCTGCCCTTCGACGGACTCAACGCCTTCGCCCCCGTGTCGCTGCTGAGCAAGCGCTGGGGCGTGATGGCGGTGCATCCTTCCATGCCCGGCACGCCCGCGGAGTTCGTCGCCTATTCCAAGGCAAATCCGGGAACAATCAATTACGGCACCTCCGGCATGGGCAGCCTGCAGCACCTCACCGGCGCCTGGATGGCCTCTGCCTCCGGCGCGAACATGACCTACATCCATTACAAGGGCTCGGGACCGGCACAGACCGATCTGATTGCGGGACGCATACATATCACCCCCATGACCCTGACTTCGGTCATGCCCTATCTGAAGAGTGGAAAGCTGAAGGCACTGGGACTGGCCAACCTAGGGCGCAATCCCGCCTATCCTGATCTCCCGGCCCTGACCGAAGCCGGCTGGAAGGACTTCGAATACTCCAGCTGGCAGGGCGTGCTCGCGCCGGCGAAGACGCCGGCGGCCATCGTCAGGCTGCTGAGCACTGAATTGGCCAGGGTCGTGAAATCAGCGGACGTGGTCAAGCGACTGGAAAGCCAGACGCAACTCATGGGCAGCACACCTGAGGAATTCTCGCGTCACATCAATACGGAGACAGAGCGCTGGCGCAGGCTGATGAAGGAATCCGGCATCACCCTTGGCGCTGAAGACTGAACCAGGTCCTCACGCAAGCGCTGAACATCGATGCACAGTGCAATGGAGCTCTTCTGGCAGTCACTACCCTGGCTGTGCGCCGGACTGGCGCTGCTGAGTCTGGTCTTTGCCCTGCGCTCGGGCCGGCACCAGTTGCTCATCGACAACCTGCCCACCTCCAAGACCAGCGGCGTGTTCATGGGCCTGGTCGAGTTGAAAGGCACGGCCGAAACGGACGCGCCCGTGAAGAGCCAGTTCATGAACGTGGAATGCGTGTGGTTCCGCTACACAGTGAGAGAAAGATCCACCACCTACACCAACACCACGTCCACCGACAGTGACGGACGCACCACCAGTTCCCGTGAATCACACACCGAGTGGACCACCATTGCCTCGGTTACCCAGGACTCGCTGCCCTTCTTTCTGAAAGACGACCGCGGCGTTGTGCGCGTCCAGCCCAAGGGCGCGAAGATCGAGCCGCAGACAGCGCTGAACAAGACATTCAGGCGCGGCGATGACATGTACGACCAGGTGTTTCACAGGGAAGTCGCCAATTCCGACGGCGTGCGCGAGATCAAGGAAGAGGTGATCCGTCTGCATACGCGCATCTTCGTCGTCGGCCAGGCGCGACAGCGTCGCGACATCGTGGCCGCGGAGATCGCCGCAGACCCGCAGGCGCCGCTGTTCCTCATCTCCACAAAGTCCGAGGAGAGCGTCAGCCGGGGACTGTGGTGGAAGTTCTGGGGCCTGGGACTGCTCGGCCTGGCGCTGGCGCTGTTCGCCCTGTATCTGCGCGAATACATTCCGAATGGGCGAGCGCCAGCCATCATGAGTCTTGTCAGGGTGGGAGTCATCTACTGCGCGCTGTGGTTCGCCGGCTGGCTGGTGATGATGTGCAACAGCCTCATCGAGCTGCGCCAGCGCGTGCGCAGCGCCTGGGCCAATATCGACGTGGAACTGAAGCGCCGCGCCGACCTGCTCCCGAATCTGGCGAAGATGGTCACCGGACTGCTGGAGCACGAGAAGAAAGTGCAGCCGCTGATCGCCGGGCTGCGCGCGCAGGCCGGCGCCACCGCCCCGGGACGCGGCGGGCCCGATCCGGCCGCGCTGTCGGCACCGCTGCGGCTGATCGCCGAGGCCTATCCCGCGCTCAAATCGCAGGCGCTGTTCCTCAAGCTGCAAAAGCAGCTGGCCGAAACCGAAGACAGGATCGCCCTGGCGCGCAACTACTTCAACGACATCGCCACCTTCTACAACACCCGCCTGGGCATTTTTCCGGATGGCATGCTGGCCGGGCTGATGGGCATGCGGGTGCAGCCGCTGATGAACGAAGCCGGTTTCGTGCGCGCGCCCATGCTGATGAAAACCCCCGGCTCCGATACCGCCGGCCCCTGCCCAAAATGCCAGGCTGACGTGCGCTCGCGAGAAGGGATAAAGTTCTGCCCCTTCTGCGGCAGCGATCAGCTTGTGCCGGCCGCCAATGGCATGCCTGGTAGCTGCCGCGGCTGCGGCGGCTACCAGAAGCCGGTCAGCGCCGGCGACAATCGACTGCTGGGCAATGTTCTCTACTGCGGCAAGTGCAGGTTCAAGCTGGTTAAATAGGTGCAGTCAAAGCGAGGACCACATGACCGCCAAGCAAACCCTGGGCAAGCTGCCGCGCGAAGCCATCCGCCTGCTGGAACTGCCACGCCTCCCGACCGAAATCGTCGAGGGCTTTCGCGCCCTGGTCGATCTCACCGGCACCATCTCCGATGCCTTCGACGAGCTGGGCATCGTCGGCGTGGTCTCCGCGTTCGAGCTGCCGCCGGTTACCAACGGCACGCGCATCGTCGGCCAGGCGGTCACGGTGCGCAACACCCTGCACACCACACAGATCCACAAGGCGGCGATGGACAAGGCGAGCGGCCAGGGCGAGACCGAGGCGCACAACCTGGCCACACCGGGCGATGTGCTGGTGATACAGGGTGTGGTCGGTTGCTCCAACATGGGCGGACAGTCGGCCACGCTGGCTCGGCGTGAGGGTTTTTCCGGCGCCATCGTTGACGGCACGCTGCGCGACCCCGATCAATATCGCAGCATGGGCTGGCCGGTGTGGTGCCGCGGCTTCACGCCGATCACAGGCAAGTGGCGCATGCAGACCGTGGAGGTGAACGGCACGGTGCAGGTCGCCGGCATCGCGGTCCGTGCAGGGGATCTGGTCTGCGCCGACGAAGCTGGGATCGCCTTCGTGCCTTACGCGCTGGCGGCGAAAGTACTGGAAGCCGGGCGCAAGATCGACGGCGGCGACACAAGGCGCAAGACCGACATCGATGCCGGTGTGCCGCTGGCAGAACTGCTGTCGAGGAAGTACAAATAGCGTCAGGCTTGCGAGGGCACCAAAGAACCTCGCATCGACACGATCGCCAGGGCCGGGTATGGATGGCCGCCACCGTGCGCAGACCCGACAATCCGGGATTCTGCCGGAAGGGCTCCGATCATCCTTCCGCGAAGATCACGCCGGTGGAGCGTGCCAACCGTCACCTGTCTGTGCTCGATCCCAAAACCATGCAGTACCGGTTCGTCGATACCTGCTTTTCCACCCATCATCTGCAATTCGCCTACGATGCCAGCGACACACTGTGGACCAGCGGCGGCGGGCCGGTGGTGGGCTGGCTGAATACCAGGGTATTCGACGAAACCGGCGATGCCGCCCGCGCCCAGGGCTAGACTGCTCTGGTGCTGGACAGCAACGGCAACGGCCGGCGCGACGAGCACACCGAACCCGGCCAGAGCGCCGATCCGGCGAAAGACCGGCGCATCATCGCCGGCTTCTATGCCGTCATGCCCAGTCCGGTGGACAGTTCCATCTGGGGCTCGATACGCACCGGACGAGGCGGCGTGGTGCGCCTGGTCCCGGGCGACAATCCGCCGGCCACGGCGCTTGCCGAGATCTACAACGTGCCCATGCCCGGCTTCGGCGTGCGCGGTGCCGACATCGACAGGCAGGGCGTGGTGTGGGCCTCGCTGGCCAGCGGCCATCTGGCAAGCTTCGACCGGCGCAAGTGCAAGGGCCCTCTGAACGGCCCCAGGGCCACCGGCGATCACTGCCCCGAGGGCTGGGCGTTTCATCAATACCCCGATCCCGGCTTCAAGGGCATAGGTCCGAACAGCGCCGAGTCCAGCTATTACACCTGGGTGGACCAGCACAACACCTTCGGCCTGGGCGAGGACGTGCCCATGTCCACCGGCAACCTCAACGACGGCCTCATCGCCTGGAAGGACGGAAAAATGATCGTGCTGCGCGTGCCCTACCCCTTGGGTTTTTACGCCAAGGGCTTCGACGGACGCATCGACGATCCGCAGGCCGGCTGGAAGGGCCGCGGCCTGTGGACCACCTCAGGCGATCGCACGCCCTGGCTGATGGAAGGCGGCAAGGGCTCCAGACCCAAGGTCGTGCATTTTCAGTTCAGGCCTGATCCGCTGGCGAAGTAAGGCCGGGCAGTAAGGCTGCAGAAAGGTAAGTGGCGACTACTCAACAAGCCACGAATGTTCGCTAGCGAACACTGACGAGATACCCCTCATTCACACCTTTTGAATTGCCTTTTGAATTGCGTCGACACCCCCCGGCATTGCGGGTACCCTGAGGCACGGAGGGCTTTCCCCTCCACAGGAAAGGTTTTCTCATGTTTGCAATGCATAAAGATGCAAAACCGGCTCTGCTGGGCGCGGTGCTGGGAGCAGCAATTCTGGGGGTGGTGGGTTTCGAAGCCCTGGGCTGGAAGACCGGTGGCAAGGCCTCGGCTCAGGCAAAGCAGGAAGCAAGCAATGCGGTAGTTGCTGTCCAAGCGCAGGTCTGCATGGCCCAGTTCAAAAGTGGCAAGGATGCAGCCGCAATGATGGCCAAGCTTCAGGCCACGGAACGCTGGTCCCGAGGCGATGTTCTCGCAAAAAGCGGCGCAGCAACGATGCCGGGTGGGAAAGAACCCGGATCTGGCGTGGCCCAGGCCTGCGCCGACCTGCTGATTCCGGAAAAGGCCTAGCCCTCCACACCATCTGCCACGTAAAGCGCGCAGATCCTGTTCGGGATGGGCGCGCTGAGTGGGTGCCTGCCATGCGGCTTGCGAGTGCTCGATCCAGATCAGGCATGCAGGCAGGCCGGATTGGAACTGCTTGTAGAATAAACAGCAGATATCCACGTGAGCCGGAAATGAAAACTTCCACCGCTGAAAAACGCAAGGCTGAACCCGCGTTGTTCAAGAACAGCGCGCTGGAATCCGCTCGTCAGGCCGGGATTGTTGGCGCTTTCGACGGCCCGGCCAATCTTGCTGCCAACCGAAAGAAATACGCGCGGGAAAAATCGCGTGGCAAGGCCCGCGCTTCTCGTTGATGCCGGCGCGCTTATAGCGCTGGCCAACCGACGCGACAAGGCGCATCGAAGCGTATACGCCTTTCTGGACAGCTACTTCGGTGAGTTGGTAACCACTTGGCCCGTGATCACAGAAGCCTGTCATCTGGTGCCGGAACATCTCTCCCCAATGATCGTCAACTGGACCGTCACGCCGCGCTGGCGAGTGCTTGGAATGGAGGGGGCCTCCGCCCGGCTCTCGGCACTGATGCTCAAATACGCTGATCGTCCGATGGATCTGGCTAATGCATCCATGATCTGGGCGGCCGAACACACCAGTGTCACGCAAATACTGACCACCGACAAGACTGATTTCCAGATTTACCGGACCAGGACCGGACGGCGGCTTGAGGTGCTGCCGTAACGAATTCGTGAAAATAATTGGCGCGACGAAAGCAATACGTAATCCAAACCTGTATTGATCGCGCCGCAGCCCAGAAAACAAAAGGAGGTTTCAATGCCGCAACTCGTATTTCTGCACGGCCCGGGCGCAGGCTCCTGCGCCGACGCTTTTCACTACCAGCTCCAGCATTTCCCCGGCAGCGTGGCGCCCAACCTGCCTGGCCATCTCGAAGGCACGCACTGCCGCACCATCGAGCGCTTCACCGAGTGGACGCGCGGCTGGCTGTACGCGCAGGGCCTGAAGAAGGACCTGGTCATTGTCGGCTACACCCTGGGCGGTGCCATCGGCCTGGAGTACGGCCTGGACTATCCCGAGGAGGTGAAGGGCCTGGTGCTCATGACCGTGGCACACCGCCCCAAGAACCGCAATCCGGACACCGTCGGATTGCGTCACAAGGCCCTCTCCACTCCCGAGGGCTTCGAGGAATGGATGGCCGACCGGCCCAAGGCGCTGCAGTTCGTCGAGCCCGTGCTGCAGGCTCGGCTGATCGAGCGTCATCGCCAGATCGGGCCGCAATGCCAGCTCGACGACATGAAGGCCATGGATTCCTGGGACGTGCGCGATCGCATCGGCACGCTGAAACCGAAGTTGCTGCTGCTGCGCGGCATCGACGACCCCAGCCAACCGCCTGAATACGAAAAGGAGATACACGCGGCGGTGCCGGGTTCTCGCTACATCAAGCTTTCCGGCGCGGGACATTTCCCCGTCAGCGAAAAGCCCGCCGAGGTGAATACACTGATCGAGGAATTCATCGCCGATTTATGATCCGCGCGAACGGAAAAAACGGAGATACAAAAACTCACCGATATGGCTCACCGATATGGCTTGACAGTGCCTATCGAAAGGCGTCAACTGAAATTGCTCTGGTGATTCGTGATGGGGTGGATTCTCAAACCAACAATAGATGATCCGGTTGCCGTGCAAGTGGTCCGCTGTTGTGCGCGCTCCCGCAGTTGCTGTGCGGCGAGTGCACCTGAGGCGAATGTACGGCCACCACCCTCGACAAGACGTTTGAGGATTGCCTCGTTTCGCAAAGCCGGAGCAGACCAGCCCTGATCAGGTGCAATGTGGAGTCGTGAATGGAGAAAATCCTATCGATGAAACTCACAACAGCACAAACCTGAAGCCGGCAATACAGGCCGGCAAATGTCACGGTAACGTGATGAATTGAGGCCGCGATCAGCGGCCTCACCCGAAGCCCCGCCTCTACGCGGGGCTTCTCATTTGCAGCTTCAACGCCGTGCTTTCGCTGCTTGGCCGGTATCGGCCATTTCCAGAGGTTTCCAGAGGTTTCTTGACCGGACCGCCAATCGCGGTCATGATGCGTCCCCGATTGAGCTCACAGCGACCAGGAAGATATTTTGCCCAAAGAAGACGTCATCGAAATGGAAGGCTCGGTTTCCGAAAACCTTCCCAACGCAACATTTCGCGTCAGGCTGGACAACGGCCACATGGTGCTGGGACATATCTCGGGCAAGATGCGCAAGCACTACATCCGAATTCTTCCGGGTGACAAGGTGAAGGTTGAGTTGACACCCTACGACCTCAGCCGCGGCCGCATCGTCTTCCGGGCCAAGTAACACCGGCCGGGCGGCGGCACGGCCCTACCGCCGCATCCCCTCCCACATCTTCTACAGCAGCATGGCCGGCACCGGCATGCTCAATATCGCTATGCCGGCTGTGTTTCCCGGAAAGACGGACGCGCAAACAGGCGCTCTGCGTAAGTCGTCAGACCCGGAAACTGCCCGCGCCAGTCATAGCCTGGATACTCCTGGTCCAGATAACCCAGCGCCATGCCGGCGGAAATATCGCCGACGGTGAATGCGTTGCCACAGCAGAACGCGTGATCCTGCGTGGCTTGCTGCAGCGCGGCCAGCCCGCGCTCGATCTTCAACTGCTGCTTGCGGTACCAGCCAGCCTGCGTGTCGCAATCCGGTTTCTTGAAGCGGTCATCGTGGGTCAGCAGCACGATGGCGTCGGTGATGCCATCGCCCAGCGCCCCCATGCGCAGCACCGCAATGCGCTCCTCGAACGCTTGCGGAATCAGCCGCGGGCCGCTGCCGACATGATCGGCATACTCCACGATCACCACCGAGTCGTAGACCGCCGGCCCGTTGTCGGGCAGCAGCACCGGCACCTTGCCCAGCGGGTTGTGCAGCGGCACCTGCGAACCCGGTGCGGAAGGCCGGTCGATGACGAATTCGAAGGCCACCTGCTTCTCCAGCAGGGCAATGCGCGCCTTGCGGGCATAGGGACTGGCGGGGGAACCGAGCAGTTTCATGGGTGCATTCTCACCAAAAAGAAGGGAGGATTATAGTGGCGGGTAAGGGTCACAAGACCTCAAAAAACCTACCGCCGCATCCCCTCCCACATCTTCTGCAGCCGCTTGGCCGACACCGGCACCGGCGTTCTCAGCTCCTGGGCGAATAACTGCACGCGCAGTTCTTCCAGCAGCCAGCCGAATTGCAGCAGCTTGTCATCGGTCGTGCCTGACTTCCTCGCCGCGGAAAGCTGGCGCAGGTAGAGCGTCTGCAGCGGCACAAGTTCGCTCATGCCGCGTGCGTCACGCGAGCTGTCGCCGCGCAGCTTCTCCAGGCGCAGCACCGCCGCCTTGAGATAGCGCGGAAAGTGCGTGAGGCGTTCGAAGGGCGTGTCGGCGATGAAGCGCTTGGGCAGGATGCGGGCCATCTGCTCCTGTATGTCCTTCACCTGCTCGGGAAAGCCGCGCTGCGCCTCCTTCATCTTCTTCGTGATCGTCTGGTATTCGGTGAGGATGTTTCCGACCAGGCGCGACATTTCCTGGGCGATGAGGCTGACGCGCGATCTCGCCTCGTCGCGGCGCTTGGCAAAGCCCTGCTCGTCGCGCGGCAGCGGCTCCTGCATGCAGGCACGGTCGAATGAAGCCTCCAGCAGTTGTGCCCTTAGATCATCTGCTCCTCCAAACGGAGCAAATTGCATGGCCAGCGCATTGAAATTGGGCAGGCTTTTCTCGACGAACTTGGCCTGCTCCTTCAGTTGCAGCATGAACAGGCGGCGCAGGCCGGCGTGATGCTCGGCGCGCGCCGTGTCCTCGGCGTCGAATACCTGCAACTGCACTTCCGTCTCCAGATCGACAATGGCGGGAAAGCCGATGAGGGTCTGCGTGCCGTGGCTGATCTCCATGACCTCGGCCAGCTCGCCGAAAGTCCATGCCGTGGTGGGCTCGCCCGCGTCGCCGTCTATGGCTCCACCCTCCGCACCCAGCACACCGGCGCTGGACACCGCCTCGGCAAACACCTCGCCCGCCGCCTCGCCCAGTTCCGCGCGCAACTGCGCCAGGTTGCGGCCCATGCCCAGTTGCCGGCCGTGTTCGTCGATGACGCGGAAATTCATGAACAGGTGCTGCGGCACACGCTCGGGTTGAAAGCCGTCGCGCTGCACATCCAGGTTGAGCTCGCGCCGCGCCCAGCGCGCGATGGCCTCGCTCATGGGCACGGTGAGATCGGGCTGCTCGGCAAGGAAGGCATCGGCAAACTCCGGCCCCGGTCCCAGCTTGTGCCGGGTTCGCTGCGGCAGCGACTTGGCCAGGCCAAGCGCCTTCTCGCGCCGCAGGCCCGGCACCAGCCAGTCGGCCACCGCCGGGTTCACCTGGTTCAGCGCCACCAGCGGCACGCTCATGGTCACGCCATCGCGCGGGCTGCCCGGCTCGTGCAGGTATTCCAGTGCGTACTTGCGGCCCGACATCTCCAGGTAATGCGGGAACTGCTCGGTGGTGATGCCGGCCGCCTCGTGGCGCATCAGATCGGCGCGCTTGAGGAAGAGCAGCTTCGCGTCCTTCGCCTCGGCGTCGCGCCGCCAGTTGTCGAAGGCGGCGCCATTGTGGATGCCCGCTTTTTCGTCACTGGGCACGATGCTGTCGTAGAAGGCATAGATCAGCTCATCATCCACCAGCACGTCAGGACGGCGCGACTTGTGCTCCAGGCGCTCGATGTCGCGGCGCAGGCTCTGGTTGTGGGTGAAGTACGGCGCTTTGGAATCCCAATCACCCTCGACCAGGGCGCGACGGATGAAGATCCGGCGCGACTCGGCCGGGTCCATGGGGCCGTAGTGCATGCGCCGGTTGGTATACAGCGGCAGGCCGTAGAGCGTGGCGCGCTCGAAGGCGGCGACATGGGCGGGCTTTTTCTCCCAGTGCGGGTCGTACTGGCTTTTCCTCACCAGGTGGGCGCCGACCTGCTCCAGCCAGGGCTGCTCGATAGTGGCGACGCAGCGCGCGAACAGGCGCGTGGTCTCGGCCAGCTCCGCCGCCATGATCCAGCGCCCGGCCTTCTTGCCCACGCCCGAGCCCGGATGCACCCAGAACTTGATGCCGCGCGCGCCCAGGAAATTACCCTCCTCGGTCTTCAAGCCGACGTTGCCCAGCAGCCCGGCCAGCAGGGCACGGTGTATGGGCGCGTAGAGCTTGTGCGGGTCAGGGTTGATCTCGCCCACCGTCCAGCCCAGCTCCGACACCAGCTCCTTCAGTTGCGCATGGATGTCGCGCCATTCGCGCAGGCGATTGGGCGAGAGGAAGTGCTCGCGCAGGTTCTGGAAGAGCTTCTTGTTGGACTTCTTGTGATGGATGAGCTCGCCGTAGAACTTCCACAGCTTCAGATAGGAAAAGAAATCGGATTTCTCGTCGTCGAATTTCTTCTGCGCCTCGTCGGCCGCCGCGGCGCGCTCCATGGGACGATCGCGCGGATCCTGCACCGCCAGGGCCGCGGCGATCACCAGCACCTCGGCGAGACTGCCTTCCTGCTTGGCCGCCAGGATCATGCGGCCGATACGCGGGTCCAGCGGCAGGCGCGCGAGCTGGCGGCCGGTGTCGGTGAGCTCGTTGTCGTCGTCCACCGCGCCCAGTTCATTCAACAACGCATAACCGTCACTGATGGCGCGCGGGCTGGGCGGATCGATGAAGGGAAAGTTCTCCACCTCGCCGATATGCAGCGACTTCATGCGCAGGATCACGCTGGCCAGCGACGATCTGAGCACCTCGGGGTCGGTGAAGGCGGCGCGCTTGTCGAAGTCCTTCTCGTCGTACAGGCGCACGCACACACCGCTGGCCACGCGCCCGCAACGGCCAGAGCGCTGCTTGGCCGCCGCCTGGGAGATGGACTCGACCTTCAACTGCTCCACCTTGTTGCGATAGCTGTAGCGCTTCACCCGCGCCAGGCCCGTGTCCACCACGTAACGTATACCGGGCACGGTGAGCGAGGTCTCGGCCACGTTGGTGGCCAGGACGATGCGTCGGGCGTTGTGTGGCTTGAACACGCGCTCCTGCTCCGCGGTCGACAAACGCGCGAACAGCGGCAGGATCTCGGTGTGCTGCGGATGGTGTTTGCGCAGAGCTTCCGCAGCCTCGCGGATTTCGCGCTCGCCGGGGAGGAACACCAGCACGTCGCCCTCACCAAGGCGCGCCAGTTCATCCACCGCATCGACGATGGCCTGATCGATATCAAAGTCACCGTCCTTGCCTTCCTCCACCGGGCGGTAGCGCACGTCCACTGGATAGAGACGCCCGGACACCTCGATCACCGGCGCGGGATTGCCGTGGATGTCGGCAAAGTGCTTCGCGAAGCGGTCCGCGTCGATGGTTGCCGAAGTGATGATGAGCTTGAGATCGGGTCTCCTCGGCAGCAACTGGCGCACATAGCCCAGCAGGAAGTCGATGTTGAGACTGCGCTCATGCGCCTCGTCAATGATCAGCGTGTCGTACTGGCGCAGCTCCGGGTCGCCCTGGGTCTCGGCCAGCAGGATGCCATCGGTCATGAGCTTGACGTAGGACTGCGGGCTCACCTTGTCGGTGAAGCGGATCTTGTAGCCCACCGCCGCGCCCAGTTCGGTGTGCAGTTCCTGGGCAATGCGCGCGGCGGTGGCGCGCGCGGCGATGCGCCGCGGCTGGGTGTGGCCGATGAGGCCTTCGACACCGCGCCCCAGTTCCAGGCAGATCTTCGGAAGCTGCGTGGTCTTGCCCGAGCCGGTCTCGCCGCAGACGATGACCACCTGGTGATCGCGAATGGCCTTTGCAATGTCTTCACGCCGGCCCGATACCGGCAGTTCGGGCGGAAACTCCGGGCGTGGCAGGTTGCGGCGGCGCGTCTCAAGGTCTGCGGGGGAGCGCACCCGCGCGTGCGACGATCGCATCGAGTTTCCAGTCTTGTCGAGCACCGTCATAAGCCCATACTACTGATAATATTCAATTCATTAAGCCAAACAAGACAATGGTATTCATGCAATAATGATCATATTATCGGAGGATCGACCGATTCCACGGCAGCAGGCGCAGCCGAAATCATTCGCACAGGTAGTACCCATTGGCTATTATCTTATGAAAACCACTGCCCAGCCCCCTCCAGGCTGTGCACTATCATTCATTCTCCGCAATGACTGCGCATTATCGTGACCCTGCCGTTGTCGTCTTCACCTGCACTGGAACACCTCTCGGCCGCGGCGCTGGCCGATCGCCTCTCCGGCAACACTGAACTGGTGCTGCTGGACCTGCGCGAGGAAGGCGTATTCGCCCGTGGACACCTGTTCTTGGCCGCCTCCATGCCGCTGTCGCGGCTGGAGCTGCGCGTACGCAGCACGGTGCCGCGCCTGGACACGCCCATCGTGCTGATCGCCGACACATCTGCCGATACGCAGCTTGCCGCGCAGCGCCTGTCTCGCGGCGGCTACACGCAACTGGCCGTGCTCGACGGCGGCAATGCGGCCTGGACCGCGGCCGGCTATCGCCTCTTCTCCGGCATCTATGTGCCCAGCAAGGCCTTCGGCGAAGCGGTAGAGCATGCCAACCACACCCCGCGCGTCACCGTGGACGAGGTGCGCGCCGCCATGCGCAAGGGCGACACCATGAGCAAAGGCGAAAAGCCCTGCCATGTGGACAGCCGGCCGCTGTCGGAATTCCGCGATTTCAGCCTGCCGGGCGCGAGCGATTGCCCGGGGGCCGAACTGGTGCTGCGCGCACCGGCCGCGGCACAGGGCCGACCCATCATCGTCAACTGCGCCGGCCGCACCCGCAGCATCATTGGCGCGCAATCGCTGATCAATGCCGGCGTGCCCAATCCGGTGTACGCGCTGGAGAACGGCACCATGGGCTGGCACCTGTCCGGGTACGAACTGCGCCATGGTGCCGAGGAACTGCTGGCGCTGCCTGATGATGCCGAGCTGGGCAACGCGCGCCAACGCGCCCGCGCCCTGGCGCAGGGCCTGGGCGTGCGCTGGATCGACGCGGCGACACTGCAAGCCATGCTGGCCGAGCGCCAACAAACCACCTACTGCTTCGACGTGCGCCTGCCCGAGGACTACGCCGCCGGCCACCTGCCCGGCTTTGCCAATGCACCCGGCGGGCAACTGGTGCAGAGCACCGACTTCTATGCCCCGGTGCGCAATGCCCGCATGGTGCTGTTCGACACCCTGGGCGTGCAGGCGCCGATGACGGCGCACTGGCTGCGGCAGATGGGCTGGGAGGTGGCGGTGCTCGAAAGCAGTCTCAACGGCAACGCGGAATCAGGCTGGCCACCACCCCACCTGCTGCATGGGCCCGCGCCCACACCGGCCGTAGAGGGCGCGGAGCTGGCCGCCCTGCTGCGCCATCCGCAGACCCTGCTCATCGACTGCGACGACAGCCGCGGCTACCGGCGCAGCCACCTGCGCGAGGCGCGCTTCCTCACCCGCTCGCGCATCGCTCAACTTGCAGACCCTCAATATCAGGGACGCACCATGGTGTTCACATCCGAGGACGGACTGCTGGCGCAATTTGCCGCGGCCGACGCCGCGGCGCTGGGGCTGCGCGCCGCGCATATCAAGGGCGGCACGCGCGCCGCCGCGGCGGCGGTGGGCCGCTCGGGCGAGCTGCATCTGCTGTGCGACACCGACGACGCCTGGTACAGCCCCTATCAACTCGACACCGGCAGGAAGCAGGCCATGCGCGATTACATCAGCTGGGAGACCGGATTGCTCGAACGCCTGCAGGACGAGCCCGGTGTGCGCTTTGACGTGCACGTGGCGCGCGCGGCAGGTGGCGCATGAAGCCGCTCTCGCGCAGTCCCAGGGCCAAGCCCAAGGCGGGCAAGGAGCACGGTAAAGCGCACGCCAGCGAGACCACGCTCATCCATGCCGGCACGCCGCAGGGCGTGCTGAGCGGCACGGTGGCCCCGCCCGTGTACCGTTTCTCCACCGTCACCTACGACAGCGTGGCTGAGTACGAGGCCGCACACCACGAGCGCTTCGGCCACCTGCTCTACGGGCGCCTGGGCTCGCCCACCACCTGGGCGCTGGAAGATGCGCTGTGCGAGCTGGAAGGCGCTGGCGACTGCCTGCTCGCGCCCTCGGGACTGGCGGCCATACACCTGGCGCTCACCGCCGTGCTCTCTTCCGGCGACCATCTGCTGGTGACCGATGCCGTGTATGCACCGGTGCGCCAGCTCTGTGCCAATGTGCTGTCGCGCTACGGCATCCAGACCGAGTTCTACGATCCGCTGCTGGGCGGGGACGTGGCAAAGCTGATCCGCCCCAATACGCGCGCCGTGTATGTGGAGTCGCCCGGCTCGCACACCTTCGAGGTGCAGGACATCCCCGCCATCGCCCGCGCCGCTCACCAGGCCAGCGCGCTGGTGATCGCCGACAACACCTGGGCCACGGGCCTGTATTTCCGCAGCTTCGATCACGGCGTGGACATCAGCGTGCACGCCGGCACCAAGTACATCGCCGGCCACTCCGATGCCATGCTGGGTGCGGTGCTGTGCGCCCCGCATATGCACGACAAGGTGCGGAGCCACTGGTCGGACACCGGCACGGCCGTGGGGCCGGATGATGCCTTCCTCGCGCTACGCGGGCTGCGAACGCTGTCGGTGCGGCTGGAGCGGCATCAATCCAATGCACTGGCCGTGGCGCGCTGGCTGGAGGCGCGCCCGGAGGTGGAGCGCGTGCTCTACCCTGCCCTGCCCTCGCATCCGCAACATGCGCTGTGGCAGCGCGACTTCCGCGGCGCCTCGGGCCTGCTCACGCTGGTGCCGCGGGACGCCTCCGAGAATCAGGTGCGCGTCTTCGCCGATACGCTGCAACTGTTCGGCATCGGCGCAAGCTGGGGCGGCTACGAGAGCCTGGTGCTGCCCGGACTGCCCACGCGCACCGCGGGCTCGCGCCCCTGGCAGGGCGAGCGCAGCGCGGTGCGCCTGCACATCGGCCTGGAGCACATCGACGACTTGATCGCCGACCTGGACGCGGGTTTCGCCGCGATGAAACAGGTGGCATGATGAATGACATCATGGGAACGACATTCCGCCCCACCTCTCAAATTTCGCATCAAACCTCGCCTCAATCTTCCGATCGCTGGGACTGGTGGTGACCGAACTGTTCCGCGCCGAATACCTGCTGAAAGTGGAAGTCATTGCCGCGCAGGCGGTTTAGGTTTTCTCAAGGAGTCAAAGCATGACCACATTGTTCAATCGAAGCATCCTGCTTGCCACGCTGGCGCTGCTGGCACTACTGGCACTGCCGTCATACGCCCAGAACGCACCCCAGAATTTCCCCTCGCGGGTGATGCGCCTGATCGTGCCCTTTGCACCTGGGGGCTCGGCCGATGTCATGGGCCGCATGATCGGCGACAAGTTCAGCGCCGGCCTGGGCCAGACCATGATCGTGGACATCCGCGCCGGCGCCGGCGGCGTCATCGGCTCGGAGATCGCCGCCAAGGCCACCCCCGACGGCCACACGCTGCTGCTGGGCATCGCCGCCACGCATGCCATCCAGACGGCGCTGGGCCAGAAGCTGCCCTATGACGTGGTCAAGGACTTCGAGCCCATCGGCCAGATCAGCACCGGCGTCATCGCCGTGGCCGTGGCGGCCTCGCTGCCGGCGAAGAACCTGAAGGAGTTCATCGACTACGCCAGGGCCAATCCGGGCAAGATCAGCTACGGCACCGGCGGCCACGCCTCCGGCGGGCATCTGGTGGGCGAAGGACTTTCGGCCATCGCCGACATCAAGATGGTGCACATCCCCTACAAGGGCGGCAACCCGGCCTTCACCGACCTCCTGGGCGGCCAGGTGCACGCGGTCATGACCGACACCACCACCACCGGCACCTTCAACAAGTCGGGCAAGATCCGCGTCATCGCCGTGGCCGGTCCGCGCCGCAGCCCGGCCTTCCCCGATGTGCCCACCACCACCGAGCAGGGCGTGCCCTTCGAGCCGGGCAGCTGGTTTGCCCTGTTCGCCCCGGCGAAAACGCCCATGCCCATCATCCGCCGCCTGAACGAGGAACTGAACAAGATGCTGGCCATGAAGGACGTGCAGGAACGCATGAACATCATGGGCATCATCCCCACGCCGGGCAAGCCGGAGGACTTCCGCAAGACCCAGCAGCGCGACATCGCCGTGTGGACGCGCGTGGTCAAGCAGTCCGGCATCAAGGTCGAACAGTAGTGAGCAGCGCTGCACTGGCGCTGGAGCGCCAAACTGCCGTGGATGCGGCGTTGGCGCGCATCCGCCGCGCGGCGGGAAGCGACCCGTTGCCCCATCCACCGGCCGTGGAGGAGGTGAAGGCGGCGGTGCTCGAACTTGCCCGGCAGCGCCATCTGTGGGCACTGCAGGACTTTCCCATTCCGGCAGGACAATTGTGGGGCGTGTACGAGGTGAACGAGGATGCCGACGGGCGCTTTGCCGTGTATGCCTCGGCCGCGCATCCCGGCCACAGCCAGCCGCCGCACAATCACACCACCTGGGCCTGCATCGCCGGCGTCACCGGCGTGGAGAAGAACATCCTGTGGCAGCGCGTGAGCGGCGGCGACCAGCCCGGCCCGGCCGTAGTGGAGCAGACGCAGACCCTGTCGCTTGGGCCAGGCGATGCGTTCTTCCTCGGGCCGGATGACATCCACACCATAGAAGTGATGGCCCCGGGTGATGCCATGCACCTGCATGTCTACGGCCTGGGCTTTCCCTACCTGGACAAACGCATGCGCTATGACGTTTCCGCCGGCACCTGCGACTACTTCCCGGTGTTCCGGGATATACCGAAAATCTGACAACGGAGAAAAACATGAAACCCACCAACGACGGCTATGTCACCGCCAACGGCCTGCGCCTGCACTACGACCAGTGGAAATCCGACGGACCCACGGTGGTGTGCCTGCACGGCACCTCGCTGCACGGGCGGGTGTGGGCCTGGCTGGCCGACAGCCTGCATCCGCACTTCAACGTCATCGGCCTGGACCAGCGCGGTCACGGCGACTCGGACATCGCGCCGCTGGGCCAGTACACCGTGGACTACTACTACGACGACCTGCGCGAATTCATGGATGCCATGAAGATCGACACCGCCTCCTTCGTCGGCTCATCGCTGGGCACGCGCGTGTCGCTGCAGTACGCCTCGCTGCATCCGGATCGCGTCGACCGGCTGGTGTTCCTCGATCTCTCCTTCGAGATGCCCAAGCATGCCTCCGACGAAATGATCCACGCCCACATCACCCGGCCGCGCACCTTCGCCGACATGAAAGAGGCGCTGGCTTTCTCCAAGACCCTGCCGCAGCGGCTGCGCTTCACCGAGGAGACGCATCTGCTGACCCTGGAAGGCGACCTGCGCGTGAACAAGGACGGGCGCCTGGAATGGCGCTACGACCGCGACGCCGCCATCGAGACGCTGTCGGTCGCGGCACGCGACATGTGGGACCACGTGCGCCGCGTCAAGGCGCCCACCATGGTGCTGCGCGGTGAGCTGTCCAACGTGCTCACGCCGGAGACCTCGGCGCGCCTGCCGAAGGAATTCTCCAACGGCCATGTGGT
>CAXNIK010000019.1:0-22427 GCA_964202115.1 Burkholderiales bacterium
ATGCTGGCCGGCAGCATGTGTGTGCTGCCCTTTCTGCTGCCATATCACCAGCTTCCCATCAAGAGCTTTCAGGCCGAGTGGCTGGCTGTTGCATTGGGCATTGTGGCTGTCCTGGCATTCGCGCGCGCCCCGGGTATTGCCTTTCCCGTCAGTGCACGCTGGCTGCTTGTCTTTGCGCTGCTGCTGCTCACCCATTCCCTGCTTGGCGCGCCTGCTTACCCGCAACTGCCTTTGACCGGCGCCCTCTATGTCTTGTACGCGGGCTTGATGATCCTGCTGGGTGCCCGGCTGGCCGCGTCGCTCAGCCTGGATCGCGCGGCAACATCCCTGGCGTGCTTTCTTCTGGCCGGCGCACTGCTCACGGCCTTGGCCGGAGTCATTCAGTTCTATGGCAGACCGGTATGGCTGGAGGACTTGGTGGCGGAACTGCGCGGGGGGCGAGCCTACGGCAATATCGCGCAATCCAATCTGTACGCCCTATATCTGGCCTGGGGTCTGGCTTCGTTATTGTTCCTTTGGGTCAGGGGCAACGTCTCCACCGGTTGCATGCTGGCCGGCACCGCGGTACTCAACCTGGCGGCGGTCCTGTCTGGCTCTCGCGGGTGGCTGCTATACCTCTTCTGGATCGCATTGCTGCTGTATCTGTCCTGCCGGCAACGAATGCCGGCTGAAACAGGCCGGCGGCGAATCATTCTGGCCATCCTGTTCATGACTACGATCATTCAGGTCGGCATCCCCTGGATGAATCAATATTTTGAATTGGGAGCATCCAGCCCTGGCGGGCTGGAACGCGCATTGTCACCAGTCAATTACGCCGTTGACAGCCGATGGCCGGCCTGGTTGATGGGGTGGCGAATTTTTACCGGCAACATGCTGTTCGGCACCGGACTCGGTGAGTTCGCCGGCGCCGCTTTTGCAGAGGGCCTGCCACTCCTCATGGCACAGCAGGGCACGGTCTGGACATCCCCTCACAATATCCTGCTGCAATTGCTGGCCGAAACCGGCATCGCCGGAACCATTCTTGTCGCTGGAGCACTGGCTACATGGTGCTGGAAGGTGGCGCGCACCTGCGATGACACGCCTGTTTCCCCCGCTGTATCGTGGGTCATCGCCTGCGTTGGGGTAATAGCCATTCAGTCCCTGATCGAGTATCCCCTGTGGAATGCCCACTTCCTGGGCGTGACCGCGCTACTCATGGGGTTGGTGGAAGCGTCGGCCGCCCCCGTCACTCGACTCGGTGCCACCGTATCCCGGGTCATCATGGGAACAGCCAGTCTGGTGATGGGGATCGCCCTCGCGGTCATCCTGAGGGACTACGTCAAGCTGGATTCCGTGCTGATCACCGGAACAACGCAAACACTCAGCACCGAGGCCCAAAGGGAGAGAGACAAATCAGTGGTAATACAAGTTGCGCAAGGCCCCCTGAGTCCGATCGCGGAACTGTGGTTGATGCGCGGTCTGCCGCTAAATCGTGCTGATCTGCCCGACAAGCTGGCCATGAGCGCGCGCGTCATTCGTTACTGGCCGGAGAACAGCATCGTGACTCGAAGAGCTGTACTGCTGGCCCTGGCCGGCAACAAGGCCGAAGCCGGATTGCTGCTTGCCCACACCCTGAAGACCTTTCCCGCTTTATGCGGTCAGACCAAGGCCATCCTTGCCCAGACTGCCGCCGCGGACAATGCGGCTATCGCACCCTTGCATCATCTGGTGGACAAGCTGGTGCCCCACTGCCGGTAATTTCTCTGCGCCTGCGCTCAGCGCCGCTGCGACCGCCCTTTCAGCAGCCTCAGTTCGGCCGCGGCCAATTGCTCCGGCGTGCCCAGCAGCACCAGCACATCTCCCTGCTCGATAAGCGTATCCAGCGGCGGGGAAGTCAACCGCTGATTCTGGCGCCGGATGGCGCTGATGCTGCTCCCGGTAACCTCAAGGCCGATTTCACCCAGGGTCCTGCCGGCCGCGAAACTGCCTTCGGTAACAGCCAGCGAATGCAATCGCGGCCCGTGCGCTTCTTCCGGATCATCAGCACTGTCGGTGCCTCCATGAAAGAAACCCCGCATCAGGCTGTAACGACTCTCGCGCACATTGCGTATGCGACGGACCACACGCTTGAACGGCACCCCGACCAGTATCAAAGCCAGTATCAAAGCATGCGAAGCCAGCATCAGGCTGGATTCGAATGTTTCCGGAACAACCTCGGTCGCTCCCGCGGCAATCAGGCTGTCCATGTCTGCATCGTCCAGGGTGCGAACGATCACCGGAAGACCATGATTGATGGCATGCGCATGGACGATGATGCGCAGAGCCGCCCGGGTATCTGCAAAGGTGATGACCAGCGCGCTTGCGCGGCTTACCCCTGCTGCAATCAGTGATTCCCGGCGCGTTGCATCGCCAAACACGACTTTCTCCCCGGCTGCTGCGGCCGCCTGCACGCGCTCCGGGTCGGGATCGAGCGCGATATAGCCTATGCCCTCCTCTTCAAGCAGGTGCGCCAGCCTCTGGCCGGTGCGCCCATAGCCGCAGATGACCACGTGCCGTTCCGTGGCGATGCTCTGCACCGCGATGCGATGCAATTCCAGCGAGCGTAACATCCACTCCGAGCTGGCCAGGCGCATGACCAGGCGATCGCTGTAGTGAATCAGAAAAGGCGCGGCAAGCATGGACAGCAGCATGGCCGCTATCACCACCTGCGCCTGATGCGCATCCAGCACTGCGGATCTGGAGGCCAGCGTAACCAGCACCAGGCCGAACTCGCCGGACTGAGCCAGGGCAAATGCGGTACGCAGCGCCGTACCCGTGGCACTGCCAAGCAGCCGCGACAACCCGGCGACCAGCGCTATCTTGAACAGCAGCGCCGCGATGAAAATGCCCAGAACCACCGCCAGATTGTCGGCCACCATGGCCAGGTCCAGCTGCATGCCGACCGTAACGAAAAACAATCCCAGCAGCACATCACGGAACGGCTTGATGTCCTCCTCCACCTGGTGGCGATATTCCGTTTCGGCGATCAACATGCCGCCCAGAAAAGCCCCCAGCGCCAGCGACAGGACGGCCAGCTCGGTCAGCCATGCAAGGCCAAGGGTGATGAGCAGCACGTTGAGAACGAATAACTCGTGCGAGCGCCGTTTGGCCACGATCTTGAACCACCAGCGCAACAGGTGAGGCCCCAGGAACAACAACAGACCGAGCACCAGCGCAGCCTTGACCAGTGCCATGCCCAGTTGTCCGGCCAGAGCATCGTTGTCCCCGGCCAATGCCGGTACCACAATCAACAACGGAACCACCGCAAGGTCCTGGAACAGCAGCACACCCACGACCTCCCGGCCGTGCGCCGACTCGAATTGCATGCGCTCGGCCATCATTCGCATGACGATTGCGGTGGAAGACATCGCCAGCGCCCCACCCAGGGCAATCGCCACCTTCCAGTCCAGGCCGATCGCCGAGCACACCAGCACCGTGGCGGCGATGGTCACCAGCACCTGCAGCAAGCCCAGCCCAAGAACGGTCTTGCGCATCTGGTACAGCTTGGGAAGGCTGAACTCCAGGCCTATGGAAAACATCAGGAACACGATGCCAAACTCAGCCAGCTGCCGCGCTCCTTCAGAGTCGGGTATCCAGCCCAGCGCATGCGGACCTATCGCCACGCCCGCAATCAGGTAACCCAGCAGCGGGGGCAGGTTGAAGGTACGAAAAACCACCACCACGGCCACTGCGCTGGCCAGCAGCACAAGCACCAGTTCCAGTGAACTAGCCATGCTTTTCCGGCCTGCATAAAGCAACGCGAACTCTTTGAATCATGTGGATAATCAGCCAAGTTGAAGGGACGGCTCTGGTATACTGATTTTCACACGAACGTCATGCCCAGAGGACATGTCCCCGGCAAAAAGTTCGTACCGCAACCAGACCCAATGGCCGCAACCTCATCCCCTCATTCATCCGGCAACAGCTCTTCGGTGCTGGACCTCGCGCGCGAGGTCCTGCGCATCGAAGCCGACGCCATCACAGCCCTGATCCCCAGGCTGGGGCCGGAGTTTTTGCAGGTCGTGGATCTGATACTCGCCTGCCGCGGCCGAGTGGTTGTCTCCGGAATCGGAAAATCAGGTCATGTGGCCCGCAAGATCGCCTCCACCATGGCCAGCACCGGCACGCCCGCGTTCTTCGTGCACCCAGCCGAAGCAAGCCATGGCGACATCGGCATGATCACCAAGGACGACATCTTCATCGCCCTGTCCAACTCCGGTGAAAGTGCCGAACTGGTGACCATAGTCCCGGTGCTCAAGCGCCAGGGTGCAAAGCTCATCGCCATTACCGGCGAAGCCGGTTCCACGCTGGGACGCCAGGCGGATGTGCACCTGGATGCGAAAGTGGCCCAGGAGGCATGCCCGCTGGGGCTTGCCCCCACCGCCAGCACCACGGCAGCCATGGCCCTGGGCGATGCCCTGGCCGTTGCCTTGCTGGATGCGCGCGGCTTCAGTGCAGAGGACTTTGCGCGCTCGCATCCGGGCGGGACTCTGGGACGCCGGCTGCTCACCCATGTCAGGGACGTCATGCGCACCGGCGAGGAAGTGCCCAGCGTTGCACTGACCGCCACTTTTTCCGAAGCGCTGCTGGAAATGTCACGCAAGCGCATGGGCATGACCGCTGTCGTCGACACCGAACAACGCGTCACCGGCGTCTTCACCGATGGCGATTTGCGCCGTTCCCTGGATGGCATTTCGGATATACGCAGCATAGCTGTGGCACAAGTCATGACTCGCAGCCCGCGCACCATCACGCCGGAGAGGCTGGCCGTTGAAGCGGTGGAAATCATGGAACGGCACAAGGTCAACCAGATCCTGGTCGTCTCCGACACCGGACAACTGGTCGGCGCACTCAACATGCATGACCTGTTCAAGGCCAAGGTCATATGAGCCCGGATGCGAAGGAACGCGCTCGCGCCATACGCATCATGGTGTTCGACGTGGACGGGGTCATGACCGACGGGCGCCTGTACTTCAGCAACAGTGGCGAGGAAATGAAGGCCTTCCACACCCTGGATGGCCAGGGTGTGAAAATGCTGCATGAGTCCGGCGTGGAAGTTGCGCTGCTGACGGCACGCCAGTCGCAGATCGTCGCGCGCCGCGCATCGGAACTGGGCATCACCCGCGTGCGCCAGGGCGCCTCGAACAAGCGCGCCGGATATGACGAACTGCTCCGGGAGTGCGGACTGCCCCCGGACAAAGCCGGCTACATCGGCGATGACCTGGTTGACCTGCCGGTGCTCACCCATTGCGGTTTCGCCGCCAGCGTGCCGGATGCTCCGGAGGTGGTTCGCAGCAAGGTGCATTACGTGACCCGCGCCGGCGGTGGTCAGGGCGCAGTACGCGAATTGTGCGAATTCATCATGAGCGCTCAGGGCACGCTGGCGGCCGCCATTTCCCAGTACCTGCGCCAGTGAAACTCAGGGGCAACAACTTGCTGCCTTTGCTCATCGTGCTCATTCTGGCCCTGCTCACGCTGTGGCTGCGCCAGGCGGCCGAGCGGCTTCCAGAAGACGCAAGACCGACGGACGACAAGGAGCCGGATGCCATAGTCAAGAACCTGTCCATCGTCAGGCTTGGCAGCAGCGGGGTGGCGCAATATTCCATGTCGGCCAGCCGCATGCTGCAATTCTCCAGGGACAACTCCACGGTCCTGGAAACGCCGCGCTTCGAGAAAAACGATGACGATGGAGTCAGGACCACCATCACAGCGAGCAGAGGCCGGATTGCGACCGACGGCAAGGAGGCCTTCTTCTATGGCAATGTGCTGCTCAACCGCAGTTCGTCGGCCAGGCAGGCTGCGCTGCAGGCCAGAACGGAGTTTCTGCACATACTTCCGGGCAAGGATCTGATCCGCACCGACCGGCACGTCACCATCACCAGCGGCAATTCCAGCCTGTCGGGCATTGGCATGGAAATCAACAAGGCCAAAGGGCAGATCAGCCTGCAATCACAAGTCAAGGGAAGCTACCATGTCGCGCGCAAATAGGAAGCCGGATATCCACCGCGCCAGGATTCCTGCCGCAGTGCTGCCCACCTTGGTGACCAGGTCGCTGACCGTCTTGCTGACCGCGGCCCTGGGCATGCTGGCTTCGCCCGCCTTTGCAGAACGAGCGGACCGGGACAAACCGGTCAACATCGAGTCGGACCGCATGACCGCAGATGATTCCAGGAAAACGGCAACCTTCGAGGGCCGCGTGGTGCTCAGCCAGGGCACCCTGGCCATCCGCGCCGACCGCATCGTGGTGCGCCAGGACAATGATGGATTCCAGTTCGGCACGGCCACTGGCGGCAGCGGCGGCACGGCCGGAGGCCTGGCGAGCTTCCGCCAGAAACGCGAAGGCGTGAACGACTACATCGATGCCGAGGCCGAGCGCATCGAATACGATGGCAAGGCCGATCGCGTGGAGTTCTTCAACCGCGCCCGTTTGCGCCGCGGTGGCGGCGATGACGTTTGCGGCAACTTCATCTCCTATGATTCGCGCAGCGAATTTTTCAGCGTCAATTCCGGGAAATCACCGTCCGGGACAGCCCAGGCCGGAGGGCGTGTGCATGCCGTGCTGATACCGCGCACTGCCGGTGCGCAGGCGGAGAAGCCGGCGGCCAAACCGGCTCCCTGCCCGAACTGAACCCGATCCTGAATGTGCCCCGAGCAGCAATGAGCCGGCTGACCGCGTCCAACCTCAAGAAGCGATTCAAATCGCGCGTTGTCGTGGAGGACGTTTCCCTGGACGTTTCGCGCGGCGAGGTCGTGGGATTGCTCGGCCCAAATGGCGCCGGCAAGACCACCTGCTTCTACATGATCGTGGGACTCATCGCCGTTGACGGCGGGATGATAGAACTGGACGGCCACAACATCAGCCACATGCCCATGCACCGGCGTGCCAGGATGGGCCTGTCCTATCTGCCCCAGGAGGCGTCCATCTTCCGCCGTCTCACGGTCGAGGAGAACGTGCGGGCCATACTGGAACTGCGGGGCATGAAGGAAGCCGAAATTTCCGAACGGCTGAACCTGCTGCTGGCCGATTTGAACATCACCCATCTGCGCCATTCCCCGGCCATTGCCCTGTCCGGGGGGGAACGCAGGCGCGTGGAAATTGCCCGCGCGCTGGCCACCCAGCCGGAGTTCATTTTGCTGGATGAACCTTTCGCCGGCGTCGATCCCATCGCCGTCCTGGACATACAGAAAATCATTCGTTTTCTCAAGGAGCGCTCCATAGGCGTGTTGATCACGGACCATAACGTCCGGGAAACACTGGGAATTTGTGATCGCGCCTACATCATCAACGAAGGTTCCGTATTGGCCTCCGGCAAGCCGGATGAAATTGTCTATAATGAAAATGTACGGCGCGTTTATCTCGGCGAAAACTTCCGCCTGTAATCCTCTGTAAGCGCCAAAGAATCCCGCATGAAACAAACACTGCAACTCAAACTGTCTCAGCATCTGACGCTGACACCGCAGTTGCAGCAGTCCATCCGCCTGTTGCAGCTGTCCACGATCGAACTCAATCAGGAACTGGAGCAGTTCCTCATGGACAATCCGCTGCTGGAACGCGAGGACAACGCGCCCGAGCCGATGCCGGTCGCCCTGCATGCCAACGGTTCTTCCACGACCGAGGAAGCGTCCTCGGCGCCGGCTGAAGAAACGCGCAGCGAAAACGGTCCCGAGGCCCGTCTGCCCTCGGAACAGGACTGGTTCACCGATGCCAGCCACTCTTCCGGCAGCCGCGATGAGGACGACAGCGACTACCCCCAGCTTGTCGCCGTTTCGCCCACGCTGCGCGAGCACCTGTTGTCGCAGTTGCGCCTGCTGAACCTGTCCGCCCGTGATCGCGACCTGGTCGCGCTGATCATCGAGGCCCTGGATGAGGATGGCTATCTGAGCCAGTCGCTGGAGGAACTGGCCGAACTGCTGCCCGAGGAGCTGGGCATAGAGCCCGAAGAGCTCTCGATCGCGCTCCAGCACCTGCAGCATCTGGAGCCCACCGGCGTGGGGGCGCGCACGCCGGCCGAATGCCTGGAGCTGCAACTGCGCACTTTCCCGGAGAAGACGCCGGCGCGCGCCACCGCACTGGCCATCACACGCCAGCATCTGCCGCTGCTGGCCGGCCGCGACTTCGTCAAACTCAAGCGCCTGCTGAGCTGCGATGACGAGGAATTGCGCTGTGCCCAGAAGCTGATTCAAAGCCTCAACCCCTGGCCCGGATCAGCCTTCACGCAGACCGAAACCCGCTACATCATTCCCGATGTCGTGGTGCGCAAGATCAAGAATGTCTGGGTCGCCAGCCTCAACCCCGATGCCGTTCCCAAGCTGCGCATCAACCGCATGTACGCCGACATCCTGCAGAACAACCGCGCGGCCGCCGGCGGCATGTCCTCGCAACTGCAGGAAGCGCGCTGGTTGATCAAGAACGTGCAGCAGCGCTTCGAGACCATACTGCGGGTGTCGCAGGCCATCGTCGACCGGCAGCGGCATTTCTTCGAGCATGGCGAAGTCGCCATGCGCCCGCTGGTGTTGCGCGAGATTGCCGACACCCTGAGCCTGCACGAATCCACCATATCGCGGGTGACCACGCAGAAGTTCATGCTAACCCCGCGCGGAATTTTCGAGCTGAAGTATTTTTTCGGCAGCCATGTATCCACCGACACCGGCGGAGCCTGCTCCGCCACCGCCATACGCGCCCTGATCAGGCAGATGGTTTCCGCCGAGGACAGCAAGCATCCGCTGTCGGACAGCAAGCTCGCCGAGATCCTGGGCCAGCAGGGCATTGTTGTGGCCCGGCGTACCATCGCCAAGTATCGTGAATCATTGCACCTGCCGCCGGTGAATCTTCGCAAAACGCTATGAATCCGGGTTGAACCATCACGTGCCGGCGCCAGTCAGTACATTGAATACAAATACAGACTCTTAACCACAGGAGACCAAGCATGAACCTGACCGTAAGCGGCCACCACCTCGCTGTCACTCCCGCAATACGCGATTACGTCAGCGGCAAACTCTCCAAAATAACGCGGCATTTCGACCACGTCATTGATGTCAACGTCATCCTGTCGGTGGAAAAACTGCAGCAGAAAGCCGAAGTCACGGTGCATGTCCCGGGCAAGGACATCCATGTCGAAAGCAACAACACCGACCTGTATGCCGCGGTCGACCTGCTGGTGGACAAACTGGACCGGCGCATCCTCAAGTACAAGGACTCTGTCAAGGCCCATCCCCACGACTCTCTCAAGCATCGCGTTCTGGACGAACCGGAGAGCTGATCAGCTCTGGAGCCGGTCGGCCGTAATACGGTAAAATATGACCCTAAGCGCGCACTCTGGCCGGATAGGCCGACAAGACGGTTTTCGATCCGGCCTATCCCAAAAGCGCGGTCCTACGGCAGGCCAATGAACCTGATCGCCAAGCTTCTCCCCCCCTCCAATATCGTTCTCGATCTCGACGTCACGAGCAAGAAGCGCATATTCGAGCAAGCAGGATTGCTGTTCGAAAACAACCAGGGCATCGCACGCAGCCTGGTCTTCGACAGTCTGTTCGCGCGCGAAAGACTGGGCTCGACGGGATTGGGGCAGGGTGTGGCCATCCCCCACGGCCGCATCAAGGGATTGAAGGGGGCAATAGGTGCTTTCGTGCGCCTTGCCAATCCCGTGCCTTTCGACGCACCCGACGGCAAGCCGGTCAATCTCGCCTTCGTGCTGCTGGTCCCGGAGCAGGCCACCGAGCAGCATCTGCAGGTCCTGTCCGAACTGGCTCAGATGTTCAGCGATCGCACACTGCGCGATCATCTTGCCGGCGATGCCGATATCGCCTCCCTTCATCAGCACATCACCGCATGGCAGCCGAATGTTGCAGATCAGCGTCGCGCGGCTGTATGAAGAGAATCGCGAGAAGCTCGGGCTCGCCTGGGTAGGCGGCCAGCGCGGCGCCGGAACCCTGGTGCGCCGTGATGTCGCCGATGCACCTGCGTTAGTCGGCCACCTCAACCTGATACACCCCAACCGCATCCAGGTGCTGGGCACGCTGGAGACACGGCACCTTGCCGCCTTCGACGACAGCGCGCTGCGCCAGATGCTGGAAACCCTGTTCGCCGCAAAACCGGCTGCGATCATGCACGTCGATGGCGTGCGTGCCGACTGGCGCATGCTGGCGGCGGCCGAGGGGGCAGGCGTGGCGGTATTCGCCTCGCACCTGTCCGGGGCGACCATCATCGACCAGTTGCGCCGCTATCTGTCCAAGGCGCTGGCCGACACCGTCAACATGCACGGCGTGTGCATGGACGTGCTGGGCGTAGGCGTGCTCATCACCGGCGACTCCGGCGTGGGCAAGAGCGAGCTGGGCCTGGAACTGATCAGCCGCGGACACGGCCTGGTGGCCGATGATGCGGTGGACATTTCGCGCGTCGACAAGGCGCTGGAATGCCGCTGCCCGGCGCTGCTCAAGGATTATCTCGAGGTGCGCGGCCTGGGCGTGCTGAACATACGCACCATCTTCGGCGAAACCGCGGTGCGCCCGAAAATGAACCTGCGCCTCATCGTGCACCTGGACAAGCCGGCTACCGGTGCCATAGTCGCGGAGCGACTGCCGCTGCACGAACTGTCCGAAGACATTCTCGGCATGACCGTGCAGAAAGTGGTCATACCGGTGACCGCCGGCCGCAACCTGGCGGTGCTGCTGGAGGCAGCGGTGCGCAACCACATCCTGCATCTGCGCGGGATACACTCGACAGCCGAGTTCATTGAGCGTCAGCGGGCCTTCATGAGGGCCCAGGACACTCAGCAGAAGAGCTAGGTTCTCGACAACCCTCATCATTCTTAAAAGGAAATCCCCATGAAATACCGCATCCTGATCATTGCCTCGACCCTGCTTTTTTCATCACCCCTGATGGCGCAGGACAAAAAGCCGCTGACGCCGCAGCAGCAAAGAATGGCCGAATGCAGCAGCAAGGCCAAGGGCTTGAAGGGCGACGAATACAAGAAAGCGCGCGATGCCTGCCTGAAAGGAGAATCCGTCGCCAAGTCCGACAAGAAAGCCCTCACCCCGCAGCAGCAGAAAATGGCCGAGTGCAGCAGCAAGGCCAAGGGACTCAAGGGCGATGAGTACAAGAAGGCCCGCAATGAGTGCCTGAAGGGTTAATGGGCTGACAGGACACTGTTTCGATCCATGCAAGTCGTCCTGCTCAGCGGCGTCTCCGGTTCCGGCAAGAGCGTGGCGCTCAAGGCGCTGGAGGACAACGGCTGCTACTGCGTCGACAACCTGCCGGTGCAACTGTTCGCCAGGACCGTCGAGTTGCTGCGCGCCGGGGGCAACGAGCTGGTGGCCATCAGCATCGATGCGCGCGGAGGAGAACTGGTATCCCAGCTTCCCGCGGTGCTGGAGAACCTCAAGCGCCAGGGCGTGGATGCACGCCTCATCTTCCTCGATTCCAAAGACGACACGTTGATCAAGCGTTATGCCGAAACCCGCCGCCGGCATCCGCTGGCTGTCGGCCAGACAACGTTGGCAGAGGCCATGGCACGCGAGCGCGCCCTGCTGTCCACGGTCGCCGAAGTCGGCCACCGCATCGACACCAGCGACCTGCAGCCCAATGCCCTGCGCGCCTGGATCAAGGAGCTGCTGCAGGCCGGACAGGGACAGACATCGCTGCTGTTCGAATCCTTCGGCTACAAGCAGGGCATCCCGCTGGACGCGGACTTCGTCTTCGACGTGCGCTGCATTCCCAACCCCTACTACGACCCGGAGTTGCGACCGCTCAACGGCACCGACACCGAAGTCATCGGCTTTCTGGAGAATGAACCCAGCGCGGTGAAGATGCTGGCCGACATCCGCGGCTTCATCGAATCCTGGCTGCCGTCCTTTCGCAAGGACAATCGCGCCTATCTCACCGTGGCCATAGGCTGCACCGGCGGCCAGCATCGTTCCGTGTACCTGGCCGAGCGCCTGGCCGAGCACTTTCGCTCGCCTCCCCATGCTGAGGGGCCGGTGCTGGTGCGCCACCGCCAACTGGGTGTGCCGGGCTCGTGAGCACCATCACCGTCGCCCTCACCGGCGCCTCCGGCATGGCCTACGGCCTGCGGCTGATGGAATGCCTGCTTGCAGCGGACCAGCGCGTCTGGCTGCTGTATTCCCAGGCCGCGCACATCGTCGCCAAGCAGGAACTGGATCTGGTGCTGCCGCCGCGGGCACAGGATGCCGAGCATCTCTTCGCCGAACGCTACAAAGCCAAACCCGGGCAGTTGAAGGTTTTCGGCCGGGAGGACTGGTTCGCGCCGGTGGCCTCCGGCTCCAATCCCGGCGACGCCATGGTGATCTGCCCCTGCTCCATGGGCACGCTGGCGGCGGTGGCCGCGGGACTGGCCGACAATCTCATCGAGCGCGCCGCCGACGTCATGCTCAAGGAAAGAAAGAAGCTGGTGCTGGTGCCGCGCGAGACGCCGCTGTCGGCCATACACCTTGAGAACATGCTGCGCCTGACCCGCTCCGGCGCCGTTATCCTGCCCGCCAATCCGGGCTTCTATCACCGGCCCGCGCAGGTCGCCGACGTGGTGGACTTCGTGGTGGCGCGCGTGCTGGACCAGTTGGGCGTGGCCCATGAGCTGATGGCGCGCTGGGGCAGATCCCGGGAAGCGGAATGAACACAGAGCCGCTGCCCCTCTTTATCCTGCACACCGTGCTGTTCCCCGAGGGCAGGCTGCCCCTGCGCGTGTTCGAGGCGCGCTACATGGACATGACCCGCGAGTGCCTCAAGCTCAAGCGTCCCTTCGGGGTAGTGCTGATCCGTGAAGGCAAGGAAGTGGGCGCACCGGCGACGCATGAGACAGTCGGCTGCCTCGCCTCCATCTCCGATTGCGACATGCAGCAACTGGGGGTGCTCAATCTGCTGGCGCACGGAGGGCAGCGCTTCCGTGTGCTGGAAACCAGCGTCAACAAGCAGGGGCTGGTGTCGGCCAGTGTGGAGCTGCTACCGCCAGAAGAGGAACTGGCCATTCCGGAAGACCTCAGCGTCTGCGCCAAGGTGCTCGCCATGATCATCGCCGATCATGGCGAGGACGTGTTCAGCCAGCCCCACCGCCTGGACAGCGCCGCCTGGGTCGGACACCGGTTGTCGGAAGTGCTGCCCATACCGCTCACGGCCAAACAAAAACTGCTGGAGATGGACGACAGCCTCGCGCGCCTGACCATACTGCGGCGTTTCCTGGACCAGCGCGGCGCCGGCTGAGTATCCATCCAGGCGCCCAGTAATATAGTCAATTTCATATAGTTATCTTTATAAGTATTGAATGACGAAGATAATTATTATCAGACTTCTCCGGAAATTTTTCGCTGTACGCGCTCCAGCAGCGTGCGCACCGGTGTCGGCACCGCCGCGGCCAGCGCTTCCTCCAGCCCCAGCCAGCGATTGCCGCCCGAGTTGACCGCAGGCTGAACCGCCTTCACCCGGCCCAGCAGCGGCGTGATGTCCAGGGTGAAATGCGTGAAGGCGTGGCGCAGCGGCGGCAACGCCTCGAGCGTATCGAGTTCACACCCCAGGCGCGCGGCGACAGAATGTCCCTCCTCTTCATCCCTGCCATCCATTTCGGGAAACACCCACAGCCCGCCCCACAGGCCCATGGGCGGACGCTGTCGCAACAGCACGCGGCCGCGATGCACCAGCAGCAGCATGCCGGTCTGCCGTGTGGGATTGATGCGTTTCGGTCGCGACGCGGGATAGGACGCCACTGCGCCTTGAGCCAGCGCGGCGCAGCCCGCGCGAACCGGGCAGCGCGCGCAGTCCGGCGTGCGCGTGCACAGCGTCGCACCAAGATCCATCAGGCCCTGGGTATAACTTTCAATGCCTCGCTCGATATCCGTATCAGGCAGCAGCGTCTCCGCCAGCGCCCACAGGCGATCGGCCGCTTTCTTGTCCCCGGGGAACCCCGCCACCGCGCCGTAGCGCGCCAGCACGCGCTTGACGTTGCCGTCCAGGATGGCTTCACGGCGGCCGTAGGCAAACGCGGCGATGGCCGCGGCCGTGGAGCGCCCGATGCCGGGCAATGTCTCCAGCACCTCGCGCTCCTGCGGGAAGCGCCCGCCATGTTCGGCCACCACCTGCTGCGCCGCGCGGTGCAGGTTGCGGGCGCGGGAGTAATAGCCAAGCCCGCTCCACAGTTGCAGCACCTCGTCCAGGTCGGCCGCGGCCAATTGCTTCACATCGGGAAAGCGCTCGAGGAATCGCTGGAAGTAAGGCAGGACGGTGGACACCTGGGTCTGCTGCAGCATGATTTCCGACAGCCAGATGCGATAGGCGTCGCGGGTGTTCTGCCAGGGCAGGTCATTGCGGCCGTGCTGGCGCTGCCAGGCGATGAGTGTGGCGGCGAACGACGGGGATGCCACAGTAGCCTGCTTCGCGGCAGCGGACTTGTGCTTGCTGCTCACCGCCGGCTCATCTTCCAAACAGCCCCTTGAGGCGATCCTGCACCTGGGTCTTCACCGACTCCTGCACCTTCTGCTTGACGGTGTCGCTCACCATGCTGCCAATCTCGATGCGATAGCTCAATGCCTCGAACGGCCCGCTTACGCGCACCGGCACTGTCAGCCCGGCCAGGGACTCCAGATCCTTCCCGCCCTGGCCCGCGGAGGTGTTCACCACCGCGGCCTTGGCCAGGTAGTCCATGCGGTTCTCGCCGATGTCCAGATCACCGGCACCGCCCAGACGGATAAAGGGCGCCTTCATGGACAGATCCTTGTTGTTCGCCACCCCCTTGGCGATGGCAAAGCTCGCGGTCAGCTCGGAGAAGTCGGTCTTGTCACCCTTTGATGAGGCCTGCTCCTGCGCCGACTTCGAACCCAGAGCGGCCTTGGCGCGGCGCAATGACTCGGCCAGATTGATGCCCTTCACCGAGCCGTCGGCCAGTTCCACATTGGCCGAGCCGCCCAGCGCTTTCTTCAGCGCCGTCGCCGTGCGCCCCCCGGTCTGCACATCCACCACCACCTTGCCGCGCCCTTCCAGCAGATCCTTGTCGGCCACATCACGCAGCAGCGGACCGATGTTGATGCCGCTCAGTTGCTGCTTCACCGTGAACTGGTAGGTATTGGCATTGATGCCGGCCGTCCCCGCCAGCGTGCCGCCGTACAGGCTGGCCGCGATCGGATTGAAGTCCACGCGACCTCCTTTGGCGTTCAGGCCCAGGTGCACCTTCTCTGCCTTGAGCTTGGCCACGATCAACTGGCCTACGCGCAACTGCCCTTTCAGGTTGAGCGCCTTCAGGCCCTCCAGGTCCAGCGGCTGTTCTGCGGCCGCCTGGGACTTGCCCTCTGCCTTGCTGCCACCGCTTTTGCCAGCGGGATCGCTGCCGCCGCCGGAAGCGACATAGCGATCGACATTGAGCTTGTCGATGTCGGCATCGAAGCTGATCGCCGCGGGGGAAAAGCCCTGCACGTCGACCTTCGCCTTGAGCGTGCTCTCGTCGAACTTCACCGTCAGCGTGCCGCCGGCTTTCTCCTTGCCCCAGTCGGCCTCCACCTGCCCGTCCACCGCCAGCTTGGCACCCTTCATCGATGGCAGGTCTCCGGCGATCTTCAGCGACAGATCGGTCAGGGACGCGGTCTGCTTGCTGAAATTGAAGCGATAGGCCGAAGCCAGTTCGATGTCGGCTTTGAGCGCAGGACCGGTCCCCTCGACACGCACCGCCAGACTCAACTTGCCCGGCGCATCATCGGCTATGCGTCCGGTGGCGAGCTTCACTCCGCTCAGCTTCCATTGCCCGCCGTCAAGCTCGTCGCGCCAGATCAAGCTGTCGATGACGATGTCCACACCGGCCACATCCAGTGCGACCGGCGGCGCCTTGGCGGCTTTGCTGTCCTTGCTGTCCTTGCCGTCCTTCTTGTCCGCCGCCGCTCCACCAGTGAGATCATCTATGCTGGTCTTGCCATTCTTATAGCGCACCACCTCGGCGGACACGCCGGTCAGGGCGACACGATCAACCACCACCTGCTGCGATATGAGCGGCAGCAGCGCCAGCGACAGGCGCAACTCACCCACGCGGGCGAAGGTGCCCTTGCCACCCTCTCCGGACAAGGCGATCTTCTCCGCCCTCACCGCCAGCTTGGGAAAGAAGGACAAGGACAGCGGTCCCTCCAGAGTGAGCGTGCGCCCAGTCTTGTCCTTGACCAGCGCAGCCAGCTCGGCCTTGTAGCTGTTGGGGTCGAAGCGTGCGGCGATCACAGCCACGACGATGAGCAGCAAGGCCACGATGGCCGCGGCCACGCCCAATACAATTTTGATGATTTTCATGAATTTTTCTTGTTGGCGATGCCAAAGGGCACATGCCCCGAAGCCACATGCTTGCGCGCCGACTCCACGTGGCCGCGCTGGTCATCGAAATAGAAATCCGGCTCGAACTCGCGCAGGAACGCGCCCTTGTCCAGTCCACCCAGGAACATGGCCTCGTCCACGCCGATGTCCCAGCCCATGAGCGTGCGTATGGCGCGCTCGTGCGCCGGGGCGCTGCGTGCCGTGACCAGCGCCGTGCGTATGCGCATGGGCACATCCGACCCCGCGGTCTGCAGCCGGTGCAGCGCCTCCAGCAGTGGCTTGAACAGGCCCGGCGGCAGTGGACGGTTGGCGTGCTTGGTCTCGTGCGCCTGGAAGGCATCCAGGCCCTCGCGCTGATAGACACGCTCGGCCTCGTCGCTGAACAGCACGCCGTCACCGTCGAAGGCGATGCGCACCTCGTTGGCATGCTGTACCTCTTCGCTGCGCGACTGCGGATAGACGATGGCCGCGGGATAACCCACCGCGATGGCCGAGGTCACATCCGACTCGTTCATGGAAAGAAAAAGATTGGCGTCCAGGGGTTTTAGGTAGCGGTAGGGCGAGCGGCCGCGGGTGAACACGCCGCGCTCCACCGGCAGGCCGGCCTGCTTGGCCGAGCGAAACACGCGCAGTCCGCTCACCGGATCGTTCTTGGACAGGATCACCACTTCCACGCGGTGCGCGTTGGGGGTGTTGAAGGCGAGCAGCTTTTTCACCAGCGGAAAGGCCACACCCTGCGTGGCCGGGATGTCCAGGCTGGACAGTTGCAGGCCGATGTACTTTTCCTCGCCTTCACGCTCGAAGACCTCGTTTTCCTTCTCGAAGTCGAACAGCGCCCGTGAGGAAATGGCGACGACCAGCTTGCCTTCCAGCGACGCGGGCATGAAGAGATCCTGGAGAATTCGTTTCAAATCGGGGCATCCCGGCGCGGGACAGCCTCACTTACTCAACTAAAGTGTAACTTAAGCCAATCTTATCCATATTCACATATAGGAATCTTGCCCACGTCATGCCGACGAGCGTATTCTGTGGGCACCACGACCCTTGCATGGCAGATGTGTTGTGATCATATTCATATTGCACATGTTCATATATCAACAATTCAAGTTGAAAAATGATAATAAATAAGGAGTAGTGCATGACCAAACCAATTTTCACATTCCGGGTCAGCACGATCACGCGAGTATGCCTCGCGTTGTTCGGACTGGCCGCATTTACCTCGGCGCATGCGCAAAAGCCGCCGGGCTTTCCCACCAAGCCGGTGCGCGTGGTCATCGGCACTGCCGCCGGGGGCAGCACCGACTTCCTGTCGCGCACCATCCTCGGCGGCGTGGCGGAGAAATGGGGCGCGACCTTCGTCATGGAGAACAGCGCCTCTCTGGTCGGCGGCATTCTCGCCATGGAGGCCGTACTCAAGGCGCCCGCCGATGGCTACACCATCCTGACCGCGTCGGGCTCCACCTTCCAGAACGCCGTGTTCATCGCCAAGGTGCCCTTCGATGTGCGCAAGTCCTTCGTGCCGGTGATGCAGTTCACCACCTCCCCCCTGGTCATGGGCAGCCACGCCGCGCGACCCTACGGCAACATCAAGGAGCTGGTCGCCTACGCCAAGGCCAATCCGGGCAAGGTCAATCTGGCCAATTCCGGCATCGGCACCTCGGCCCATCTGTCCGGGGCGCTGTTCAAGCACCTCACCGGAACCGAGATGCAGGACGTGCCCTACAAGGGCGTCGCCCCCAGCGTGGTGGACACCGTCGCCGGGCGCACCGACGTGGTGTTCGGCACCTCGGTGGCGCTATTGCCGCATGTGCGCTCGGGCAAGCTGAAAATGCTGGGCATCACCTCGCCGGAACGCATGTCCACGCTGCCCGATGTGCCCACCATCGCCGAGGAAGGCGTGCCCGGCTTCGCCTACGTTGGCTGGATCGGCGCGGTGGCGAAAATCGGCACGCCGCAACCCATCATCAATGCCATCAACAGGGAGGCCATGGGCGTGATCAAGTCACCCCAGGTGCAAAAGGCGTTGGCCGCGGATGGTTCTGCCGCCGCCTACAACTCCCCCGAGCAGTTCCGCGTGGTCATCGACAGCGCGCTTGACCGTGTCGATCAGCTCATCAAGCAGACCGGCCTCCAGTTGGAGGACAATAAGTAGTTCATGGTCCGACGGGAGAAAAGCATGCTGGCATCAGGATGGACATCAACCACGAAGAGCGCCCTGCCCGGGCCTTGTCTCATGGGTCTAATGGGTTTCATGCTGGCGGCCACGCTGGCGTTCCCTGCCGCGGCGCAGAAACCGTCAGGCCTGCCCGGCAACTACCCCACCAAGCCCATCCGCGTCATCGTCGGTTCCTCCCCGGGAGGCGGCACCGACATCATCTCGCGGCTGGTCATCACCCGGCTGGGCGAGCGCTGGGGCCACAGCTTCGTGGTGGAGAACCACGCCTCGGGTATCGGCGGCATCATCGGCATGGACATGGTCGTCAAGGCCGCCCCCGACGGCTACACGCTGCTGGTAACCGCCAACAGCACCGTGGTCAATGCCGCGCTGGTGGCCAAGACCTCCTACGATGTGCGCAAGGCGCTCGCGCCCATTTCGCAGTTCACCCTGCAGCCCTATGTATTCGCGGCTTCGAGCACGCTGCCGGTGAAGAACGTCAAGGAGTTCATCACCTACGCCAAGGCGCGCCCGGGCCAGTTCAACTACGCCTCCTCAGGCAGCGGCTCGGCGGCGCACATCGGCATGGAGCAGTTCAAGTACATCAATGGGCTGTACATGGTGCACATCCCCTACAAGGGCATCGGTCCGGGCATCCTGGACATGATCGCCGGGCGCATCCACGTGCTGTTCGGCAGCGTGCTGTCGGTGATGCCGCACGTCAAGGGCGGCAAGGTCCGGGCCCTGGCCGTGGGCAGCCTGAAGCGCTCCTCGCTGCTGCCCGACATACCCACCATCGCCGAAACCGTCCCCGGCTTCGAAATGGTGGGCTGGTACGGGCTGCTGGCGCCGGCGGGAACGCCCGCGCCCATCATCAACGCGCTCAATCGCGACATCAACCAGGTCCTGGCCTCGCCCGAGATAGTGAAGAAGCTCGCCACCGACGGCGCCGACGCGCCGCAGGTCACGCCGGAGCAATTCCGCGACACCATCATCAGCGAGATCGACAAGATCGCCAAACTGATGAAGGAGGCCGGGCTGCAGATGGAATGATCTCGAACAAGGGGGCATGGCCCCCTTGTAGATCCCCCACTTCAGTTAGAAACCAGGATCGAATAGTCTGGAACCTAAGGGTTCAAACGTACCTGAAGCGCGGCAGCACCACGCCGGCGGAGTCCTCTTCGTAGACAAGCTGCAGCGCCCGGCCGATACAGCCTTCGGAGGGTTCGGCACCAGCCAGGTTACTCACCATCGAGGGCCCCTCCTCCAGCCGCGCCACGATGACATTGTGCGGCGGCGGATAGGACGGCAGGTACTTGCGGTGGAAGATCGCCCAGGAGAGCAGCTCGGCCCTGCCGGACACCGGCACCCACTCGCTCTCATCGGAAAAGCACGCGGCACACACCGGCGCCGCCGGATAGCGGAATTTCGCGCAGGCCGAACAGCGCTGCAGGGCCATGCGCCGCGCCTTGATGCTGTCCCAGAAGGGCTCATCGCCATGCAGACGCACAAGCTTCGGAAAATTGAGATCAGCCATGCTCAGTCCCCCGCGCCATAGATGAGGGTGACGGCCTTGCCGGCCACATCCGAGCAGTACTGCACATGGCGGCAGTTCTTCACCTGGCGCGGCCCGCATTCGCCGCGCAGTTGCCGCACCGCTTCGACCTGGTGGTTCCAGCCCTGCATGTAGGACTCGGAGATATGCCCGCCGCTGGTGTTCACCGGCAGCTTGCCGTCAAGACCGATGCCCTGCTCGGCGAAAAAACGCCCGGCCTCGCCCTCGCCGCAGTACCCGAAGCCCTCCAGCGCAAAGGGCACATGGCAACTGAAGCTGTCATACACCTGCACGCTGTCCATATCCTCCGGCCCCACGCCGGCCATGGCATAGACCTGCTCGGCGGCCTGGCGCTGCGCCGGGCGGTAGAAATCCAGCAGCCGCGGCTCCAGGCTGGTGGCGGCAACATTGAGGTCATGCCGGCCCACGCCGAGGATGGGCACAGGCTTTTTCGCCGCGCTCGAACGCTGCGCATGGCGCTTCGCCCAGCCGCTCTCGGCGATGATCAGGCTCACCCCGCCGTCGTTGATCAGGCAGTAGTCCAGCAGGCGCAGGGGCTGGCATACATAAGGCGCGGCCAGGTAGTCCTCGATGGTGATGCGCCTGGGCATGACCGCATGCGGATTGAGGCTGGCGCCCAGGCGCTGCGCCACGGCCACCGCACCGAGATCGCGCTCGGTCATGCCGTACAGCTCCTTGTAGCGCTGGAACATCAGCGCATACAGCGCGCCCTGCGAGGTCAGGCCCCAGGGCGAGTGATAGACATAGGACAGATGATCCGCGCCGCCCGACACAGCGCCCGGCCCGCCGTACTGCACCTTGGAGGAACGCTGGTCGTAGCCATAGACCAGCGCCACCACCTCCGCGAGGCCGCTGTGTATGGCCATGCAGGCCTGCACCACCGCCTGCACCGAATCGGCCTGCCCGCCCCAGCGCGTGTTCAGGCCCAGCACCTCGCCCATGCGCTCGTAGGCGGTCTTCGGTCCGACGATCAGGCCGTCGATGTCGCTGCGCTCAAGCCCGGCATCGGCCAGCGCGCGCCGAAAGGCAATCGCGCCCAGCCCGTAGGAGTCGGCACCGTGCAGGCCCTGGCGGCTGCACTCGTAGTCCAGCGCCCAGTCGGTGTGGGCGACGCCGATGACCGAGGCGACGCCGCGGAGACTGCGGGGCGTTTCATGTGTTGGCTGGTTTTTCACTATCATCAAGGTTCAATTGACCAAGCCGGAACTTACACGATCCCGGGCCGACAATGTAGGCCCGCGGCCCCCCGACCATACGAGGAGACCAGCATGCCCCTGCCCCAACGCGGCCAGCAGTTGCGCGACCTGTTCGCGCGCAAGAACACCGTCACCTCCATATTCGGCGCCCCCAGCGCCATGCACGCGAGGATCATGGAGGCCGGAGGCATCGAGGCCCTGTTCGTGGGCGGGGCGCGCACCGCGGGCAACTACACCGGCTTTTCCAACACCAGCATGGCCTCCATGACGGAGTTGACCCAGTTCACCAGCTACATCGCACGCGCCGTCAACATCCCCGTGCTCACCGATATCGACACCGGCCCGGGCAGCCTGACCGCGCTGGAACGAACCGTGGAGGACTGCATCCGCGCCGGCATGGCCGGCATACGCATGGAGGACCAGCCCGCCGGCCGCAAGCGCCAAAGCCAGGGTTACATCGAGGTCGTTCCGCGCGAGGAAGCCGTGGCACGCTTCAAGGTGTGCTGCGCCGTGCGCGACCGCCTGGATCCCACCTTCGTCATCGGCGCCAAGACCTACGCCCGCAAGGCCAATAACGGCGGGCTGCAGGAAGGCATCGACCGGCTCAACCTCTATCACGACATCGGCGTGGACACCGTGCACTTCCAGTCGGCGCAGAGCGTCGATGAAATCCGGGAGGTCAGGAGCAAGGCTCGGGGCGTGCTGGCCTTTGTACAGGCCGTGGATCAACTGTCCCTGGAACAGCACATTGAGTTGGGCATAGAGATCGCCTGGTTCACCTCCGACGTCGATGAGGCGACTCGCGTGGCCACCTACGAACTGTGCAAGGCCTTCAGGCAGGATGGTGTGGCCGGCATCCAGCGCCTGGAGCGTGAGCACGCCGAAGCGCGGGCGGCGCTCGCGAAACTCGACCCGCTCAGCCCGAAACGGGAGGCCGAACTGGAAGCGCTGTACTGGAAGGAAACGCCGGCGAAATAGCTACAAAGCGGCTGCACCAAACAAAAAGGCCCGCATGCGGGCCTTTTTTGCTGGAGCGGGTAAAGGGAATCGAACCCTTGTCTAAAGCTTGGGAAGCTGCCGTTCTACCATTGAACTACACCCGCAATCCGGTGCATATTCTACCACCCGTCACCCGACCGGCAGCGCATGACCACACTCGCTTTACACGATGTTACCGACAGTCGTTTGGGGTGA
>CAXNIK010000020.1:0-21102 GCA_964202115.1 Burkholderiales bacterium
TTCCGGCAGGGCCAGGAAAGTCGCCACTTCGCGCTGCAGGCGGTCGTTGATGCGGGCCGGCGTGCCCTTGGGCGCCCAGATGCCATACCAGGTGGCCACGGAGAAGGCCGGCAGCCCGGCTTCAGCCGTGGTGGGAATGTCGGGGAAGGCCTCGGCGCGTTTCGGTCCGGCCACGGCCAATGCCTTCAGCTTGCCGCCGCGTATGTGCGCCGACGAGGAGCCCAGTCCGTCGAACATGGAATCAATCTGCCCGCCGATGAGGTCGATCAGCGCCGGGCCGGCTCCTTTGTAGGGGACGTGCAGCATCTTCGTGCCGGTGACGATCTGGAAAAGTTCGCCGGCCAGGTGGTGCGAGGTGCCGCCACCGGCAGAGCCGAAGGTGGTGCGGCCCGGGTCCTTCTGCGCCATGGCGATGAATTCCTTGAGCGTGGTGGCTTTCACGCGCTGCGGATTGACCACCACCACCTGCGGCACATGGGCCAGCGAGGTGATGGGGATCAGGTCCTGCTGCAGGTTGTAGTCGAGCTTGTTGTACACGCTCGGGGCGATGGCGTGATGCACCGCGCCGATGAAGAAGGTGTAACCGTCTCCGGCGGCCCGCGCCGCAACGGCCGCGCCGATGGTGCCGCCGGCGCCGCCACGGTTGTCGAGCAGTATCTGCTGGCCGATCTGCTTGGGCAGCAGCCCGGCCAGCGGACGGGCGAAGGCGTCGGTGCCGCCGCCCGGCGGGAAGGGCACGATCATGGTTACCGGCCTGGTCGGCCATTCGCTTTGCGCGTGCAGGTTCAGCGCACAGGAAACCAGTGTGATGCCCACTACGCCCAGCAAGGTTTTCTTCATGGCAATCCTCTTCGTTAGCAGTTGGTGCTTCGCTGAACGCGGCATCATTCGGCCTTGATGTTGTTGTCCTTGATGATCTTGCCCCACTTGGCGACTTCGACGCGCAGCATCTCGGTGAACTGCTCGGGGGTATTGCCCACGGGCAGCGAGCCCGCCGCCAGCATGCGCGCGACGTTGTCCGGCGAATGCACGATCTTCACCAGCTCGCCATGAATGCGGTTGACGATGGGGCGCGGCGTTCCGGCCGGGGCCATCAGGCCCTTGAAGTTGCTCGAGTCAAAACCGGGGAAGCCCTGCTCGTCGATGGTGGGCACGTCGGCGAGCGTGGGCAGGCGCTTGGCTCCGGCGAATCCCAGCGGGCGCAGCTTGCCGGCCTTGATGTTGGCGATCACCACGCCGGGGTTGATGAACATCAGGTCGTTCTCGCCGCTCAGGGTGGCGGTGACCGCGGGGCCGGCGCCTTTGTAGGCGATCGGCAGCACCTTGATGTTGTGCTCGCCCATGAGCTGCAGGATGGACAGGTGGCCACCGGAGCCGGCGCCCGAATGGCCCCAGTTGATCTTGCCGGGGTTGGCGCGGGCGTAGGCAATCAGCTCCTTCATGTTCTTCGGGGAGAAGTTCGGGTTGCTGATCAGCACATTGGGGGTGGTGTCGAACTGGGTGATGGGCTGGAAGTCCTTCACCTGGTCGTAGGCGATCTTCTCGTTCAGCAACGCGGCGAACACATTGGTGTTGCCCGCGGCCACGAGGAAGGTGTAGCCGTCCGGCGCCGAGCGCGCCACCGCCTCCGCGCCGATCAGCCCGCCGCCGCCACCGCGGTTGTCATACAGAATGGGCTGGCCCAGGACTTCGGAGAGTTTCACCGAGATAGGCCGCGCGATCACGTCGGCGCCGCCGCCCGCGGCGTAGGGAACGATCAAGCGGATGGGCTTGTTGGGGTAGGTGCCCTGGGCATGCACCGGGGGCGAGACGGAAATGCCTGCGGCGAACAGGACAACCGCTGCCGCGATCGATGAAGCGATGCGTTTCATGACGACCTCCTGGGGTTCGTTGACTCTTCTGGAGAGAGTTGGGTGCTGCAAGCTGGATGTTACGGGATTCAGGGCGAAGCGGTGACAGGTGTTGAAACGCGATGGCAACGGATCGATGATGATCCGGGATAATATAATCAATTTCAATAATAAGTCTTTTATTTATGTAATTAAATGTGATAATTGATATCACCATATGTGGGTGAAAGAAACGCTCGTGGCGGCATGTCGGTGCGCATAGTCCATAGTCAGCTGCACCGGTCTGGCTTCTGACGGGTAACAAGGCCGGTCCGCACCCGGTCAGTCTGTGCGTGTAATCCTGCCGCCTCGTCCCGGATGAGGTAGAGTCATCAAAATTGGCAGCATTGCCGCAGACGCCTGAAATTGCCGGGTCGGAAAGAGCAAGAAGGGCGCACAAGGAGGAAACATGTTTTTTCGTGAGAGCCCAGGCGCCTGTTCCGCAGCCCTGCCTGCGTGCGTCCTGGCCATTGCCATGGCTCTGCCTCAGGCGGCCATGGCCCAGGCTGTGGACGGTTTTCCCTCCAGGCCGATGAAGATGATCATTCCCTTTCCCCCCGGCGGCGGCACCGACATCATCGGGCGCACCGTGGCAAGCAAGGTTCAGGAAGCCTGGGGCCAGGCGGTGGTGGTCGACAACCAGGCCGGTGCGAACGGCACCATCGGACTGACCATGGGCATGAAGGCCGCCCCCGACGGCTACACGCTGACATTGATATCGACCGCCACCTCCATCAACCCGCACATCTATCCCAATCTTCGCTACGACCTGCTGCGGGATTTCCTGCCGCTGTCGCAACTGACCACGCAGCCTTACCTGCTGGTGATCCATCCTTCGGTGCCCGCAAGAAGCATCCAGGACTTGCTGGGCGTGGCCAGGGCGAGGCCGGGGCAACTGAATTTCGGCTCCTCCGGCGTCGGCGGAACCAGCCACATGGCGGGTGAGCTGCTGGCTTCACTGGCCGGGATCAAGCTGACCCATGTGCCCTACAAGGGTGGCAATCCGGCCATGCAGGATGTGGTCGCCGGCAACATCCAGATGCTGTTCTCCACCATGCTCCAGGCACAGTCCTTCATCAAGGACGGCCGGTTGCGGCCGCTGGGCGTGAGCGGCGCCAGGAGGCATCCGGCCATGGCTGATCTGCCCACCATCGCCGAGGCCGGCGTCCCCGGCTTCGAGGTGGCCGGCTGGTTCGGGCTGGCGCTGCCCGTCAGGACGCCTGATCCGGTCGTTGCCCGGTGGAGCGCTGAACTGACAAGGGTGATGCGGCTGCCCGAGGTGGCCTCCAGGATTGCCGCCGACGGCTCGCAGGCCGTGGGTGGAACGCCGGAGGAATTCAGGACGCTGATCCGGTCGGAAATCGTCAAGTGGGGAAAGATCGTCAAGGAGGCCGGCATTCGCGCCGACTGAAGCGGCCGCTGTCGCTTCAGGGAATCGAATCTTCAAAGGAGGAAGTGCAATGCTGTTGAAAAGTCTTGAACGGCTCGCCATGTTGGCAGGTGCGCTCGCCTGCGCCGCCGCATTGGCCCAGCCGGCGGACAATTACCCGAGCCGGCCGGTCACCCTGGTCGTGGGCTTTGCAGCGGGAGGCGCGGTCGACGGCGAGGTGCGTTATTACGCCAACACCATGACCAAGGTGACGGGCCAGTCATTCGTGCTCGACTACAAGACCGGTGCGGGCGGCACGCTGGCCAACACCTATGTGGCCAAGGCCAGACCGGACGGCTACACCGTTCTCACCGCCAACGCCAGCTTCACCGTCTATCCGGCGACCTATGCCAACCTGCCCTTTGACACGGTAAAGGATTTCGCGCCGGTCTCGCTGCTGAGCCAGCGCACCTCGGTGCTGGTGACCCGGTCTTCGTTCCCCGGCAAGAACCTGGCCGAGTACATCGAGCAGGCCCGCGCCAACCCGGAGAAGATCAACTACGGCACCACCGGCTCCGGCAGCATCGGGCATCTGTCGGCCGCCTGGCTGCACAACATCACCAAGACCAGTGTGACCTTCGTTCACTACAAGGGTGCCGCGCCGCAACTGGTGGACCTGCTGGCCGGGCGCATCGACGTGGCCTCCGGCAACCTGCTGGCACAACTGCCATTGATCAGGTCGGGGAAATTGAAACCGCTGGCCATCTTCACCAACAAGCGCTCCAGGCTGCTGCCCGATCTGCCCTCGGCCGTAGAGTCGGTGCCGGCCTTCAATTACACCAACTGGATCGGCATGGTGGTGCCCTCGGCCACCCCGAATCCGATTATCCTCAAGCTCAACGACGGATTCGTCAGGATGACCAGGGACCCGGAGCTGATTGCCGCCTTCGAAAAGGAAGGCCTGGGCCTGGTGGGCAGCACGCCGGCGGAATTCGCCAGGCACATCGCCACCGAAGTGGCCTTGTGGAAAAGGATCGTCACCGAGAACGGCATCAAGCTGGAAGATTGATTCGGTGACGGGTTTTTGAACAACATGATTCTTACGTGATAGCGAGGAGCTTTCCATGAACGAGCGCAACATTATTTCAGCCGATTCCCACGTCATCGAGCCGCCGGAGATGTGGCCTGAATACCTGGACAACAAGATGAAACCGCGCGCGCCGCACATCGAGCACGGCAAGGATGACGACTTCTACTGCATCGACGGCATTGAGCCGACCAAGGTCACGGTGCTCTCGGCTGCCGGCGTGCCGGCCGAGGAGGTGAAGCACTGGCGGCGCTGGGACGCGCCCGGGCGTTTGAAGGGCGGCTGGGATCCTGTGGCGCGCGAGAAGGACGCGAGCGCCGACGGCGTCGATGCCGAGGTGCTGTACGCCACCCTGGTCATGAAAATGTTCTCGCTCAAGGACCAGGAATACAAGCACGCGCTCTTTCAGGCCTACAACCGCTGGCTGTCGGACTTCTGCAAGACCAATCCGAAACGATTCCTGGGCATGGCAGTGCTCATGACCGAGGACGTCGATACGGCGGTCAAGGATCTGCACGAGGCGAGAAAGGTAGGGCTGAGGGGCGCCATGCTCGGCCTCACCCCCAGCGACGACATCACCTATGCGCATCCGGCCTTCGACCCGCTGTGGGCGGCCGCACAGGAACTGAACATGCCGCTGGCCTTGCACAACTTCACGCAGTCGCGCGCGAAGATCACCCGCAGCCGCTTCGAGCAGTTCCCCTCGGCTCCAGCCGATGTGCAGGGCTGCATCTCGGCCATGATCTACGCCGACGTGTTCGAGCGCTTTCCGAAGCTCAAGATCGTCTCGGTGGAAAACGACATCGGCTGGGCGGCCAACTACGTGCAGCGGCTGGATCACGTCTTCGGCCGCTACAGCCTGCTCATGGGCAAGACCTTCAAGTCCGGGCGGCTGCCGAGCCAGATCTTCCGGGATCATGTCTACCTCACCTTCATGGACGACATGGCCGGCATCAGGACCTACGACCTGATCGGCGTGGACAATGTCATGTGGGCGAATGACTATCCCCACGGCGACAGCACCTTCCCCAGGTCCCAGGAAGCCATCACCCGCCAGTTCACCGGCATGCCGGAAGCGCACAGGCAGAAAATCCTCAAGGACAATGTCCTGAAGCTGTTCGACTGGTAGTGCCTTGAATTGGTACTTGATCAGGACGGCATGTAACAGGAAGGCCTGCCATGGGTGATGTGTACATCATCGGCGCCGGCATGACAGCGCTGGGCAGGCACCTGGCGCGCAGCGTCAAATCGCTCACCGCCGAGGCCGTGGCGCAGGCGCTGAGCGATGCGAGGATTGTCAAAGACGCGGTCCAATCCGCCTGGTTCTGCAACACCCGCCAGGGCGCGCTGGAAGGCCAGCACGGCATACGCGGACAATGCTCGCTTCGGGCCATGGGCTTTGAACGGATTCCCATCGTCAACACCGACAATGCCTGCGCCAGCTCCAGCACGGGGGTGATCCAGGCGTATGCCGCGATTGCCGCGGGCATGCATGAGGTCGCCCTGGTCGTGGGCACGGAGAAGATGAACTTCCCCGAGCGGCGCAAGGAGATGTTCGAGGCCTTCAAGGGAAGCTGGGACCGCGATCTGGCCGAGGATCACATCAGGGCGCTGCTGGCCATGGGCGACGGGCTGCCGCTGCCGCCCGAGGCCTCCATGGACACCGGCGAGCGCAGCGTGTTCATGGACATCTATGCGGCCCAGGCGCGTTTTCACATGAAGACCTTCGGCACCACGCAGCGGCAGATCGCAGCGGTGGCATCGAAGAACCATTACCACTCGCAGTTCAATCCACTGGCGCAGTACCGGGTATCCATGACCGTGGAAGAGGTGCTGGCCGACAAGCTGATTTCCTGGCCCATGACGCGCGCCATGTGCGCGCCCATGAGCGACGGGGCCGGCGCGCTGGTGCTGGCCTCGGAGGCCTATGCCCGCCGCCACGGCTTTGATCGGGCGGTGCGCATCCGCGGCATCGCGCTGGGCTCCGGCTCCAATCGCCTGCCCGAACAGTACGACCAGCACATCACCCGGCTCACCGCCCTGCGCGCCTACGACATGGCCGGAGTTGGGCCGGAGGACATCTCCGTGGCCGAACTTCACGATGCCTCCGCGATCGCCGAGATCGTGCATTCGGAAAACGTCGGCTTCTGCGCCTATGGCGAGGGCGGTGCCCTGGCCGACAGCGGCGACACCCGCCTGGGCGGACGCCTGCCCATCAATGTTTCCGGCGGGCTGCTCTCCAAGGGGCATCCCATCGGCGCCACCGGCGCGATCCAGTTGCACGAACTGGTCATGCAGTTGCGTGGCGAGGCCGGTGAGCGCCAGGTGCCAGGTGCGCGCCTGGGCCTGGCCGAAAATGGCGGAGGCTTCTACGGGCTGGAGGAAGCCGCCTGCGTGGTGAGCATCCTGGAAAAAGTGTAGCCCGGTTTGACCGACCTCTCTCCGCTGCTGTCACCGTCCAGCATCGCCATCATCGGCGCCAGCGGCGATCCGGCCACGCTGCGCGGGCGCATCCTGGAATTCCTGTTCCAGCGCAATTACCCGGGCAAGCTGCACCTGGTCACGCCCGGCCATGCCGAGATCCGCGGCATCCGCACGGTCAAGACCGTGTCCGAGATCAAAGAGCCCATCGATGTGGTGCTGCTGGCAGTGCCGGCCGATAGAGCGGAGCCGGTGCTGCGTGAATGCGCCGCGGCGGGGGCGAAGTTTGCGGTGTGCTTCAGCTCGGGTTTTGCCGAGGAAGGCGAGGCGGGTGCCGAGCGTCAGCAGAATCTGGCCCGGCTGGCGAAGGAAACCGGCATGCGCATCGTCGGGCCCAACACCGCCGGGTACTTCAACGTCACCGGCATGGTGCCCATGACCTTCACTCGCACTGCCGATGCCAGCAAGGGCTCGCCTCGGGGGCAGGCCCGGCCCGGCCCGGTGGCGGTGGTTTCGCAAAGCGGCGGTCTGGGCTTTGCGCTGCAGCACCGCGCTGCCATGCAGCACGGCCTGGGCTTCAGTTGCCTGGTGAGTTCGGGCAACGAGGCCGATCTGGAAAGCCTGGATTTTGTCGAGCACCTGCTGGCCGACTCGCACACACGGGTCATCATGCTGCTCATCGAGTCCTTCAAGCATCCCGCTCGCCTGGCCGAGGTGGCCGCACATGCGCGAGCCGCCGGCAAGCCGCTGCTGGTCACCAAGATAGGACGCACCGAGGCCGGTGCCCGTGCCGCCGATTCGCATGCGGCCCGCCTCACCGGATCGGACACGGGCTATGCCGCCGCTTTTCGCCGCTACGGCATCCTGCGCACCGACGACGAGGAGGAGATGTGCGACCTGGCTGCGGCCTTCTCGCGCAGCCCGCTGCCGGCGGGCAATCGTGTGGGCATTGTCACCACTTCCGGCGGCACCGGCGTGCTCATGGCCGACGCCTGCGAAATGACCGGACTGAAAGTGCCGCTGCTGGACGAGGCCACGCAGAAGGCCCTGTCCGCTCACGTGCCCTCGTTCGGTTCCACCGTCAATCCCATCGACGTGACCGCGCAGGTGTCCATCAATCCCATGGGCCACGGTACCGGAAAGATGAGTCCGCTGGTGGGCACGCTGGCGGTGCTGGCCGCAAGCGATGCCGTCGATGCCATCGTGCTGGTGGTCAACCTGTCCGATGGCGATGTGCTGCTGCGCGAGAAGCAATACCTGTCGGCTTTTGCCGCCACCCTGAAAAAGCCGTTGCTGGTGTACACCCATGCCCAGGCCTCCGAGGACAGCCTGGATCTGCTCTGGGGCATGGGCCTTTCCTGCTTCGGCAGCACCCGACGTACGGCGCGCGTGCTGCAGATGATGCTGGAGTATTCGCGCATCCTTGCCGCTGCCGTGGATGTTTCCGCACCGGCGCCGAAGATCGGCAAGGCCCCACCGGTGACATTGGGCGAGCTGTGCGAGTACCAGGCCAAGGCCTTGCTGCGTGACTATGGCATGGCCACGCCGCGCGAGCAATTGGCGGAGAGCGTCGAGGAGGCGGTGACCGTGGCGAAAGCCCTGGGCGGCAAGGTGGCACTGAAGATTCAGTCGCCGCAGATACAGCACAAGACCGAGGCCGGCGGGGTGATGCTGGGCTTGAATTCACCTGAAGCAGTGCGCGCCGGTTACGGGCAACTGATGACCCGTGCTCGAAGCTACGATGCAAAAGCTTACATTCATGGCGTGCTGGTACAGGAGATGACCCACCCCGGCCTGGAAATGGCCATTGGCATCGTGCGCGACCCGGACTTCGGCCCGATGATGATGGCGGGCCTGGGTGGCATACACATCGAGGTGCTGAAGGACGTGGCCTGGGAGCTGCTGCCGGTGCGCAAGGCCACGGCCCTGGCCATGCTGCAGCGTCTGCGCGGCTATCCGCTGCTCGAAGGCGTGCGCGGCCAGCCCCGGCGCGACATCGAGGCGCTGGCCGTGCTGATGGAGCAGGTGTCGCTCGTGGTCGAGCATTGCGGCGATTTGATTGCGCAGGTCGATCTCAACCCGGTGTTCGTGCAGGAGGCGGGAGGGGGCGTGCAGATCATCGATGCCATGATCCTGGGCCGCGACCGTATATCCTGAGCGGCTGATTTCTGTTGCCGATTTCCCGCACCACCCCAACACCGCTTCATTCGAGGACAGAGCCATGGATTTCAATCTCAGCGAAGACCAGCGCGCCTTTCAGGACGCCGTGCGCAGCTTTGCCACGCGCGAGCTCAAGGACGGCGCCCTGGCGCTGGCCCATCAGGACGACTACCCCTACGACATTGCACGGCGCATGGCCAGTCAGGGCCTGTTCGGCATCACCCTGCCCGAGGACAAGGGCGGGCAGGGCGGCACGCTGTTCGATGCGGTGATCGCCATCGAGGAGGTGGCGCTGGCCTGCCCGCGCAGCGGCGACGTGGTGCAGGCGGGCAACTTCGGCGCCATCCGCGTGCTGGGTGAATATGCCAACCCGGAGCAGAAGAAGCGTTTTCTCGATCCGCTGCTGCGCGGCGACAGCCTGATCGCCACCGGCATGACCGAGCCCGGCGCCGGCTCCTCCGCAACCGACCTCATCACCTCGGCCACGCCCGAGGGCGATGGCTACCGCGTGAACGGCACCAAGATTTTCACCACCCACGGACGGCATGCCGACCAGTTCCTCACCTATGTGCGCTTCGGACCGGGGCTGAACGGCATCGGCTCGGTGATGATAGAGCGCGGCGCCGCGGGACTCAGCTTCGGCAAGCCCACACGCTTCCTGTCGGGCGAGTCCTGGAACCAGATCTACTTCGACAATGTGTACGTGCCCCGGGAGAACCTGCTGCTGGGCGAGGGCGGCTTCAAGCGACAGATCAGCGCCTTCAACGTCGAGCGCCTGGGCAATGCCTCGCGCTCGCTGGCACTCGGGGAATATGCCTTTCGCACCGCGCGCGACTATGCGCTCACGCGCAAGCAGTTCGGCCGGCCGCTGTGCGAGTTCCAGGGCCTGCAGTGGAAGTTCGCCAAGATGCGCATGGACCTGGACTGCGCGCGCCTGATGCTCTATCGCGCAGCGGTATCAGCAGATACCGGCCTGCCCTCGGCCTCGGAGACGGCCATGGCCAAGTATTGCTGCAACCAGGCCGGCTTCAACGCCGCCAACGAGGCCATGCAGGTCATGGGCGGAGCGGGCTACAGCGAGGATTGTCTGGTCGAATACTGCTTTCGCCGCTGCCGCGGCTGGATGATCGCTGGCGGCTCCATGGAAATCCTGCTCAACCGCATCGCCGAGCACGTGTTCGAGCGGCCTTTCTCGCAGCGGCCGGAGAAGGCCAGGGCCTGATCATGAGTCAACTATCCACATAGAGACAATACATGAATTCAAAATCACAACCGATCCGCTGGGGCATTGCCGGGCCCGGCTGGGTGGCCCGCGACTTCATCGCGCCGGCGATGAACGACAGCCCCGGATCGACCATCACCGCCTGCGTGGGCAGTTCCCTGGACAAGGGCCAGGCCTTTGCCGCGAAATTCGGCGTCAAGCGCGTTCACGCCAGCGTCGAAAGCCTGATGAATGATCCGGATGTCGATGCGGTCTATATCGCGCTCCCGAATGCCATGCATCACGCCGCCGTGCTGGCCGGTGCCAGGGCCAGGAAGCATCTGCTGTGCGAAAAGCCCTTTGCACTGAGCCCGGCCCACGCCAGGGAAATGCTGGCCGCCTGCAGGGAGGCGGGTATCGTGCTGCGCATCGCCCACCAGATACGCACCGACCTGGCGGTGAGGCGGGCACGCGAGATCGTGCAATCCGGCGCGCTGGGGCGGGTGGCCAGCATCACCCTGCAGCGCAGCTCGGTGATCACGCCCCGCGACACCTGGCGGGCCGACGCCACGCAAAGCGGCGTGATCTACGACGTGTGCGTGCATCTGCTGGATCTGGGCCAGTGGCTGACCGGGCAGAAGATCATTGAAGTCACCGCCCTTTCGCATCCGGATCGCCGCTCGAATGTGCCCGACGACACCATCACCATCCTGGGGCGCACGGAGAAGGACTGCCATGTCATCGCCCGCGCCACGCGCGAGGCGCCGCACGCCGGCAACAACCTTATCGTCGAAGGCTGGGAAGGCACGCTTACCACCTCGCCCCTGAGGTGGATGAAGGAACACGTGGTGAGCGTGAAAACGGGTTCCGGCACCACCGAGGAAAAATTTCCGGCCAGCCCGGCCTATGCCTTGCAGGTGCATGCCTTCGAAGCTGAACTTCGTGGCGAACGCAGCGTCCTCCCCGACGGCGAGGACGCACTGCACACTGTGGCCGTCACCCAGGCTGCGATACAGTCCATATTGGAAAGGCGCATCGTGCAGGTGTAAAGTAAAAAACAATTCAGACTAAAGGAGGGGAAAATGATTGAAGTGCGTCCTGGCGGGAAGAAGCTTGGAGCCGAAATTTTCGGTGCAGATCTGCGAAAAATGGATGCTGACTCTTTCAGGGAAATCGAAGCAGCATTCCTGAAGTATGGCGTCATCGCCATCCGGGGCCAGAAAATCGAGGTTCCCGACTGCATGGGTTTCTGCGGTCACTTCGGCGTTCTCAGGGCGCATATCAACAAATCCCGCCGCCATCCGGACATCCCGGAGCTGATGCTGCTGGACAATCTGGCGGCACCGGGAAAGCTCGCCGATCCGCGCATGGTCAAGGGCGGCGCGGTCTGGCATAGCGACCTGGGATATGAAAAGGAGCCTGCCAAGGCGACTGCCCTGTACTCGATTCATATTCCCAGTGTGGGCGGAGATACGCTGTTCAAGAGCATGTATGCGGCCTACGACAACATGCCCGCGGATCTGAAGAGCCGGATCGATGGAAAGCAGGCACTCTTCAATTACGGCGGCCGCACCAAGAAGAATCTGCATTTGCTGGACAAGTCGGAGCACGAAAGACCGCCTGCCGTGCATGATCTGGTCCGCGTCCATCCGGAGACCGGCAGAAAGGCGCTCTACCCCAGCCCCAACCAGATTCTGGGCATCGTCGGGATGAGCCCTGAAGAGAGCGAGCAGACCGTCAACGAACTGCTGGCGTACATCACTTCGACCGAGGAGGATTATCGCCACAAGTGGCAGCTCGGCGATTTCGTGATGTGGGACAACAGGTGCGTGTTGCATCGTGCCACGGGCGATTACCCGGTTCACGAGCGTCGCCTGCATTGGCGGGTGACGATCATGCCTCCCGGCTGGAAACTGGCGCAGGCGGCCTAGGCCGGGCCGGTTCCAGCAAGGATCCATAACAAAAAGATCACTGAGGAGGGATAAATGAGAACTGCGAAGGGCATGTTTCCCGTATTGCTGTTTTTCGCCTGCAATCTAGCGTGGGGGGCGGATTATCCAACCCGTCCGATCACGATAGTGGTGCCCTTTGCTCCCGGAGCAACCACTGATGCCGCAGCACGCTTTGTTGCCAAGGGCGGATCCGAGCTGACCGGCCAGGCGTGGATCGTCACCAATAGAACCGGCGGTTCAGGCGCAATAGGCAGCGAGATCGTCGCCAAGTCCGCACCAGACGGCTATACGCTGTTGCTGGGCACCACAAGCACTCATTCAATCAATCCATTCGTCTTTGACAAGCTCAGCTACAGCGTCGATCAGTTTCGTGCCGTCGGCCTTGTTGTGACTTCGACCTTTGTGCTGATGGTCAATCCCAAGATGCCGGCAAGGAACCTGGCTGAATTTGCGTCTTACATCAAGGCGAATCCCGGAAAGGTCAACTTCGGAACGGCAGGCGATCTGACCACCACGGATCTGGGCCGTATCTCGATAGAAAAGGAAACTGGTGGAAAAGTCACGTCCATCCCTTTCAAGGGAAGCACCGACGCTGTGAATGCATTGCTTAGCGGGGATATTCAGGCGAGCCTGATGAACGGCGCACAGGCGGTGCAGTACGAAAAAGCCGGCAAGGCAAGAATTCTTGCGGTCCTCGGGCCGCAGCGGCTGGAGATCATGTCGCACGTGCCCACTTCAAAGGAGGGCGGCTATCCGGGAATCATTGCGGACTCATGGTTCGGAGTGTTCGCTCCGGCCAAGACGCCTCAGGATATTCTGGTCAAATTGAATGATGTGATACGGAAATCCACCGATGGCGAACAGATCCGAAAATATACCGAGCAACAGGGCGGGGACCCGAATTTTGCTCCGAGATTGGGGCTGAGCGAGATTGATGCGTATCTGGCGGAGCAATCGCGCAGATGGGGCGGGCTGATCAAGTCCATGCCGATTTCAAAAGAGAAGAACTGACGACCAGTTTCAGTTCGTACGGGCCCGGGTGGCGATTCACACCCATATCCCCGGTTTCATTAGGAGAGCGCATTGAAAGCACTGCCAACCGTCCGTCCCAACAAGATTCGCCAGGCGATAGCGCAGGGCAAGAAGGCCGTAGGCTTTCAGATGGCCTTTTACTGCCCGTATGTCATCGAGATCTTCGGAAGCCTGAAGTATGACTACGTCTATCTCGATTGCGAGCACGGAACCTTCACGCTGTCGGAAATCGAGAACTGCTGCCGGGCCGCGGAGGTCTCTGACCTGACGGTGATATGCCGCCTACCCGACATCAAGACGATCAAGGCGCATCTGGATCGGGGGGTGCAGGGATTGATCATCCCGCATGTTTCAACCAGGGCGGTTCTGGAGGAAATCGTTGAAGAGACTTTTTACAAGCCCCGGGGCAGCCGCGCCAATGCCGGGGGACGGGGGGACAGGTACTGGTACCCCGTCACGGACTTCGACAAGCATTTCAAGGAGGCCAATGACAACATATCGCTGGCCATCCAGATCGAAGATACCGAAGCCATGCGAAACCTCGACGATATCCTCGCCTACGGCAACGTGGATTACTACATCGTTGGCAAGAACGACCTGGCACAGAGCCTGGGCGTCCCCAGAAAGAAAGGGGCGATGGTTCCGCAACTGGACGAGGCGGTGCGTCAGATCAGGGACAAGGTGCACAAGATCGGCGGGCATATGTCCGACGATGTGCTTCGGCAGATCTACATGAGAGAGCACCTGTTCAAGAGCGCTCAGTTCTTTCTCGACTCGGATGCTGTGGACTCATATGCCCTGAAATTCTAGAAAGCGACCACGCACATGTATCCTGCTCCGCTGAATCTCGATACGGAAGTCTTCACGCGCATTCCGTCCAATCTGCACAAGACGGGTCAACCGTCTGTATGGGTCTCGCACCGTGGAAGCGAGCCCTACCATTCCTTCCTGGAGGGGCCGTCGTTCGACAGGGACGGCAACCTCTTCTGCGTGGATATTCCATATGGCCGGATCTTCCGCATATCGCCGGATGGCAAGTGGGAGGTATTCACGGAGTACGACGGCGAGCCGAACGGTCTGAAAATCCACAAGGACGGGACCATCTATGTCGCTGATCACAAGCTTGGAATCCTCAAGTTCGATCCCAAGTCGGCTCAGCGCACCGTCGTTATCGACCGGCCCAACTACGAGCGCTTCAAGGGGGTGAATGACCTCACGTTCGCACGCAACGGCGATCTGTACTTTACCGATCAGGGGCGAAGCGACCTTCGCAATCCGAATGGCACCGTGTACCGGCTCCGGGCCGATGGAACCCTGGACACGATCTGGAGCGGTCTGGCCAGTCCCAACGGCCTGGTGCTGAACAACAAAGAGAACGAGCTTTACATCGGCGTGACCAACAGGGTGGTGGGGATAGGCCTGGGCGCCAACTACTCCATCGGCAAGGCATTCTTGCCCGTTTCAGCGGTGGGAGGCCCGCGGGGGCCGGATGGCATGGCGGTTGATGAGGAGGACAACATTGTGGTCGTGGCAGCCGGCTACGGCACCGTCTGGGTGTTCAGCAAGTTCGGCGAGCCCGTCTTCCGGATCAAGTCTTGCACCGGCCTGCGGACGACCCATGTTGCCTACGGTGGTGAAGACAACCGGACGCTTTTCATCACCGAAGGGCATGCGGGCGCGATCCTGAAGGTGCGTCTGCCTACCCCCGGCAAGAAGATGTATTCGCACTGCTGACATTGCTGGCAAGCGTGTGGTTTGCGCGACTGAACCGGGCTATCGGAAGTAACGCAGACAGGCCTCCGTCCCCACATCAGCCGCCTGCACTTCCGTCCGGACATCCGCGCTGTAGATTGCCCTGGTGACCGCGTCGATCATGGCAACCCCGTCGTTCTGCTCCAGCGCCTTTGCCAGGGGCAATCCCTTGCGCTTCATGCTGTAACGCTCAACTGCGATGGAGCGGACGGTGCCCCGGCAGAACTCGTCCGGGGTGCGCTGGATGATGCGGATGCCGGAGCTATCGCCTGGCTGCGCGCAGGCGGTGAGCGACAGCATCGCGGCGGCTGACAGAACGATCTCTGTGGTCAGCGTCCTGCAGACATGCTTTAGTCCGGGAAACCTGCGACTGCTAATGAATGTGCTCATGATTTCACCGGGTGTGCCTTTTGCCTTTAACATCGTCAGCCAGCTTACCGGAACTTCACGCGACCTCGGAATCAGTGATCTGCCCCTATACATCTGCCAGTCAAAATCAACGCCTGTTCGCGTGCGCGCGCGCCGGGCTTGCCGTGGCAATAGCGGTCATCCTCACTGCCTGCACCACCATCCCGGATCAGTTTCATGGCACCGCGCTGCAGCGCGAACAGGTTTCCTCGCCTAACTTCGACGTACGCCGACCGAGCTTCGTCATTGTGCATCACACCGGCAGCGACATGGCGGAGCGGGCGCTGGCCACGCTTACCAGCGGCGAGCGCGCGGTAAGCGCGCATTACCTCATCACCCGGGACGGCAGGCTGGTGCAACTGGTGGACGAGCGCATGCGTGCCTGGCACGCGGGGGAGTCCTGGTGGGCGGGCATCACCGATATGAACTCGGCCTCCATCGGCATTGAGCTGGACAACAATGGTGAGGAGACCTTTGCCGAGATGCAGATCACGACGCTGCTTGCGTTGCTGTCGGACTTGCGAGATCGCTACAAGATCCCCGCTGCCAACGTGCTCGGCCACGCCGACGTCGCGCCGCGGCGCAAGACCGATCCCAGTCACTTCTTTCCCTGGAAGCGCCTGGCCGAGCAGGGCTTCGGCCTGTGGTGCGAAGCGCCCGACGGAGCCGCGCCGCCCTACGTCACCTCAGCCTTCCTGCTGCAGGCCATCGGCTATGAGATCGCTGACCTGCCTGCCGCAGTGCTGGCGTTCCGGCGTCATTTTCTGGGCAGTCCGGATGCTCAGCCGTCATCAGCCGAGCTGAATCAGGATGAGCGTTCGCTGGCGTATTGCCTGGTACAACAGCGTGGAAGATAGGAGCCCCGGATCAGGCGTGACCTGTATCCGATGGGCTGCCGGAGGCAGAGCCGATTGCGTGCCGCCCGCGTTGCTATTCCTCCAGCCTTATATCATTGTCCTTGATCAGGTTCCTGTAACGCACGCTCTCGGTGGCCAGGCTCTGGCGGAACTGCTCGGGCGTGGAGCCGATCATGATGCTGCCACCCGGCGCAAGCTTCTGAATGACGTCGGCGGATTTCGCCGTCCGGGCGAGATTGGCGCTCAATTTGCTCACCACGGCCGCCGGCGTGTTTCTGGGGGCGACGATACCGATGACCGCGGAGTATTCAAAGTCCTTCAGGTCGGGCAACTGCTCCACCACGGTGGGCGTGTCGGGCGAACTGGTTGCGCGATCGGTGCTCAGGACCGCCAGGGCGCGCATCTTGCCGCTTTGCATCATGGATTGGGACATGGACAGCGGATTCATCAGGATGTCCACCCGTCCCGCCATGAGATCGGTCGCGCCCGGCGCACCACCCTTGTAATGAATGAAGGTGACCTTGGTGTCCGTGGCGCCGTGCAGCCATGCGCCTACCAGGTGTTGCGGTCCTCCTCCGCCCGAGGTGGCAAAGTTGATCTTGCCCGGATTGGCCTTGGCATAGGCGATGTACTCGGCCAGGGTTCTCGCGGGAAAGGACGGGCTCACCAGCAGCACGTTGGGCTTCTTGCTCATCAGCGACACCGGCGCAAAGTCCCGCAGGGGCTCGTACGGCAGGTTCTTGTACAGCAGCGGCGCGATGATGAAGGCCGCGGATACCTGCAGCAGGGTGTGGCCATCCGGCGCCGCCTTGGCGACGTAGGCGGAACCCACGGTGGCGCCTGCGCCCGGCTTGAACTCGACCAGGAACGGGTTGGCCATGAACTCGGTCATCTTCTGCGCGTAGATGCGCACTTCGGTTTCGGTCGCCGAACCCGGGGAGTAGGGAACGACAATGGTCACCGGCTTGGACGGAAAGGCCTCGGCTCCTGATTGGGCAGCCGCCCCAGGACTGAACAGCAAGGGCAGGATTGCCAGTCCTGCGGTCAGGCATTTGCATCGTGTCATGACAAATCTTCCTTCCTGTCGTTATTGATCCTTGGGAATTTTTGCGGTCTCGATCACAGTTTTCCAGTGCACGCTGTCCGCCTTGATCCGCTGCAGCAGTTCATCCGGTGTGCTTGCCTGCGGCGTGAAGCCCAGATTGAGCAGTTTTTCCCGGACCTCACCCGCCGTGAGGATGGCCACCAGATCCGAATGCAACCGGTTCACGATGGGAGCGGGGGTCTTGGCTGGTGCGAACACCGCCATGAATCCGGTCATGTCAAAGCCGGGAAGGCTTTCTGCGACGGTGGGGATCTGCGGCAGCATGCGGCTGCGCGTCTTGCCGGTGGTCGCCAGGCCGCGCAACTGCCCGTCCTTGATGAAGGACATGGTGGCCTCCACCGTATTGATGGTGAAGTCCAGCCGCCCGCCCAGTAGGTCGGTGGCCACGTTGGGAAAGGCCTTGTAGGGCACGTGGAGGAAGTTCCCGCCTGACTGGTGGGTGAGCATTTCCCCGGCCAGGTGCAGGCTGGTGCCGATGCCTGCGGAACCGTAGGTGAGGCCCTGCGGCCGGGATTTGGACAGGGCGATCAGGCCCTTGATGTCGGTCACGCCCAGCTTGGGGCTGACCAGCACCACGCTCAGGTACTCGTTGATCAGCGAGATCGGCGCAAAGTCCGCGACCGGGTCGTAGGTCGGGTTGTTGGTCAGGTGCATGTTGATGGTGTGCGTGGAACTGTTGCCAAAGCCGATGGTGTAGCCGTCGGGCTTGGACTTGGCCAGCCGGGCAACCCCCAGCGCGCCACCGGCGCCGCCGACGTTCTCCACCACGATGGTCTGCTTCAGGCGCCCGCGCAGGTCTTCCACCACATGGCGGCTGATGAGGTCGGTCGATCCTCCGGGCGGGAAGGGCACGATGTAGCGGATGGGGCCTGCGGCCGGCCATTGCTGCGCCATGCAGGGTGCGCACAGCAGCAGGGTGGCAACGCATCCTGCGGTTCGTACACTGAGTCCGAGGACGCCCTCGGGCGCCGTAACTTGCTGCTTCATGATGTCCTTTATTGATTTTTTTGCGACGGACCCTGCCTTCTTCGAGCCGGGTCCAGCTGCCGTTTACATTGTCGCGAGTTCAGGTCACCGGCAGCATCTTGCCGGTATCGGAAGCCTGCTTGATGGTGTCGGTGAAGCGATGCAGGTCCAACGCCGTGTCGAACAGCGGCAGCGTCGCCTGGGGTTTGCCTTCGCGGATGGCTTTCGCAAACAGCGCATACATCTGTCCCACGTTGTACGGGTCGCCCTTGGGGAAGTCCGCCGGCACGAAGTTGTATTTGTCGGGAAGCGGCAGGTCCTTCAGGTCCTGGCTTTTCTGCGCGCCGCGGATGCGCAGCATCTCGCCGCGCTGGGAGGAGATGTTGCCGGTGGCGGTCAGCGTGCCCTCGGTTCCGTAGATCTCCATGCGAAAGCCGTTGCCCGCCCAGGGTACGGCGCCGGTGTGCACCGAGGCCACTGCGCCATTCTTCAGCAGGCCGCTCACCAGGATGTTGTCCGGCGAGGTCACCTCCACGGTCCGCTTGGTGTCGGGCTCGTACCACTGCTTGATCTGGGTGTTGACCACGCCGGCCACGCTGCCGAAGTTACCCACGACAAAGCGCAGCGCGTCGATGGAGTGACCGTTGGCGATGGTGAGCGTGTTGGCGCCCAGGGTGAAGTCGCGCTGCCAGCTGCGGCTGGAGGGGCGCGCCAGCGGGCCATCGCGCATGGTGGCCACGTTGCAGGCCATCACCTTGCCCACGTAGCCCGATTCGATCAGTTCCTTCATGTAGAGCAGCGCCGGGCTCACCCGCGACTGCAGGCCCACGGCGGCCAGCACGCCCTTGGAGCGCGCCAGGTTGGTCATCTCCTCGGCCTCGGCCGTGGTGCGTCCCAGCGGCCACTCGGTGTACACCGGCTTGCCGGCCTGGATGGCGGCCATGGTGGGCCCGTAGTGCGAGGGCACCCGCACCACCACCACCACCGCATCGATATCAGGCGAGGCCACCATCTCGCGGTAATCGCTGAAGGCGAGCTTGGCGCCAAAATGCTTGCGCGCTTCCTCCGCGGTTTCGGGCTTGGTGGTGCACACCGCGGTCATCTCCACATCCGGGTGCTTCATCACGGCCGGAAAGTGCGACTGCGAGGCCCAGTGCGAATTGACGTTGGCGCCGACGAAACCGAGGCGAATCCTTTTTGCCATGAGTGTTTCTCCAAGTTGTTGTCCCCATTATTGCAGAACAGGGGTTGAATCAGTTCCTGCCCGACGGCGCCCGATCGACATTCGCCTGCCGGGTCTTGCTGGAGGCGGATTTCATGGTTGCACGCACGGTCTGGACGAACTCGGTGACGATGGGCGAGCGGTCGCTCCGACGCCAGATCAGGTCCAGGTGCAGCTTTGCGGGCAGATCGACGATCTTCTTGAACTGGACCGCTTCGGGCCACACCTCCGTCTGAGCGGCATTGATGACCGCCAGCCCCATGCCCACCGACACCATGTTCAGCAAAGTCGCGTAGTTGTAGGTTTCCCTGACCAAATGAGGCGAGAACCCCTTGGCGCGGCAGGCCTCCACGAGGATTTCGTTCTCGGCGATCCATTGCTGGATGATGACGAAGGACTCATCGCGCAGATCGGACAGCTGGATCTTGCGCCGCTTGGCCAGGCGATGGAATACCGGCACGACCAGCAGCACGTCGTCGCGATGGATTTCCAGGAACTCAAGGTCCGGCAGGCTGCGTTCTCGCAGGTGGGCAAAGCCGGCATCGACCTTGTATTCCCGCAGGGCCACGAGTTGCTCCTTGGAGCGCACTTCAACGAGTTCGATCTCCACCTCCGGATGCGAGAAATGGAAGGCACGGATCGCCCGGCGCATGATGGGGTTGGCCGCCGAGGAATTGTTGAAGCTGATTCGCAATGTCCCTACCTGGCCGCGCGACACCCGTTTTGCGCGTTCCCGGGCACGATCCAGATCAAGCAGCAATTGTTGTGCATCGGCGAGGAAACTCCTTCCGGCGGCGGTAAGCCGGATGCCGCGCGGCAGGCGTTCGAACAGCGCAAACTCCAGCTCCCGCTCAAGCGCGTGGATGAGGTGGGTGATGGCCGGCGGGGAGACGTGCAGCCGTTTGGCCGCGCTGCGAAAGTTCTCTGTTTCGCCGGCCGCCACCAGGTAGCGCAGGTGTCGAAGTTCCATTTTCGAATGTTAAGCCATATTGAACAGTCAGCAAACAATATGTAAATGGACGACCACCTTGCTGCGTCGTAGCATGAATGGATTCCGAAATGACATTCATGTCACTACTGAAGCTTGGCACGGAGCAATTTGCCGGGGCAGTCAGCGAACCCAAAGGAGGATTTCCATGCATTTCAGCAAGATGCCATACCTGATCGCCTGCGCATTGGCAGCGCTGTATTCGGCTCCGTCCCTGGCGCAGGATTTCCCCGTCAAACCGGTGAGGATCGTCATCGCCAACCCAGCGGGCAGCGGCAGCGACATTGTTGCGCGAATCGTCGTCCCCGAGATGGCGAAGAACCTCGGCCAGTCGGTGTTCGTGGAACCCAGGCCGGGCGCGGATCAACTTATTGGCGCGGTGTACGTGGCGAAGCAGGTGCCTGCGGACGGATACACGGTGGGCGTCTATGCGCTGGGCAATCTGGCCAGCGTGCCGGCGCTGGTGAAAGACCCCAAGTTCGATCCGATCAAGGACCTGCCGCCCTTTATCACCATGGTGGCGGGACGCTCCTATCTTGGCACGCCCGCGAACGCTCCCTGGAAGAACTTCGACGAGATGATTGCCTATGCCAAGGCCAACCCGGGCAAGCTCAACTATGCCGCCACCACGGTCAGCCAGCGCCTGCGTATGGAGCCCGTGCTGATGAAGCACAACCTGAATATCGTGTCGAT
>CAXNIK010000021.1:0-20985 GCA_964202115.1 Burkholderiales bacterium
CGCCCGCACTTCCTGGCCGGCCGGGGCACGAATGAACAAGCCCTTCCAGGACGGGCCGCCATCAGGACGTGGACTGCCGTAGCGGCCCACAAGTTCCCCGCGCACCGGCAGGCGCAGCAGTCCCTTGAGCTTGGCGAAGGCGGCGCCGGCGGCCGCCTGGGCAGAGTCAGCCAGCCCCGGTTCCGGAACCTTGTCGTTGCGCTCGCTGGGCCGCTGGCCGGGCGCGGTTCGCCGTGGTTTTTTCGCCTCCTCGGCGATCACCTTGGACAGTTCCTCAACCAGGCGGGAGAGACGGGATTCGTCTTTTTCCAGCCCCTTCACCTGGCGGCGTTGCTCGCGCAGTTGCGCCGACACCTTGTCCAGCATGCGGCGGCGAGCACCCTGCTCCTTGGCGAGCTGGTTGCGCTCCTTTTTCTGCTGGTTCTCGATTTCGGCCAGTTCCGCGGTCTTTTCCCGCGATTGCCCGTGCAGTTCCTGCAGCCAGTCCAGGGTCGCGCGCAGTGAGCGCACCAGTTCGGCCTGGGCGCGCGAAATGTAACCGTAGTAGTGCAGGTCGCGCGCGGTCTGATTGGGGTCCACGCCGGACACCAGCAGCTTGAGGTAGTCGGCCTGTCCGCCGAGGTAGCGCACGGTGAGAAGTTGGGCGAGTTCGTCGTGGCGCGCCGCCAGTTCGGTTTCGACCCGGCTCACTTCCTCTCCCAGCCGCGACAGCTCGCTGCGGGCACTCTGGCGATCGCGCGCCAGATCGCGCAGCGCGCGATTGGCCTCGGAAATCGCCCGCTCCGACTCGCGCAGTGAATCTCGCGCCTCGTTGCGCGATTCCTCGGCGTCGGCGATGTCGCTTTTGAGCTTGTCGATGCGTGCGCGCAGGGCGCTCAGGTCCTCGGCATCGGGCGGCGGCGCGCGTCGCGCGGCCAGGCCGGGTTCGGCACCCAGGAGGGCGAACAGCAGAATAATCAGGAACCGGGCCAGCCCAGGGCGCGCCATGCATGGGAATGCCGCTGCGGCGTCACCGCCGCATTGCCGGCGGTTGGCGCTGTGGGTCAGCGGGCTTTCCCCTGGTTGGCCACCGCTGCGGCCTTGGCGGCGGCAGCTTCCTGGTCGCCCAGGTAGTAGTGGCGTATCGGCTTGAGGGCCGCATCCAGCTCATACACCTGCGGAATGCCGGTGGGGATGTCCACTTTCAGGATGGCATCGTCGGAAATGTTGTCGAGGTATTTCACCAGCGCGCGCAACGAGTTGCCGTGCGCGGCAATGATGATGCGCTTGCCTGCGCGCAACTCGGGCGCGATGACATTGTTCCAGTAGGGCACCACGCGCGCCACCGTGTCCTTGAGGCATTCGGTCATCGGCAGCTCAGCGTCGGACAGCGAGGCGTAGCGGGGGTCGCCGCGCACGCTGCGCGGATCGTCCAGCGTGAGCGCGGGCGGGGCGATGTCGTAGGAGCGCCGCCAGATCAGCACCTGTTCTTCACCGACCTTGGCCGCCATCTCCGCCTTGTTCAGTCCCTGCAGGGCGCCGTAGCTGCGCTCATTGAGACGCCAGGAGTTGTGCACCGGCACCCACATCCGGTCCATTTCCTCCAGTGCCAGCCACAAAGTCTTGATGGCGCGCTTGAGCACCGAAGTATGGGCGACGTCGAAATCATAGCCTTCGGCCTTGAGCAGGCGGCCGGCGGCCCGGGCCTCCTCGCAGCCGGCCTCGGACAGGCCGACGTCGGCCCAGCCGGTGAAGCGGTTTTCGCTGTTCCAGACGGATTCGCCGTGACGCAGGAGAACGATGCGGTGCATATTGGCAGGTACTTTTTGAGATAGGTTGCAGGGCCTTTATAATACCCGATCCGATCGCGCCATCCGTCCACCCAGCCGGCCTGCCACAGCCGTGCTGGGCTGTGTATGCAGGCAATTTACAGACGACCCAAGACGACCCAAGACGACCCAAGACGACCCACAGACACCCGACCCACAGCCTATATTTAGCCGCTCAGACCCAAGCATATGGATATTTCCAATATTTTCAAGTTTGTCTCCGACAACCTGTTCCTGGTGACCATGGCCTTTGTTTCCGGTGGCATGCTGATCTGGCCGCTGCTGCGCGAGCGCACCGGTGGCTCGAACCTGTCCACGCTGCAGGCGACGCAGCTGATCAATCGCGAGGACGCGCTGTTGCTGGACGTGCGCGACGCGGCGGACTACGCCAAGGGGCACATCATCAACGCGCGCAACATCCCCATGTCGCAACTGGAGGAGCGCGCGGCGGAACTGGGCAAGCAAAAAGGCAAGACCCGGCCGGTCATCGTGCATTGCCAGAATGGCACGCGCTCGGCGGCGGGCATGGCCATGCTCAGCAAGAATGGCTTCGAGAAGGTATTCACCCTGGCCGGAGGCATTACCGCCTGGAAGGCGGCCGGCCTGCCCATGGAAAAATAGGCAAAGAGCGAGAAACCTCATGGCCAAAATCACCATGTATGCCACCGGCGTCTGCCCTTACTGCGTGCGCGCCGAGGCGCTGCTCAAATCCAAGGGCATCGCCAACATAGACAAGATACGCGTCGATCTGGATCCGGTGCGCCGCCAGGAGATGCTGGACAAATCCGGCGGTCGTCGCACTGTTCCGCAGATCTGGATCGGGGAAACCCACGTCGGCGGCTTTGACGAACTGCATGCCCTGGATCGCGCCGGCAAGCTTGATCCGTTGCTCGCTGCCTCCTGATTTCCGAGCGGGCGCCCTCAATTCACCTTCTGGAGTTGCAATGAGTGAAGCAGAACAGCCAGTATTCACCATAGAAAAAATCTACGTCAAGGATCTGTCCGTCGAGGTTCCGGGTGCACCGCAGGTGTTTCTCCAGGGCGGCGAACCGCAACTGGAAGTGCAGCTCAATCACAAGGCACAGAGCATAGACGGGGTGCTGTTCGATGTGGCGCTGACTGTGACGGTGTCGGCCAAGAACGGCGACAAGACTCTCTTCCTGGTGGAAGTGGTGCAGTCGGGCATATTCCAGTTGCGCGGCATACCCGAGGCCGACCTGGGCCCGGTGCTGGGCGTGGTCTGCCCCAACGTGCTCTTTCCCTATGCCCGCGAAACCATCTCCGACACCGTCAACCGCGCCGGCTTTCCGCCGGTGCTGCTCGCGCCGGTGAACTTCGATGTCCTGTACCAGCAGCAGATGGCCGCCGCCTCGGCGCAAGCCGCCAGCGACGGGCCGAAGATCGAAATCGCGCACTGAGGCGGAGCACGCCGGCATGCGACATTGGGTTTTGCGTGCAGCTGGCGCAGCATTGGTTGCCTGGGTAGCCGTCGCGCCGACGGCCGTGCAGGCCGGGGAATTCCTGTCCGTATCCGAGCGCGCAGCGGTGCTCTACGACGCGCCCTCGGTGCGCGCCAAGAAGATTTTCGTTGCCAGCCAGCTCTACCCGGTCGAGGTGATCGTCAGCATCGACAACTGGGTCAAGGTGCGCGATGCCTCCGGTGATCTGGCCTGGATCGAAAGGCGCCTGCTGTCCGATCGCCGCACCGTGCTGATCAGGACGCCGGTGGCCGACGTGCGCCAGGCCGCGCAGGAGAGCGCCCCTCTGGTCTTTCAGGCGCGCGAGGGCGTGGCCCTGGATCTGGCCGAGATGGGGCCGGCAGGATGGGTGAGGGTACGTCATCGGGACGGCCAGAGCGGCTTTGTGCGAGTGAACCAGGTCTGGGGCCTGTGATTCGCCGCGCGCGGACCGCGGCCCGGCCTAACCTGGGGCTAGTGCGAAGGCAGCGATGAAAATCGCCATACTCGGCGCCGGCGCATGGGGCACAGCCCTGGCCACAGCCTTCAGCAGCAGGCATCGCGTGTGGCTGTGGGCGAGGCAAGCCGCGCAGGCCGAAGTGCTGGCGCGCACCCGGCGCAATGCGCGCTATCTCCCGGAAGTGGAGTTGCCCGCAGCCATTGTTCCCACCGCCGACTTCGATGCCGCTCTGGATCACGCCGAACTCGTCCTGATCGCCACGCCCACGGCCGGCCTGCGTCCGACATTGCGGCGGCTCAAGGACGCGATGAAGGATCCATCCCTGCCGCTGGTCTGGGCCTGCAAGGGCTTCGAGGCGGGCAGCGCCACACTGCCGCACAAGGTGGTGGCCGCCGAACTCGGCACCGGGCGCTCATCGGCCGTGCTGTCCGGACCCAGCTTCGCGCTGGAGGTGGCCAGGGGCCTGCCCACGGCATTGACCCTGGCCTCGGGCGAGGAGGTTTTCGCGCGCGAACTGGCGCGTGAGCTGCACCAGCCACTGCTGCGGGTGTACTACAGCAGCGATGTGACCGGCGTTGAAATAGGCGGGGCGGTGAAGAACGTGATGGCCATTGCCACCGGCATCTGCGACGGCCTGGGTCTGGGGCTGAATGCGCGCGCGGCGCTGATCACCCGCGGCCTGGCGGAGATGACGCGCCTGGGCCTGAAGCTGGGCGGCAAGGCTGAAACCTTCATGGGCCTGGCCGGGGCTGGCGATCTCATCCTCACCTGCACTGGCGATCTGTCGCGCAACCGGCGCGTGGGCCTGATGCTGGCTCAGGGGCGCAAGCTCCCCGAGGTGCTGGAGGAGCTGGGCCATGTCGCCGAAGGCGTGCAATCGGCGCGCGAGGTCGAGCGCCTGGCGCGCGAGAACGATGTCGACATACCCATCACCCAGGGTGTGTGCGCGGTGCTCTACGGTGGTGTTGCCGCCAGGGATGCCGTGCAGCAGTTGCTTGCCCGGGACCCCAAGGGGGAGGCCTAGTGTTTCGTATGGTGTTTCGCGATCTGTTCCGCAATCCCGGCCATCGCACCCGACTGATTGCGCATTCATGAGCCTTCCGCAGCCACCCCGGCGCATCGTCATTGCTTCACGCCAGAGCCGGCTGGCGATGTGGCAATCGGAGCATGTGCGCAGCGCCCTGCGCGCGCTCTATCCCGAATGCGATGTGCCGATCCTGGGCATGAGTACCCAGGGCGATCGCATTCTCGACGTGTCCCTGTCCAAGATAGGCGGCAAGGGTCTCTTTGTGAAGGAACTGGAGACCGCACTGGCCGATGGCCGCGCCGACATCGCCGTGCACTCGGCCAAGGACGTGCCCATGGAGCTGCCCGAGGGCTTCATGCTCGCGGTCATAGGCGAGCGGGCCGACGCGCGCGACTGCCTGGTGTCGAGCTCGGTGTCTTCGCTGGCCGAGCTGTCCGCGGGCAGCGTGGTGGGCACCTCCAGCCTGCGCCGCGAGGCGCAGATTCGCGAGCGCTATCCGCAATTGCAGGTGGCGCCCCTGCGCGGCAACGTGGACACGCGCCTGGCCAAGCTCGATGGCGGCGACTACCAGGCCATCGTGCTGGCCGCCGCCGGACTCAAACGCCTGGGACTGGAATCGCGCATGCGAGCGCTACTGTCGGTGGAGGACAGCCTGCCCGCGCCGGGGCAGGGGGCGCTGGCCATCGAGTGCCGTGCCGGGCGGGAAGATCTCAAGGCGTGGCTTGCGCCGCTGCATCACCCGGCCACCGCTGCCTGCGTGCGCGCCGAGCGCGCCATGAGCCGCGCGCTGTCGGGCAGCTGCCAGTTGCCGCTTGCGGCCTATGCCACATGCTTGGACATGCAGCTGAATCCCGGCACGCAACTGAAGTTGCGCGGTCTGGTGGCGCGGCCCGATGGCAGCAGCGTGCTGCGCGCCACGGCCAGCGGCACCTGGGAATCGCCCGAGGCGCTGGGCAAGGCGGTGGCGGACGAACTGCTCAGCCTGGGGGCCGGGCGCATCATCGCCGCGCTGTCATCCCCGTTGTCATGAGCGTGTCCCCCCTGGCGGGACGCGGCATATTGGTGACCAGGCCTGTTGGACGCGCCGCGCACCTGGCCCGGATGATCACCGCCGCGGGCGGCGAGCCGGTGCTGTTTCCCACGCTGGAGATATTATCAATTAATAAAGAAGTCCATTTTCAAATGGGCTCTGGCAATGGAAATGTAATCAAGCCCTATCGCCCAGACATGCTCATATTCATCAGCCCCACCGCGGTCGAGCAAGGCTTTGATGCGGTGGCAGCGGTGTTGCAGGCGCAGCCGGCTCCCTTGCTCGCCGCCGTGGGCGCGGCCACGGCCAGGGCATTGCAGGCGCGTGCCGGCGCCAGCGTCTCCGTGCTGGCGCCGCAAGGCGGTTCAGACAGCGAGTCCCTGGCCGCGCTGCCCGAATTCCAGACCGCTGCCGTCAGCGGCAAACGCATCCTCATCGTTAGGGGCGAGGGCGGCCGCGACTGGCTGCGCGACACCCTGCGCGCACGCGGCGCCCGGGTCGACTACCTGGAGTGCTATCGGCGCGTGCGTCCCGACGGCGACCCTGCTCCACTGCTGGCTCGCTGGCGCAGCGGGGGCATTGCCGCTGTGACCGTGAACTCGCGCGAGGCTCTGGACAATCTCATGGCCATGCTGCCGCGCGAGGCACATGAACTGGCGCTGGCCACGCCGCTGTTCGCCGCGCATTCGCGCATTGCCGAACATGCGCGTGTGTGTGGCATGCAACAAGTCTTCGCGACCGGTGCCGGAGATGAGGCCATGGTCGAGGGGATGCAGAGTTTTTTTGCTAAAGTGCGGTGATGCGGTCACGTGATATGCGCGCCGAGCGCCCTTTTTCCAGGTTCCAACCTTTCCCTGTCCCGGCTTGACATGAGCGAACACAACGAGCTTCCTGCTCCGGCCCCGGTGCAACCGCATCAGCACTGGCGCGAACTGCTGCGCCGTCCCTGGACGCTGGTGCTGATTGTGCTGCTCATCATCGTCGCCTGGCAGTGGTACGAGAGCCACAGCAGCATGACGGCGCTGCGCGAGGAGCTGGCATCGCGCCTGCGCGGCAGCGATGCCGACAGCCGGGATGCCCGTCTGGTGGCGCGCCAGGCGCAGGAGGCGGTGCGCGAGGCCCAGACCAGGCTCGCGCAGTTGGACGCCAAGCTCACCGAATCGCAGAACCAGCAGGTGGCGCTGGAGGCGATGTACCAGGAGTTGGCGCGCAACCGTGACGAGTCCATGCTGGCCGAGGTCGACCAGATCCTCACCATCGCCTCACAGCAACTGCAGCTTGCCGGCAACGTCCAGACCGCGCTCATCGCCCTGCAGACGGCGGACCAACGCCTGGCGCGCGGCGATCGCCCGCAATTTATTCCCCTGCGCAAGGTGCTGACGCGGGACCAGGAAAAGCTGAAGGCCACGCCCAGCATCGACCTCGCCGGCCTGGCGGTGAAAATCGACCAGCTCATCAGCCTGGTCGACACCCTGCCGCTGGCCGGGGAGGAGCGCATGGTGGCCGCGGCGCGTGAGCAGCAATCGGCACAGCCCGAGGGCACCTGGTGGCGCAAGCTGGGCGCGGAGATCTGGAGCGACATGAAGTCGCTGGTGCGCATACAGGTCAGCGATGCTCCGGACCCGGGCCTGCTGGCGCCCAATCAGGCGTTCTTCCTGCGGGAAAACCTCAAGCTGCGCCTGCTCAATGCGCGCCTGTCCCTGCTGTCGCGCGACGAGGTCACATTCCGCGAGGACATGAAGACCGCCAACGCCTGGGTGGCGCGCTGGTTTGATGCGCGCTCCAAGGGCACGCAGGCGGCGCAGGCCACGTTGAGGCAGCTCAACACCACCGCCATACAGTTCGAGGTGCCCAGCATCGCCGAGAGCTTGACCGCGGTGCGCAACTACAAGGTCGCTCGCGACCGCGGGCGCTGAGAGCGCAAAGGCATGAAAGGCCTGCTCTGGGTTCTGGGTGTATTTTCCTCGGCCGTGCTGCTGTCCCTGGTGCTGCGCGCCGGCGAAGGCTATGCCCTGCTGGTGCTGCCGCCCTACCGCGTGGAAATGTCGCTGGTGCTGCTGGTGGTGCTGATAGGGCTCATCTTTACCGCTGCCTATGGCATTGCCCGGCTGGTGAGCCACACCGTGCAACTGCCGCAGTATGTGCGCGCATTCCGCGAACGCCGCCGCAGCGACCAGGCCAACATCGCGCTCATGGGGGCGCTGCAGGCCTGGTTTGAAGGGCGATTCTCGCGCGCCGAAAAACTGGCGACCAAGGCCTACGAGCTGGGGGCTTCGCTCCCGGCTGTCAGCCTGGTTGCGGCGCGTGTCGCGCAACGCGTGCGTGACACCGAGCGCCGCGATCTGTGGCTGTCACGCGCCGACGAAGGCGGTGCGGACTGGCGCCAGGCCAGCCAGGCGACGCGCGGCGAGTTGCTGTTGGACGAACGCCGCTATGAGGATGCGCGCACGGTGCTGCGCGGCCTGCACGATGCGGGTCCCACGCATATCGCCACGCTGCAATTGCTGATGCGCGCCGAGCAGGCCCTGGGCAACTGGGAGGATGTGGTGCGCCTGGCGCGCCTGCTGGAGTCGCGCTCCGGCCTCCCTGCCGCGGCGCTTGAAACCATACTGGTGAACGCGCGCGTTGCCGTGTTGCAGAAGAAATCCCACGACGTGCGCGCTCTGGCCGATCACTGGCGCGCCATTGCGCAGAAGGAGCGTCTCAATCCGCTCCTCGCCGCCGCCGCCGCGCGCGCCTTTATGCAGGGCGGCGATTGTCGCAGCGCCCACCGCATCATCGAGGAAGCGCTGGCTGAGAACTGGGCCGCCGGACTGGTGCTGCTCTACGGCGAGTGCCTTGACGAGGATGCCCTGCAACGCATCGAGCGCGCCGAGCGCTGGCTGAAGGAGCGCCCGCGCGACTGGCCCTTGCTGCTCACCCTGGGACGCCTGTGCGTGCAGCGCGAACTCTGGGGCAAGGCGCAAAGCTATCTCGAGGCCAGCATTGCCATGCTGCCCACGCGCGCCGCCCATATCTCCCTGGCGCAACTGTTCGAGACCATGGGCCGCACCCAGGACGCCAACCGGCATTACCGGGCCTCGGCGGATGCGGGCCTGGCCACGGGGATGGCGGAGGCCTGAGTGCAATGGGCGGCAATGGCAGCTTCACAGTAATTACCAATCAGCAAAGGAGGTCGCCATGACGATTCGTTCAAGACGAGCACTGGGAGCCTGGGGATGTCTGCTCATGGTTTTCATATCGGCGGCCCATGCCCAGCCGAAGGCGCCGGCAGGCAATTATCCCAGCAAGACGGTAAGGATCATCGTAGGACAGTCACCCGGCGGCGGGGGTGACATTCTCGTGAGGCTGCTCGCTCAGAGATTGACGGAGCGGTTCGGGCAATCCTTCATCGTGGAAAATATTCCGGGCGCAAGCGGCATGATAGGAATGGCGGCGGTGGTGAGAGCAGAGCCTGATGGATACACTTTTTTTCAGACCAGCAGCGCCAGCTATAACAATGCCGTGCTGTCCGGCAATGCCAGCTTCGATGTTCGCAAGGCGCTTATTCCGGTGGCTCAAATGAGCGCCACACCCAACGTGCTTTCGGTCAATGCATCCCTGCCGGTGAATTCTGTCAAAGACCTGATCGCCTACGCACGGGCGAACCCGGGCAAGCTCAACTTCTCCTCCGGCGGCATTGGATCGTCTTCGCATCTCAATGGAGAACTGTTCAAGTCACGTGGCGGCTTCGAGGCGGAGCATATTCCTCACAAAGGAGTCGCTCCTGCGCTGCAGGACCTGGTTGCCGGTCGCGCGCAGTTCACCTTCGCCAGCGCCACGGCCACCACTCCCCATGTGAAGACCGGCAAGATCAGGGCCATTGGCATCAGCAGCATCAGGCGCTCGCCCAATCTGCCGGATCTGCCCACCATATCTGAATCGGGGCTGCCCGGTTACGATTTCACCGGATGGATAGGATTGATGGCGCCCGCAGGAACGCCCCAGCCCATCGTCATGGCACTGAACCGGCCTATCGCCCAGATGTTGCAAAGTCCCGATATTTTGAAGGTGCTGACCGCAGATGGCACCGATCCCGCTCCGGGAACGCCCGAAGACCTGCAGGCCGCAATTGACAGCGCCCTGGCCGTGGCCACGAAGCTCGTGAAAGATCTTGGCCTGCAGTTGAATTGATGCCGGACTGTCAGGCCGCACGTCCCGGGCTTAGGTCCACTCCCTCGGTTTCAAATAGTTCTCGTAGAGCGCCGCTTCTGCGCTGCCTGTCTCCGGTTTCCAGTCATAGCGCCACTGCACCGAGGGCGGCATGGACATGAGTATGGATTCGGTGCGTCCGCCGGACTGCAGCCCGAACAGGGTGCCACGGTCGAACACCAGGTTGAATTCCACGTAGCGCCCGCGCCGGTAGGCCTGGAAGTCGCGCTCCCGCTCGCCGTAGGCTTGCGCGCGTCTGCGCTCAACGATGGGCACATAGGCGGGGAGGAAGTGGTCGCCGACGCTTTTCATCAGCGCGAAGCAGTTGTCGAAATCGGGGGTGGCCAGATCGTCGAAGAAGATGCCGCCGATGCCGCGCGGCTCGTTGCGATGCCTGAGGAAGAAGTATTCATCGCACCAGCGTTTGAACTTCGGATGCAGTTCAGGCCCGAAGGGCGCGAGCGCCGCCTTGCAGGTGGCATGGAAATGGCGGCAGTCTTCGTCGTAACCGTAGTAGGGGGTGAGGTCCATGCCGCCGCCGAACCACCATACCGGGTCTCTGCCCTCGGCCGGAGCGATGAAACAGCGTACGTTCATGTGCACCGTGGGCACATGGGGATTGCGCGGATGCAGCACCAGGGACACGCCCATGGCCTCGAAGGCGCGGCCGGCCAACTCGGGGCGGGCCGCGGTGGCCGAAGGAGGAAGCTGCTTGCCCAGGACATGGGAGAAGGCCACACCGGCGCGCTCGAAGAGCTTGCCGCCCTCGAGGATGCGGATGCTGCCGCCTCCGCCCAGGGCTGCGTCCACGGGCTTTTCCCACTGATCGTGGCGAAAGGGCGCGCCGTCCAGTCGTTCCAGTTCCGCGGCGATGCGGTCCTGCAGGCCGGTGAGGTAGTGTTTGACGGCTGCGGCGTCCATGTGGCGCCCTATCTATCGTCCAGGTCGGGGGTCAGGACTTCTTCGCGGCGATGGCGCGATGGCCGATGTCGCGGCGGTACTGCATGCCGTCGAAGCGGATGGCGTCGACGGCATGGTAGGCGCGGGTCTGCGCCATCCTGATGGAATCGCCCAGTGCCGTGACGCACAGCACGCGTCCGCCGGAGGTATGGGACTGCTTCCCTTTCAACTCGGTGCCGGCGTGGAACACCTTGCAGTCCTCGGCCTCGGCCGGGATGTCGCTGATGGCGTCTCCCTTGCGCGGAGAATCAGGATAGCCATGCGCGGCCAGCACGACGCCCAGCGCGGCACGGCGATCCCAGTCCGCCGTGGCGGTATCGAGCCTGCCGTCCAGGGTCTGTTCCACCAGTTCCAGCAGGTCGCTTTTCAGGCGCAGCAGAATGGGTTGGGTCTCGGGGTCGCCCAGGCGGCAGTTGAACTCCAGCACCTTGGGATTGCCGGCCTTGTCTATCATCAGTCCGGCGTAGAGAAAGCCGGTGTAGAGATGGCCTTCGGCCTGCATGCCCGAGATTACCGGCTGTATGACTTCGCGCACGACGCGTGCATGCAGCTCAGGGGTCACCACGGGCGCCGGTGAATACGCGCCCATGCCGCCGGTGTTGGGGCCGGTGTCGCCATCCTTCAGTCGTTTATGGTCCTGGCTGGTGGCCAGCGGCAGCACATGCCTGCCATCGGCCATGACGATGAAGCTGGCCTCCTCGCCATCGAGGAACTCCTCGATGACCACGCGGTTGCCGGCTGCGCCCATGGCGTGCTCCACCAGGAAGCGATCCACCGCGGCATGCGCTTCGGCCGCGGTCATGGCCACCACCACGCCCTTGCCGGCGGCCAGGCCGTCAGCTTTGACTACGATGGGGGCGCCCATCCTGTCGATGTAATCGTGTGCCGCCTTCACCTCGGTGAAGCTGCCAAAGGCAGCCGTCGGGATGCCGTGCCGGACCATGAATTCCTTGGCGAATTCCTTGGAGCTTTCCAGTTGGGCGCAGGCGCGTGTCGGCCCGAAGATGCGCAGGCCCTGGGCGCGGAAAGCGTCGACCACGCCTTCGGCCAGCGGCGCTTCCGGTCCCACCACGGTGAGATGAATGTTTTCTTTTTTGGCGAAGGCGATCAGCGCCTCGTTGCCGGAAACGTCAATGTTCTCCAGCCCGGTCTCCAGCGCCGTGCCGGCATTGCCGGGCGCGACAAACACTTTTTGCACCCTGGGGTTCTGCGTCAGGCGCCAGGCGATGGCATGCTCGCGTCCGCCGCTGCCGATGACCAGGAGTTTCACGGGCTGCGATTCAGTGCCGGAAGTGGCGCACGCCGGTGAAGACCATGGCCACGCCGCGCTCGTCGGCTGCGGCGATGACTTCATCGTCGCGCATGCTGCCTCCCGGCTGAATTACCGCGGCAGCGCCCTCGTCTATGACAACATCCAGGCCGTCGCGGAAAGGGAAGAAGGCGTCCGAGGCCACCACGGTGTCTTTCAGCGACAGCCCGGCCGCCTGCGCCTTGATGGCGGCGATGCGCGCTGAGTCAAGCCGGCTCATCTGGCCGGCGCCCACACCCATGGTCATGCTGTCCTTGCAGAAGACGATGGCATTGGATTTGACGTATTTGCCGACCTTCCAGGCAAACAGCAGGTCCTGCATCTGTTCGGTGCTGGGCGCTTTTTTCGTCACCACCTTGAGGTCGGCCAGCGTGATTTCATGGTTGTCGGCAGTCTGCATCAGGAGGCCCGAGCCGACACGCTTCACGTCCATGGCGTTGCGGCCGTTGTCCCAGTCGCTCTTTCCTCCGGGCGGAAGGGCAATCTGCAGCACGCGAACATTGGCCTTGGCCTTGAAGATGTCCAGCGCTTCCGCGGTGAACTCCGGCGCCATCAGCACTTCGACGAATTGCTTCGATATGGCCTGCGCCGCCGCACCGTCCAGCTTGCAGTTGAGCGCGATGATGCCGCCGAAGGCCGAGGTGGGATCGGTCTTGAAGGCCTTGCTGTAGGACTCCAGGGCATCGGCACCCAGGGCCACGCCGCAGGGATTGGCGTGCTTGACAATGACGCAGGCCGCCTGCGTACGATGGTTGAAGCTTTTCACGCATTCCCAGGCGGCGTCGGCATCGGCGATGTTGTTGTAGGACAGCTCCTTGCCCTGCAGTTGTTTGGCGGAGACCAGCGAACCCGGCGCCGGAGACAGATCGCGATAGAAGGCGGCCTGCTGGTGGGGGTTCTCGCCGTAGCGCAGATCCTGCAGCTTGACGAAGCGGCCGTTGGCCTGCGCCGGGAATTGTGCTTTCGATCCATCCGGCTGCAGCGCCGACAGGTAGTCGCTGATGGCGGCATCGTAATTGGAGATGCGGTTGAAGGCGGCCACCGACAGCGAGAAGCGGGTGGCATCGCTCAAGCCCTCGCCACGCTCCAGTTCGGCCAGCACCCCGGCGTACTGCGAGGCATCGGTGAGCACACCCACGTCTTTCCAGTTCTTGGCCGCGGAGCGAACCATGGCCGGGCCGCCGATGTCGATGTTCTCTATGGCTTCTTCCAGCGTGCAGCCGGCCCTGGCCACGGTGGCCTCGAAGGGATAGAGATTCACCACCAGCAGATCTATGCCGCTGATGCCGTGTTTTTCCATGGCTGCCAGGTGCTCGGGCAGGTCGCGGCGTCCCAGCAGGCCGCCGTGTATCTTGGGATGCAGGGTCTTGACGCGGCCGTCGAGCATTTCCGGAAAGCCGGTGTGGTCGGCGACTTCGGTGACCGGGATGCCTTTTTCAGCGAGCAGCCTGGCGGTGCCGCCGGTGGAGAGGATCCTGATTTTGAGCCTGGCCAGTCCGTGAGCCAGTTCCACCAGGCCGGTCTTGTCGGAGACGCTGATCAGCGCCTGGCGGATGGTGGCCACGCTGTCAGGACAACTTGATTTTCAGGGACTGCATTTTCTTGCGCAGCGTGTTGCGGTTGATGCCCAGCATTTCCGCGGCGATGGTCTGGTTGCCCTCGGCCTGGTCCAGCACCGCCTCGAGCAGCGGTCGTTCGACATTGCGTATGACCATGTCGTATACGGAGCGCGGCTTCTCGCCGTCGAGGTCTTTGAAATACTTGTCCAGTGCGCGCCGGACGCATTCGGCGATCTCGTTGTTTTGTCTTGGGTTCATGCCGCCAACTCCATCTCCGTCTCCTCCACATAACGCAGTCGCCGATGGTCAAGCGCCAGCTCTTCGAAGAAGCGGTTGACCGCTTCGAGCTGCTCCCCGCAAGTCGCGAGCGTATTCATGCGATGCCTGAAGTTCGCCGATCCGGCGAGTCCCTTGGTGTACCAGGATATGTGCTTGCGCGCGACCTTGACGCCGCGCTCCATGCCATAAAAGGAATGCAGGTCGTGCAGATGCGCGACCAGCACCGTATGGATTTCCGAAACCAGCGGCGGAGGCAATGTCTCGCCGGTGGCCAGGTAATGTTCGATTTCCCGGAATATCCAGGGGCGGCCTTGAGCGGCGCGGCCTATCATCACGCCATCGGCGCCGGTGTAATCGAGCACCTGCTTCGCGTCCTGGGGCGTGATGATGTCGCCGTTGGCGATCACCGGCAGGCGCGAAGCTGCCTTCACCTCGCGGATGGTGTCGTATTCGGCATGACCGGTGTAGCCGCAGGCGCGGGTGCGGCCGTGTATGGACAATAGTTGTATGCCGGACTCGGCGGCGATCCTAGCCACGGTGATGGCATTCCTGTTCTGCCGGTCCCAGCCGGTGCGGAATTTCAGGGTGACGGGCACGTTCACCGCCTTCACCACGGCTTCCAGGATGCGGCTCACCAGAGGCTCGTCGCGCAGCAGCGCGGAGCCGGCCTGCGCGTTGCAGACCTTCTTGGCCGGACAGCCCATGTTGATGTCGATGATCTGCGCACCTTCGTCTACGTTGTAGCGGGCGGCATCGGCCATCATCTGCGGATCGGCGCCGGCAATCTGAACTGATATGGGATCGACTTCGCCGTCATGGTTTGCGCGGCGTCGGGTTTTTTCGCTGCCCCACAGCAGGGAGTTCGAGGCCACCATCTCCGATACCGCGAGTCCTGCGCCGAATTGTTTGCACAACTGCCTGAAGGGCCTGTCAGTGACGCCCGCCATGGGAGCGACAAAGAGGTTGTTGCGCAGTACGTGCGTACCGATTTGCATGGACCGAGCGGAATGATGTTGAGTGAAGAGCGGGGAGCAATTCTATACCTAATCGCAACGCGCAAGAAAAGGCGATTGCACAATTTTTATGCAGGTTTGTTCATGTGTTGTTTGGACAAAATGTTGACGCGCTTCAATCACAGTGGTAACGCACACTCTTGCAAGTATTGCAAAGTGCATGCGTGAAAATTTCGTGATTCAGCCCTCCGTCAGGGGAGGGCGCGTACACCGAACATCATGCGGCGCGACAGGAAGCGCCGTGCCGGCGGCACCACATCCAGGAATGCCAGCGCAGCTCCGCGCAGCGTCGAGGCGAAGGGCAGGTCGACGCCGAAGGCGGAAATCAATCCATCGGTCAAGTGCACCAGTGTCCTGCGGTCCACCTGCCTGCGACTGGCGTAGCGATGCGCAAAGGCCGTGCTTCCCGGCGCGGGAGCGGATGTTCCGGCCACGCCCGGCCAGTCTGCATCGGCGGCAAGCTCAGCCAGCTCCCAGGCATCGCGCAGTCCCAGGTTCAGGCCCTGGCCGGCCACCGGGTGCAGGGTCTGGGCGGCGTTGCCTATGGGTATGACCCGTGCCTGCATGGCGCGGTGGCGGTGCTTCAATGTCAGTGCAAAGGCGGCGCGCGGGCCGGCGCTGAGGAAGCGGCCCAGCCTGTGCCCGAAGGCAAGCTGCGCTTCAGCCAGAAAGGCCGGCTCATCCAGCGCGAGCAGGCGCTCGGCGCTGGCGGTTCGCGAGGTCCAGACCATGGCATGGCGATCACGAAACGGCAGCAGGGCAAGTGGGCCCTCGGTTCCGAAACGTTCCCAGGCGATGCCTGCATGCGGCTTCTCCGTTTTCAACTCGCAGACGATGGCGCTCTGGTCGTAGGCCTTGACGGTTTCTTTGCCCGCATCGGCGCCGGTATGGGGGGCGCCGCCGTCTGCCAGGACCAGCAATTGGGCATGCACGGTGTCGGTGCCACATTCCACGCGGATTCCATCTTCTTCCACGGTCCAGTTGGACACGCGCCCACCCAGCCGGGCGAGCGTTGATGGCAGGCCGGACAGCGCGGCCAGCAGATCGCGGTAGCTGGTCACATAACCCAGTGCGTCGATGGCGTGATCCGCGGCTGAAATCAGCGTGCGGCCAAAGCCCCGCTGCTGGGAGACGTGTATGTTTTTGATCGGAGTGACAGGCAGCGCGTCCCAGCATCCCAGCCGCTGCAGGATCAGCCGGCTGCCCCAGGAGAGGGCAATGGGCCGGTCATCGCCCGCCAGGGCGTCCCCGGTCAGCATGACTTTCATCGTCCCGCCTTTGCCCAGCCTGGCCAGCGCATGCGCCAGCGCCATGCCCACCGGACCACTGCCGGCCACTAAGATGTCGCAGCGATGCTCGGGGATGTCGCAGCGATGTTCGATCTGACTCATTGATTCGCAACCCTGGCAGCCTGCGCCGTTCAGGCGCGGCCCACCAGGGCTTCGATGTCAGCGACCGATTTGGGTGTGGACGCCGTGATGACTTCGCAGCCCGCTGCTGTGACCAGCACATCGTCCTCGATGCGTATGCCGATGTTCCAGTAGGCCTGCGGCACCTTGTCGTCTGGACGGATATAGCAACCGGGTTCCACTGTCAGCATCATGCCCGGCTCCAGCGCGCGCCAGGCGCCCGCCACTTTATATTCACCGGCGTCGTGCACGTCCAGGCCCAGCCAGTGGCCGGTGCGGTGCATGTAGAAGCGCCGGTAATCTTCGCTTTCGACGACGCGCTCGACCGGGCCTTCGCACAGACCCAGTTTGACGAAACCTTCGGCCAGGACCTTTACGGCCGCGTCGTGCGGATCGTTCCAGCCGGCACCGGGGCGCGTGACGGCGATGGCCGCGGCCTGCGCCGCCAGCACCAGTTCATAAATCTCGCGCTGCGGCCTGGAGAATTTTCCGTTCACCGGGTAGCTGCGGGTGACATCCGAGGCGTAGCCGTCGAGTTCGCAGCCGGCGTCGATGAGCAGCAGGTCGCCGTCGTTCAGGCGCTGGTTGTTGTCGCGATAATGCAGCACACAGGCATTGGCGCCACCGGCGACGATGGGCCAGTAGGCGGGAAATTGCGCGCCACGGCGGCGGAAGTGGTACAGCAGCTCGGCTTCGACCTCATATTCCATGCAGCCGGGGCGTGTGGCCCGCATGGCGGCGATATGCGCTTCGGCGGAGATGTCCGCGGCGCTGCGCATGGTGGCAAGCTCGGTCGCGTCCTTGCGCAGGCGCATGTCATCGAGCAGCGTGCGCACATCATGAATTTGCGTCGGCGCGGTGACGCCGGCGCGCGACTGCTCGCGCACCCGGTTGAGCCAGCCGATGATGCGTGCATCCCAGCCCGGATCGGCCCCCGGCGCGTAGTACAGCGCGGCCTGGTTGGCCAGCAGCTTGGGCGCAAGCTCGTCCAGCTGCGCGAAGGAATAGGCTTCGTCGAACGCAAAACGCTCCCTGGCAGCCTCCGGGCCGAAGCGGAAACCTTCCCACAGCTCGCGCTCCGGGTGCTTGTCGCGGCAGAACAGTATGGATTTCGTGGACTGTGGCGTGTCGCCCGCGACAACGATCAGCAGAGCCTCAGGTTCGGCAAAACCGGTGAGGTAATAAAAATAGCTGTCGAAGCGATACAGGTAATCGCTGTCGCGATTGCGTATGCGTTCCGGCGCGGTGGGAATGATGGCGACGCCGCGCGACATGCGCTGCGCCAATTCGGCGCGGCGGGAGGCAAAGTCGGTCAGGGGAAGAGGTGCGTTCATATGGGCATTGTCACGCCGCGCGCCCGCAGGGGCAAGTTGGCGTGGTGATCGAGTTCCTAGCTTGTGGTGTTCAGCGCGGCGAGGCGCTCCGGTGTGCCCACATCCTGCCACACGCCCTGGTGCAGTTCGCCGCTGACATGTTCCCGGTCCATGGCGGCGCGCAGCAGCGGCGCGAGCGGGGCCTTGTGGCCGGAGGTGATGTCCTTGAACAGATCGGGACGGTACAGGCCGATGCCGGCAAAGGTATGCATATGGATGGCATCGCCGCGCGAGGCGAGACGGTCGCCGTTCAGGGCGAAATCGCCCCCAGGATGATGCGGCGGATTGGGCACCAGCACGAGGTGGGCGAGATCCGAATGCAACTCACGGCCTGCGAGACGGGAGAAGTCGTAGTCGCACCACAGGTCGCCATTGACGGCGATGAAGGCATCGTTTCCCAGCAGCGGCAGCGCGCGGGCTATGCCGCCGGCGGTTTCCAGCGCTTCGCTTTCGGCGGAATATCGTATGGAGGCCCCCAGTCCGGAGCCATCACCCAGTGCCTGCTCGATTTGAAACCCCAGGTGGGCGTGATTGATCACCAGGTCGCGCACGCCGGCGCCAACCAGGCCCTGGATGATCCACTCAATCATGGGACGGCCCTTTACCTGCAGCAGCGGCTTGGGCGTGTGGTCGGTGAGCGGGCGCATGCGCTCGCCGCGTCCGGCCGCGAGGATCATGGCTTTCATGCGCTAGAACGTGTAGCCGGAGGCAGTTGCGGTCTGATTGAGCTCATCCAGCAGCCTCGCCAGGGGCGCAAGCTCGCGGTAACGCCCGCAGGTGCTGCGCAAATAGGACATGACCAGCGGCTGGTCGCGCAGGTAGCCGTCCTTGCCGTCACGGTGGCACAGCCGGGCGAAGATGCCCACCACCTTCAATTGGCGCTGCGCGCCCATCCACTCGAAATCGCGGTAGAAATCGGCGAAGTCGGCGGCCACCGGGAGGCGGGCCTTGCGCGCGCCTTCCCAGTAACGCACACACCAGTCGATGACCCGTTCCTCTGGCCAGGCAATATAGGCGTCGCGCAGCAGTGACACCAGATCATAGGTAATGGGGCCGTATACCGCGTCCTGGAAGTCCAGAATGCCCGGATTGGGCGTTGTGACCATCAGATTGCGCGAATGATAGTCGCGGTGGACATGCACCCGCGGCTGGGCCAGGTTGTTGGCCAGTATGGCTTCGAAGGCCTGCTTCAATGTCTGACGCTGTGCGTCGCTGAGGGTGCGCTTGAGCTGCTGCGCCACAAACCAGTCCGGAAACAGCATGAGTTCGCGCTCAAGCAGGGTGCGGTCGTACTCCGGCAGCGTGCCCGGCTTTCCGCCTTTCTGTATGGCGATGAGGGCGGTGATGGCCTCGCGGTACAGCGGGTCCGGATCGGCGCCTGACTGCAGGGCCGAGAGATAGGTGAGCCTGCCCAGGTCAGACAACAGCAGGAAACCCCCGGCAAGGTCCTGGGCCAGCACCGCCGGGACATTTGCCCCGGACTGCGCAAACAAGCCGGCGACCTGCACGAAAGGACGGCAGTCCTCCTTGTCCGGCGGTGCGTCCATGACGATGAGCGAGCTTTGTCTGTCCGGGAATCGGCCGGAAATGCGGAAATAACGCCTGAAACTGGCGTCGTTGGAGGCTGGGGCCAGGCTCCAATCGCTGTTGCCCAGCGTGGTGGTGAGCCAGTTGCGCATCTGCGCGCTGCGCGCTGCATCCCGCAGTGCATCCCGCAGTGCATCCCGCAGTGCATCCTTTTGCGCGTGCGTATCTGCCGCGCCGTCTGTCACCATGAGCCTGTCACGATTGCCTTAGTCAGAGAATTGTGCGATTTTAGCATCCGGCTTTACACATCAATTCAAAACTCCCCATGCCCTTCCGTACGCGCCCGATGGCGCTCGCGATTGTTCTGTTGTCGCCTGCAAGCCTGCTGTCTGCCAGCGCATGGAGTGCGGATGCACAGCCTTTTGCTGGGGGAGGCGCCGCGCGCAAGCCTGCGAGCGGAGCATCTCAGGATGGCTCGCCCGGATTCCGTCTGCCTGCCCGAATTTCCGCCGACCGGATCGAGGGCACCACCGACAAGGAGGTGCTGGCCAGCGGCCGGGCCGAGATTCGCAGGGGCGAGGTCTATATTGGCGCCGACACGTTGCGCTACAGCAGCGAGAGCGAGGAAGTCCAGGCGCGCGGCAACGTGCTGATTGAGCGGCCGGGAGCGAGTCTTTCCGGGCCGGCGCTGCGTTATCGCATGAATAATGGCACCGGCGAGTTCGAAAAGCCGCGGTACTCCCTGTCGCGAACCCGAACCGGCACCACGACCGTCATTACAGGTCACGGCAGCGCCGAATTGATGGAGTTTCGGAGCGAGGAGCGCTTCCACCTCAAGGATGCCACTTTCACCACCTGCAAGCCGGGAACCGAAGGCTGGTACCTGAAAGTTGGCGAGCTTGACCTGGACATGATGCGGGACACCGGTGTCGCCAGGAATGCCTCCTTGTATTTTCTCGACACCCGGCTGCTGTACGCGCCATGGCTCAGCTTCTCCCTCAATAACGAGCGCAAGTCCGGCTTTCTGCCGCCGCACCTGGGCAGCACCAGCCAGGGTGGCCCGGAAGCGGCTATTCCCTACTACCTGAACATCGCCCCCAACATGGATTTCACGCTGCTGGGCCGCTATATGCAAAAGCGCGGGGCACAGGCCAACGGGGAGTTCCGCTACCTTGAGCCCAGCTATGCCGGCACTTTCCGCTTCGAGGTGCTGCCTGACGACAAGATTCTCAACCGCCAGCGCTCGGCGCTGACGCTGACGCACAACTACGTCAGCGGAAATCTAGTTGGGGGCCTGAATGTCAACAAGGTCAGTGACGATAATTATTTCCGCGATCTGTCCAGCCGTATCAACCTGACGGCGCAGACCAACCTGCTGCGCGAAGGCTTCCTCGGCTACAACGGCAGCTGGTGGGACAACGGCACCTACGGCGCCACGCTGCGGGTACAGAAATTCCAGACGCTGCAGGACCCCAACAGCCCGGTGGTGACGCCTTACGCCCGTACTCCGCAGGTCGCGCTCAACGCCGTGCGACAGGACCTGCGCGGCATGGACCTGAACGTCAACGGCGAGTATGTGGATT